>JAYZDK010000216.1:0-5756 GCA_036337845.1 Myxococcota bacterium | reverse complement strand
GAAAACTCGCCGGTTCATGCTTTTGGCCAGAAGGCGTGGCTTCGAGACGGCCTGAAGCTCAGCGAGCACTCGTCAGACATGGCGGCGCTGGCCACGTACGCCGAGTACTACAACGGGCTGGGATATTCCGACCGGGGGGTGTCCAGCCCCTATGTGTTCTCTGGCACGGATCAGTACAACCGTGGAAAGTACGTGTCTGACGGCAGGTACAGCCGGCTGACCCGGGACAACCAGCTCGGGGTGGTCAAGATGGTCCAGGCTATCTGGCAGCAAGGGGGAAGAACCTCGGTTGTTAGCCAGAGTTCTTCCTACAACACAAGACGGCTTCCACCGGACGTTTGATCCTTGCGGTCCAGCTTTTACCGGCGTCCGCCAAAAACAAGAACGGCAGGGTCGATACCCTGCCGCCTTTGTTTATGGCTCCCGCTCGCAGACTCGAACTGCGGACCCACGGATTAACAGTCCGTTGCTCTAACCAACTGAGCTAAGCGGGATCAGGTGCACCCGATTGAGAATCGGAGCGCCTGCGGAAGTAACCGGTCGTGGCTTTTTCACCAAGAAAAATGGTGGTGTACAAGCCGCCTCAAATCTTTTTTTAAAAAAAGCGGTTGGGGGGGTCATGTCCCAATCGGGTTGTTCCGTAACTAAGGTCGGAAGGCCAACCGGCCTCAATCATCAAGGGAACTAAAACCAAAAGGCCCATACGAGAAGTGCCATTCTCGGGCCTCGGGAGACACCTTACTCCCACCTCTCTCAATCCAGAACCCCCCATCTGAAGTACACGGATGGGGGGTTCTTTTTTTGTGGCCTGAGACAGGCGCTTGGGAAACCGCAGCGCTAATCTTGGAGACTGGAGGCTTTGACCTCCGAGAGGCTTGTACCAGGAATGGCTGACTCGTCGCCGAATCCAACCATGTTCCGGCTCCTTTGGGGCCTGGTGGCGCTGCTCGTTGTGGTGGCTTTAGGGGTGGGCCTCTGGGTTTGGCAGGGGGCAGGGCCCGGTGGACTGTCGGAGGACATATTCGACCGGGAAACCCTGGACGCGGCTTGGATGGCCGATCCCCAGCAGGTGGACGCCGGCACGAGCCTGGGTCTCAAGCCTGGGCTGCGCTCCGCTGAGGTGGTCGTGCCCAATCGGCCCCATGAACTCGAAGAAGCGCCAACTCCAGAGATGCTGGAGCGCTTCAAGCGCCGCCGACAGTTTTCGATCACAACGGATGAGCGGGGCTTGCGACGCCAGGATGTAGGGAAGGGACAGAGCATTTCCGAGTACGAGGTGCCTGCATCTGGAGGGCGCATTTTGTGTGTGGGGGCCTCGATCAGTCTTGGCTGGGGGGTTTCCTATGAGAAGAGCTATCCGGCCATTCTCAGTGACCTGCTGGGCGTAGAAGTGATCAACGCCGGTGCACCGGCGGGGGAGCCGTCGGGGCTTGCACGCTGGGTGGAGGCCCAGGGGGGCCTCTTGGATTCCGACCTGGTGATCTTTCTGTCTCGTCCGGACTATCCAGCTCCGCGCCCCCACCAGGCGTTTGAGCGGGCGGTTGGGCGAATGGCCGAGGCTGTTTCGCCCGCCAGGCTGTTGGTGGTGCGCCCTCCATTGTCTACGTTTGATACGCAGCAGCTGGCGCTGGAGCGACTCTATCCTCAAGTGCCTGATGCGGTTGGGGCAGATGCGGAGCTGATCAAGAAGACCCTGGGTTCTGTTCCTGTGCTGGAACTCACTCCGGCCTTTCGAACGGCTGCCCAGCGCGCCACGGGTAAGCCTGGGGAGACATTGGTGTGGCTTGAGCGAGCGGGCTCCGAACACCGCCTGGTTCGCCTGCCGATTCGCGACATCTACCGGCGGGCCTCAGCACCGGAGGTTGTGGCGGATGGCATGGATGGGTGGATTCATCCAGATGCAATGGCTGTCGCGCCTGAGCTTGTGCAGGCGTTTGAGGAGGACCTCAACTTGAGAGAGCCACTCTTCTTTGATGGGGGACACCCGGATGCAGAAGGCTATGCCTTGATGGCTCGAGAAGTTGCGCACTGGGTGCGCCAGAACGGTTGGGTGCCTGGAGAGTGACCCCAGTGGTTTACATGACATCATGTAGGCCGTGACCCAGTTTTCCAGACTCTATTGCTTGCCGCTGTTCGCTCTACTGGGGTGTCCTGGCACAGAGTGCTCCAGCGATAAGGGAAATTGCACGGGGGCTGACACCGGTGAGCTCTCCCCCGAGTACACCGGTTGGCCAGATCGAGAGGTCTCACTCGGTGAGGTCAGTACGGTGTTTCGCGGGGAGGAGTTTGGCGACATCGCGGGTGCGGCCCTGGCTGGTGTGGGGGATGTGGATGGGGATGGGCGATCGGATGTTCTGGTGTCTTCGTATTGGAATGACGAAGCGGGTGTGAATGCGGGGAAGAGCTACCTGGTGTTGGCGTCTACTCTTAGTGAGGGTGGATCTTTTGAGCTTGCAGATGCCGACTATGCCTTTCTTGGAGAGGATGGGGTCAAAGAAGATGACGTTTGTGATGGGGAGGTCGAAGGCTCGATTGACCTGATCGGTGTGTGTGGTGGCGACTGGTCGGGGCACAATGTGGCGGCAACAGGGGATGTAGACGGAGATGGGCTCTCCGACTTTCTGATCAGTGGGTATGGGGCGGACGATGAGGGCCTGGACCGCGGCCGCATGTACCTGGTGTTGGCCGCCGATCTGGGAGAAGCGGTGAGTCGCAGTCTTTCGGAGTCTTCTGTGATTTTTGCCGGGGAAGAAGATGGGGAGCGCATGGGCCATAGCTTGGGTGCAGCGGGCGATGTGGACGGAGATGGCTGGGTAGACCTGGTGGCAGGGTCCTATGGCCATGACGAATCGGGGTTCGATGCAGGCAAGGCTTACATCTGGTCAGGGCAGACTCTGCAGGCCGCGGGAAAGAGGGTGCTTGTTTCAGACGCGGACTACGCGTTTGTGGGGGAGAACCCGCTCGACCTCGCGGGGTATTTTGTGTCGGGCCTGGGAGATGTAGATGGAGATGGGCTTTCGGATGTGGCGGTGGCGGCCACGGAGAGTGAAGCCGGGGGAATCGGACGTGGCCCCTCTGGGGAGCGGGGCTCGGGCAAAGTCTATGTTCAACTCGGAGCGGACCTTGCACCTGGCACCACAATGGACCTGGGATCTGCCAGCTATTCGTTCGCGGGCGAGAACGGGGGAGATACCCTGGGCTATGGGACCCGAAGTGCCGGAGACCTCGACGACGATGGGCTCTCCGACCTTCTTCTGGGAGCGTATGGCAATAATGATGGGGGTACGGACTCGGGCAAGGCCTACGTTGTGTTGGGTGCGGAGCTTGGAGAACGCAGTGAGGGCTCCTTGAGTGAGGCGGCTTATCAATTTGTCGGTACTGGCCATGATTTGGCGGGCCAAAGCAACGCCAACTTGGGCGACATCGATTTGGATGGCCGGCCTGACTTCTTGATTTCGGCCCGCAAAGACATCTTTCTCTACGAGCACACCGGAGGTGCCTATTTGGTGTTGTCCTCAAGCCTCGACGGCCCCGGTACTCGGAGCCTGACCACAGCGGATCACCATTTCCTGGGAGAAGGTGCGCTGGATCAAGCCGGCTATGCGGTATCGGCTGCTGGTGATGTGGATGGAAATGGCCTCAATGACCTTCTCATCGGAGCGTGGCAGGGTGAGCACGTGGACCAGACAGGAAAAGCCTACCTGGTGTTTACTCCCTGAGCTTCAACGGTCTCGAGGGTCCTCTCCGAAGTCCTTGAGGCGAGAGCGGGAACCTCGTAGCAGGCGGCTTTCCACGATTTTTCGCTGGCGCTTCTTGTAGAGGTGATGGGCGTTCTCGCCCTGCTCGTTTTCTCGTGCGGTCTTGGCGTCAATCACCTGGAACTCCACCAGTACAAACACATCCCGGCCCAGGATGTAGGACTGATCGGTCTGGAAGTTGTCGACGAGTTCATCGACTCGGACGGGAAAGTCCACAATGAAGTTGATCATGCGGTAGTTGGAGCCAGAGAACGGATTTTTCTCGGGCAGCCACTCCGAAGCGCGAGGACGCAGGCGCTGCAGATTGGGGCTCAACTCGGAGAAGTGAGGGTTTTCCTTCAGCGCCTTTTTGAAGTGAAGGATGTTGTTGTGACTCTGGCCCGGAATGACGTAGTTGAATGGGAACAAGGTCCTGGAGAGGTGCGCGATCAGTGGAAGGATCTCACTTGAGTTTTCCACCACGAGGCGGAAGCGGAGCTTGTCGAAGATGGTGGCTGCAATGGTTTCTCTCTTGGCCAGCAGCTTTGTAATGGTGGAGGTACGGGTCTTTCGGGAACCGTAGAATGCCAGCAAGGGGTAGCCGGACTCCCGCAGTCTTTCAGCATGTTCGATGATGCGCTTTTCCGCACGGTCGAGAAGCTTGGCCTCGGGTACTGGAATCTGAAACTTCAGGTCTGCGGCTTCCATGTGGTTGATGACATGCATGAGCTTGAGCAGCATGCAGGCCAGCGTCTGACGTCTCCGAAAGCGCCCCGTGTATGTAGACGCGGCCATGAATACTTCGCGCACATCTTCGGGGTTGCGCAGGTCCTCTGGAAAGCGAACGTCGAGGTCTTCTTCTAAGTAGGTGACCGCCTGGTTGAACACGAAGTGCAGTCGTTCGAGATCCATGGGATCGCTGACGTCGATGAGGTGCATCGATAGAAACTGGTCCACTTCTTCAAGCGACTGAAAATTGAGCTTGTTCCAGTCGATTACCGAGCTGCCCTGAAGTGTGAGCCTTACCGCTTCTAGATCCTGAAGGGTCAGGGACTCGGTGGAGAAGGCCTTCTCAAATGAGGCGTCTACGTGGAATATGTCTCGGGACATGGCGAACTCGGATTGTGGAACTGATAGCTAACCGATCTTGCTCTCCGACCCGAGCACCGTTAGTTCCGGACCCCCTGGTGTGTAGGTGACGAGCGCATGAAACGACAGGCGTTGATTCTGAGTTCTGTGGTGGGTGCAGTGCTTCTTGGGGTGTCCTACTTCAAGTTTGTAGCAGCAGCACTCGAAGGGCAGCTGGCCTTGCCGTCTATGCCCATGCTTCTGGGCGGGCTGGCGTTGTTTCTGCCAGGCCTGTTCATGGATGGAGTCTTTTCGGTTCTTTGGACGGCCACTCGTAGAACGGTGACGCACTTGCCAGTGCTGTTTCCCTTCTTGTTGGTCTACGGTGGGCTGGGCCATGTGCTGATGTGGAAGCTCGGCCCAGTGCTGGTTCCCTGGACAAGCACAGACCCACAGATGCAGTTTCTTCTCTGGGGCGCTGGTGAGCAGCTTGTGCTCTTGATTTGGTGTTGTCTCACGTTTCCCTTTCTGGCGGCCGCAGCGATTTTTTGTTGGCAGAGTCATGAAGAGGACAAACCCACGCCGACGATTCAGACGGCCTGGGCGTTTGCACGCAGCAAGTATCGACGCATGGTGGGCCCACACGCCAAGGCCTTCATCCTGATCACGTTGGGCATGATTGTCTTGATACCGGGCGTGGTCTATGGGCTCTGGTTTGCGTTTGTGGACCCCATCACAGCCACAGACGATCGCTCCAAGCACCCGCTTGAGCGTTCTCGCAAGCTGACCCGGGGGCGTCGCGGCCGGCTGGTTCGGGCCTGGCTGCCCTTTGCGATCTGGTCGATACCCGTGTCTGGTATCCCGCCCTACCTGCCGAAGGAGATGGAGGCCATTGGCGTGTTCGCAGTGGTGGCTTTCGGCGTGTTTGATGTCTTTCTGATGACCATCATG
>JAYZDK010000215.1:0-9273 GCA_036337845.1 Myxococcota bacterium | reverse complement strand
GGACGGCAAGTCAGCCGATGTGGTGAACAGCGGCCAATCAATCGATGTCGAAGGCACGCTGATCCGGGTACTGCTTGAACAGACAGACAGCGCTGAAGGCAGCTACGAACGCGTTTCTTGAGGAGCTACATTTCCGAAAAGATCGCCCCCAGAAGACCGAGTGCCACTACCGTGCCCAGGGTAACTGCGAGCACCTTCATCCGGTCCACTGGAGCATCCCCGACTACCTCGCCCGTCTGGGCATTCACCACGAAGCGCCAGGGCCGGTCCCGAAAGCGAAACGCCCCAATAAAGACTGGCAATACCAACAACTGAACGGTTTCGTTCTGTACAAGAGAACTGGCCACACAAGACAACAACCGGTGCCGTGCGGCTATCACCTGTACATGCACATCGGACATCAGGCTATGCATCTGCGAACGCGCAGCCTGCTCGGTCAGGCCGGGCAGCTCGTATGGAGCCTCCTCACCGACCCCCACCCAAGGCTGGACCTTTTCGATATAAAAGGGTTCCAGTTCGGTAAGCTCGGCTGCCGAGATCCCCTGCGATGCCGGAAGCATATGTACAAGCCGAGCCTCATCGCTTCCGCCAACGGGACGCTTACCACTTTTGGTCACGGCGGATTCCAAGCCATTCCAATGACTCTCCACGTCGCCCTCGAAACGCCAGGCCGGAATCAACAAGAGCTGTAGGTCCACACTGAGATTTCGCATCTCTTCCGGGTGCCACCAGCTGCTCCGGGCCCAAGCCCGATACTCCTCTTGAGCGGCAGCCAGCGTCACCTCCTGAGGGAGGATGCCATCCGGCACCTCCGCGGGCTCTTCTACTTCCTGTCGGTCCAAAGCCTCGGCGCCACAAAAGACACAGGCCGCCTGCTCTCGGTTCGCGTCATACACGACCGCACCACCGCAACCTGTACATTCCAGAATCAGTTCCATTGGGACACCAAAAGGAATATGACCAGCGCCGCCAACATGGCCCCCACTACGGCTGTGAAGATCTTGAGTTTGGATGTGGGCACCTCTCCCACACACAGGCCAGTCTGACCATTGACCAACTGCCTGTAGACCTCGTCTCCATGACGATAGCTGGCCATCCAGACAGGCAACATCACGAGGCTCGCCTCCTCTATGTCTACATGGGTCTGAATATCCTTCAGAACCGCTTCATCTCCGGGTAACAGCCGGGTCGCGACCCGCGCAGCCTCCCCAGTCCGAACCTCCTCCACACAGGTTCCGTCCGCGGTGTCACGACCGATAGAGGGGAGCTCAGCACTCCACCCGGACACGAGCCTTGCATCGAAGGGCTCCGCCCGCCCCAAGTCGAATGGCTCCAAGGCATTCGACTCCGCCTCCGGAAGCCCGGTTGAGGCCGAGACAAGCTGCCCATCCAGGGCACAGATTGCGCTACCGGAGTGACTGAACCACTCGGTCTCCCTCACTTGTCGGGTTCTCACATTTCCTTTGTCGTCGACATAGGTTTCCGTTCTCCACCAATGGATGCCTACCCGAGCGCTGAAATGACTGCGGGCCACACCCTGAAACACCCAGAACGGCACCAACACGCCCTGCAGAAGGTGGTCTCGCACCATCCCCTTACGCACCTCGGCCGGCGCCCAGAAATGACCTGCGAGGTGTTCCTTCAGCTTCTGTTCGGCCACACTGCGCTGAATGCGAAACGGCGCAACGGCAGACACTTCCTCTTTGGCGCGCTCAGAGTCCACCAATGGCGAGGCGCAATAAGAACAGGAAATGCTCACGTTTCCCTCGGGAAACTCGACCACCGCTCCGCAACTCTTGCACTCTCGAATCATCAACAAGGCCTCGGCGCAGTAGTCTACCCCTAACAGAGAGCTGAATTTTGCGGTGGTACGGACAAACCCTGTCCGAATACGTGACGAAACCCGGGTTACCCTGCTAAAGGATCTACACCCACCTTTCCCCCCTCCCAAATCCCCACAGCCCCACAGCATCCCAAGCCTGCACAGGTTCAGCCCGTGGCCCTCCACGAGGCCACCAGTCGTCGATATCTCTCCTACGCTCTTTCCGTCATCACAGCCCGAGCGCTGCCGGATCTCAGAGACGGACTCAAGCCGGTCCAGCGGCGCATCCTCTACGCGATGTACCACAACCTGCATCTTCGCCCCGATGCGCGATATCGAAAGTCTGCTGCCGTGATCGGAGAGGTCATGGCCAAGTACCACCCCCACGGGGATCAATCGATCTACGACGCGATGGTCCGTATGGCCCAGCCCTTTTCACTACGGCACATGCTTGTGGACGGGCAAGGCAATTTCGGCAGCCTCGATGGCGATCCTCCGGCAGCCATGCGGTATACGGAAGCCAAGCTGCGAGCGATCGCGCTGGAGCTGCTGGAAGAACTCAAAAAGGACACGGTCAACGACCGGCCCAACTACGACGGGCAAACCCACGAGCCGGTTGTACTGCCCGCTCGCTTTCCCCAGCTACTCATCAATGGCGCGGAGGGCATTGCGGTCGGCATGGCCACCCGGATTCCCCCACACAATCTGCGCGAAATTATTGACGCGTGTGTGCTGCTCATCGATGAGGATGAAGTCACCAACACCATGCTATGCCGCAAGGTGAAAGGGCCTGACTTTCCCACAGCCGGCCGCATCATCAACACCCGCAAAGAGCTGCGGGAAATCTATGAGACGGGCTCCGGGCCGGTCACAGTTCGGGGCGAACACAGCACCGAAAAGAAGGGTCGAAAGAACTATCTAATCGTGCATTCGCTACCCTATGCCCTCAATAAGGCACAGTTCGTAGAGAAAATCGGGCAGATGATCGGCGATCGGAAGGTCCCGCAGCTCGTAGATGTGCGTGATGAGTCCACCGACATCGTTCGCATTGTGCTGGAGCTTCGCAAAGCAGATGACGTCAATGCCGCCGTGGCCTGGCTGTATAAGCACACACCCCTGCAGCAGCGCTACCACGTGAACCTGACTTGCCTTCAGCCCACCGGGAATCCCGATGTTGCGGCCCCCGCTCGCTTAGGGCTCAAGGCAATTCTGGAGGGCTGGCTGGAGTTCCGCATGGAAACCGTGCGGAGGAGATTTGATTATGATCTCCGCAAACTTCGGGAACGCATACACATCCTGGAAGGCTTTGAGCTGGTCTTTGACGCCCTGGACGAAGCCATTCAAATCATTCGAGCCTCGGAAGGAAAGCGCGACGCCGCAGAGCGGTTGATGAACCGATTCGACCTCGATGACATTCAGACGGACGCCATTCTTGAAATCAAGCTGTACCGCCTCGCCAAACTTGAAATCCTGGCAATCATGGAGGAGCTTGAAGAGAAGCGCACAGAAGCGGCCCGAATCGAAGAAATCCTCGCCTCCGAGGTTCGTCTCTGGCAGGAGATTCGAGAAGAACTGCTGGAGATTCGGCAGAAGTACGGCGAGAAGCGGCGAACCACCATCGCAGTGATTGAGGAAGAAGAGCATGTGTACGACGAAGACGCGTACATCGTGGCAGAAGACACCTTCGCTATCGTGACCCGGGATGGATGGATCAAGAGGCAGTCGAGTTTCACAGACGTGTCCAAGATTCGCATTCGCGAAGGAGACTCACTGGGGTGGCTCTTCAAGGTCTGCACGCGTACAACGCTCACCTTCTTCACCGATCACGGTGGCGCATACACGCTGCGCACGGAAGCCATCCCCGCGACAACAGGGCACGGAGAACCTGTACAGCGCCAGTTCAAATTTGCCGCCGGTGAAAAGGTCATCGGAGTCATCTCACATGACCCGCGCAACTACCCACGAACCGCCCCTGAGATAGCGGAAACAGTCTCCGAGGACGAACCGGCGCCACCTTACGGCGTAGCGGTCACCCAGAAAGGTCGGGGCCTGAGATTCCACTTGAGCTCACACGCAGAGCCTTCCACCCGGAATGGACGCCGGTGCGTGAAGCTACAGTCCGAAGAAGACGCGCTGGTGGCGGTCTATCCCTGTCGCGGAAATGAGTTCGCCACACTGGCGACCCGAAAGGGTCATATGCTGGCCTATCCGGTGACGGAGCTGTCCCTGGTACGCTCGGCCGGTAAGGGATTTCTCGCAATCAAACTCAACGATAACGATTCTGTCCTGGCATTCAGCTTGTCCGAGAAACACCGGCAAGGTGCCCTCGTTCGAACCAATAACGGGCGGGAAGAAAAGGCTCGGTTCAGCAAACACGCAGGCAAGCGAGGCGCGAAGGGTGCAGCCGTAATCCGACGCGGGAATTTTTCAGAATGGGTCCAGGAGCCTCACATCCAGCTCGGTGGACGCGGCAAGGGGGAGGAGTAAGCCATGGCTGGGAGCTATACCGCTCAAGACATTACCGTACTGGAAGGGCTTGAGCCCGTCCGGCTGCGACCCGGCATGTACATCGGAGGCACAGGCAAGGCCGGCTTTCACCACCTGTTGTGGGAAATCGTCGACAATGCCGTGGATGAGGCCATCAACGGCTACGCCACCCGAATCGGTGTCACCCTCCATGCAGACGGCCGCACGGCCACGGTCGAGGACAACGGCCGGGGTATTCCCGTGGACAAACACCCTGTGCACAAAAAGGCGGCACTGGAGATCATCCTCACAACCCTGCACGCCGGAGGTAAGTTCGACCAACAGAACTACATCACCTCCGGCGGCCTCCACGGAGTCGGGTCGTCGGTAGTCAATGCGCTGGCGTCGAGTCTTACGGCTACGATTCGCCGGGGCGGCAGCGAATACCGGCAAGATTATCGCCGCGGGAAGCCACGGGGGCCCGTCAAGAAGGTGGGCGCGGCCCGAGGTTCGGGGACTCAGATCACCTTTACTCCAGATGACGAAATATTCGGACCTGCGGTGTTCGATACCGGAATGATCCGCGAACGCCTTGAGGTCAAGGCCTATCTGAACCCAAGTCTGCGAATTCTGTTCAAGGATGAGGGCACGAACACCTCGTGTGAGTTCCGGCATGATGGCGGCCTCAACGACTACCTCTCGCACTGCCTCAATCAGTCCGAGCGCAGTTCTCTGACCCCCGAGGTGTTCAGCTGGGACCGTGAAGTAAACGGTTCCCTATGCAAGTTGAACATCGCTCTGGCCTGGACCGACTCACCGCGAGAGGAGCTCCATACCTTTGTGAACGGCATTCCAACACGAGACGGAGGCACACATGAGCAAGGCCTTAAAGATGCCGTGGTACGAAGCATCCGAAATTTTATCGAGACCCATGATTTGTCGCCACGGGGCGTACAACTGACAGCCGATGACATCCGGGAGGGCTTGGTTTGCATGCTCTCCGTCCTGGTGTCCGAGCCTCAGTTCCAGGGCCAAACCAAGGAGAAGCTCAACAATCCGGAGATTCGGGGAGCGGTGGAGGGCGCCTTGCGCCCGGTCATGGAACAGTGGCTCCACGATCACAAGACCTGGGGCGAGTTGGTGGTCAACCGGGCGGTCCAGGCTGCCCGAGCGCGATTGGCCTCCCGGGCGGCAGCGACACAGGTTCGTCGAAAATCCGCCGTGTCCCACCGCCTGAACCTTCCAGGAAAGCTCGCAGATTGTGCGTCAACCAACCCCGCAAAGTCCGAACTTTTCATTGTCGAGGGAGATTCTGCGGGAGGCTCCGCAAAACAAGGCCGGGACCGCGAGACCCAGGCCGTGCTGCCCATTCGTGGAAAGGTCCTCAATACAGAGTGCGCCAACCTTCAGGCGGTCCTGAAAAACCAGGAACTTTCTAATATCGTTCAAGCCCTGGGCTGCGGCATTGGAAAAGACTTCGATGCCTCACGCCTTCGCTACGACCGGCTGATTCTACTGATGGACGCCGATGTAGATGGCCACCATATCGCCACGCTGCTGTTGACCTTCATCTATCGACACATGCCTGCCCTAATCCAGGGCGGCCACGTATTCTTGGCTCAGCCACCTCTGTATCGAATCGATGCCGGCAAAGAAACCTACTGGGCAGCGGATGAACGTGAGAAGCAGCGGATTCTTGATTCCCTACCCGCCCGTTACAAAGCGGAAATTTCGCGATTCAAGGGGCTCGGAGAAATGATGCCCGGCACTCTCTTCCGCACCACTCTGGATCCGCGAAGGAGGCGCCTGCTTCGCGTCGAAATCCCAGCAGAAAAGGCACTGTTGACCGACCAAATCGTAAGCGACCTCATGGGGAAGGACCCTTCAGCCCGCTTCGACTTCATCATGGACAGAGCCACGGACGTCGAGGAACTTGACGTTTAGGTCGAGACCGTCTCCGCCAGGCCCACGACAGACCCGATAGCCTTCAAGAGACTGGCATGAGAGAACGGCTTCCTCAACATGGGGACGCCGGTTGGGGCACGAATGTCCAATCCTGTCATCAGAATGATTCGGGATTGATACTCCGGCCATTGGCTCAGCACGGATTCACGGAAGGCAATACCCGACATTCCCGGGAGATTCACGTCGACCAAGATTGCATCAACCGCATCGGCCGCCAATCGAGCCAAACCTTCTTCGGCATCCTCTACAGAACTCGTCTCATACCCAGCAGCCAGTAGCATGTCGACGGCCAACTCCCGTACTCCCTGCTCATCTTCGACTACAAGAATACTCTGCCCGTTCGACAGACTACCTGTCGGCAACCTTTCTGACGCATCACTCCAGCCAGGCAGCTCTATTCGGTAACAACGCTCGGCCACCGTACTGCCTCCAATCGACAGACCTCCGCCGTGTTCCCGCAGAATCGCCGAGCCGACGGACACACCGAAACCCATGCGGTCTGGAATCGACTCGACGCTCCTCCACTCCTTGGGCCCCTCAGCACCGGCCCCCACAGCCCCCCGGTCTGTACCCATACCAATGATGACCCCAGGGCCCCCTTTACCCGCATGAACCTGAATCACCGATCGCCGTCCAGAAGTAGCCGCCAGAGAAGACATCAGGCCATCAAACACCTGAGCCAGTTGAACCCGATCCGCCATCACCCCAAGCCCCTCCGGCTCCACATCGAGCACGATACGGACCGACTCGTCCCGTTCGAGACACGACTTGCGTGCGGTCTTGAGTACATCCAACACCTTGATTTCTCGAATTTCACCTAAACCGGGCCGCGCAAATATCTGTAGGCCCTTGATGATGTGGGCCATTCGGCGCACATAGTCCCCCATTACCTCCAGGTGGCGACCCGACTCCGTCAACTGGCCCGGCGGTAGTGCTTGAAGCAACTCCACGCGGCCCATCACCACGGATAGCGGATTATTGATCGCATGAGCTACTTCGCCCGCCAACTTCCCAACGGCCGCCATGCGATGAACCAACTGAAGCTCCTCAGAAAGAAGGCTCGACGAGGTCACATCGCGCAAATGATATTGGTGAGCATCCTGGCCCCGAAACCGAATGGGTGAGCAGGAAAGCAGCACCAGGCGCCCATCCGTCAAGCACAGATGCCCCTGGTCTACCGCCACAAAACCCTGTTCGAGGATACCCTCCACCAACTCAGGCTCCTGAAAACAGGCGGAGAATACGGCTTCCTCGCCCAACTGTTCCGCCTTGTTGTTCCGATGAACGATTAGACCCTCCCGCGACACCACAAGAATCATTTCTGGGGCCGTATCAATCAGCTCCCCGAACTCCGCTTGCGCGGTGACCGGAGAACCCTCCATCTGGCTCTCCTCTCGCAGAGTCTCGAGCTCCGACTGAAGCCGGCTGATCGTCTGGAGCGCCTCAGCCAGGTCGGCCTCCACCTCGGAGTTGTTGGGGTCCAGCGTCAACGGCTTCGCCTCCGCCTCAGATCGCCACGCAGACCGCGTGCTCCACGACCTCAACCGCATAGGTCTCCACTGTCGCGGAGGGGTCGGTCAGGCATCCTCCTGTGCGAACATCAAACTCCCAACCATGGTAGGGACAAGACACCACCGGGCCAGCGAGCGTGCCCTCGCCCAGCGGCCCTTGGGCATGTGGACAAGCATTGGAGAGCGCAAAGAACGTTCCATCCACGTTGGCTACAGCTATGGCCCGGCCAGCGATGATGATCTCGATGACTTGTCCCGCCTCGAGCGCATCCTTGTGCAGGACGACCTCATACCCCTCAGGAGGCGTCACATCCTTGGGCGCTTCAAGGCCCAGACTCAGCGACCGTTCTCCCACGACCATTTCCGCCGCCGCTGACCCTCGCTCCTGCATGGGAGCGAGCCTTTCAGGACTGCCTGTGGCTCGTCCGAGCAATCGGGCTCGAATGCCGTTGGGGCGTCCAAACACAAGAATTCTAAGAAGTCCCATGTGCCTCTCCAAGCGGGGGGATAGGCTCTCATAGCACGCCTCGCCCGGGGCACCATAGACAAGGAGAGCACCGATGATTCGGAAGAACCTACGACGTGCCGCCAAGAAGGCTGCACTGCGTTTGTTAAACATGGAAGAACAAGCGGAGGCTCGTCAGGAACAAGAAAGGCATATGCACTCCGGAAGCTATGACCCCGACCTGATTCCACGTGTCGTAGATGGCAGCGGAGATACACCCGGGCCCAACCACAAGACTCTGATAGGGCGCACCTGGGTGTCCGCCCAGATCGCAGGAGGGGTGTCGCCCTGTGTGGTGGATATCCGACCCCCGGAAGAGTGGTCTGCTGGCCACCTACCCGGAGCGTTACTACTTTCCGGCCCCCACCTGCTCAGCGACCCTTCAGTGCTCGGCACAGACATGGTCCAAAAAGTCACTGTCTACGATGCAACGGGGGGTGAATCCTCTGAAGAGGTGGCCGAGGCTCTTCGAGGAGCCGGCTTCACCAACGCCCGAACCCTCCAGGGCGGCTGGGCCGAGTGGGTGGAACACGGAGAACCCGTCGAGGTACCCGCACCACTGCCCGAGGCCACCTATCAACTCGGTGACCCAATTGAGCTTTCCGACGGGCGAAGGGGTCGCATTCTCAGTGTCCAACTCGTGGAGGAACAACCTTGCTATTCAGCACTCCTCGATGACGAAGGGGGCGTACTCACCGACATATCCGAAGATCAACTTACACACTGACCACCATCGCCTGTGGTCTACTGACCTTCTTATGAAACACTTCGGTGCCACGACCCACACAGGTCACAAGCGCAAAAACAATCAGGACTCCATCAGCGCTAACGAGAGGCACGGTCTTTACCTGGTCGCCGACGGTGTTGGTGGCCGCAAAGGAGGTGAACGAGCCTCCTCATTGACAGCTCAGACCTTCTCCACCCGCGCCCCGGCCCTCTGGCACCTCATGGAGCACTACAAGAAGGACCCGGGACAAGCCGTTCGGAATCAAATTCTGGAGGCA
>JAYZDK010000214.1:0-7912 GCA_036337845.1 Myxococcota bacterium | reverse complement strand
CCGCCGGCCCGAGTAGCCCCATCCACATCCTTCAAGCCTGACCCGCTGGCCACCGCAATGACCGAGCCACCGAGGCGTGCACGCGCCAACCCAGCAATAGCTGTGGCTCCCGCAGGCTCGGCATACACCCCGCCTAAACGCGCCGTCATACGCATCGCCTCATCAATCTCAGACTCGGACACCAGAATCATCTCTCCGCCTGACTCCTGAACCGCTCGCACGGCGCGCCTCCAATTGCGTGGCACACCCACTGAAATGGAGTCCGCGAGCGTCTCCGCGATAGCGGCGGCTGGAGCCCGAGGTGTAGCGCTCAGGTTTCCCCCCGCCCACTCCTGGTAGACCGCCGGCGCCTTCTCCGCCTGCACCCCCAAAAGGCGTGGCAAACGATCCAAAATACCCAGTGAATACATTTCTTTGAGGCCTTTCCATATTCCAGCAATGGTGCATCCATCCCCGACGCTCACCGAGACCCAGTCCGCAGGCTCCACTTCCCCAAGCTCCAGGCCACAGGTCTTCTTGCCTTCCACCAGGTACGGGTTCACAGCCGCGCTCCGCGAGTACCAGCCCATCCGCTCAGACACCGCCGTACACAAGTCGTAGGTCGCGTCATAGGAGCCCAGCACCCGAAAAACCCGCGCACCAAAGACCGTCAACTGCGCGAGTTTAGGCTCCGGTGCTCGATCCGGTACAAAAATGACAGCGGGAGTGCCCATCGATGCACACATCACCGCGAGCGAAGACGCCGCATTGCCTGTCGAGGCACACGCCACTGTGCGTCCTTGTGCGAGAACAGCGCCAACCCATGAAGGCCTGTCTTTGAGTGAGCCCGATGGGTTTCGCCCCTCGTCCTTGATTCGGAAGCGGCTGTATTCAAGATGTCGCGCCAGCCTTGGCGCTTCTACCAGTGGGGTGTCACCCACCACAAGCTCAGGCATGGCCATTCCCGGGTCTACAGGCAACAGCGGTAGCCAACGCCGCATTCCATCACCGGGTTCTCCCACCGGGCGTTCCAGGGGGCAAACAACCTCGAGAATCCCCCAAGGCCCACAGGCGGGACATGTCATAAGTTCCACGCCACGGTAGGATTCGCCGCAGACTGTACAAAGAAGTTCGACAGACATGTCACCATCCTAATGCTGGAGCCGCCAATGATCCTCGGACCCACCTTCTCCGAAATGCGGGATCCCACGCTACTGCCCGAAGAACTGCGCGCACAAGTGCGGGCAGCCGACCCATTAGACCCGGTGCGCTTGTTCGATGTGCGCTGGATGGAAGACAACGGCGAGGTACAAGGCTGGCTGGTGCCCCCTGAGCTCACGGGAATCGACGCCCCCATTGCAGTTCTGCTGGGTTCTCGGTTTCCCACGGGCTCTCACAAAGTAGGTGCTGCATACTCCTGTGTTGTAGAGCGTCAGCTCACCGGAACACTGGATACAAATGAGCACACCTTGGTATTCCCCTCCACAGGGAACTACGGAATCGGCGGGGCGTGGGTAGGTCCGAGGATGGGGTATCGCTCGCTGGTCGTGCTGCCCGAGGAAATGAGCGCCGAGCGCTTTGAGATGATCAAAGGGTACGGCGCAGATATCGTCGCCACGCCAGGGAGCGAATCCAACGTCAAGGAAATCTACGACGAGGTCAAGCGGCTTCGGAAACGGCCTGAGATTCGGGTGCTCAACCAGTTCGAGGAGTGGGGCAACTATCGGTTTCACCACGGAGTGACGTCGCACGCCGCCGAACAACTCTCCAAACAGCTTGGATACGGGGGACGCGTCGCAGCCTTCGTCTCCGCTATGGGTAGTTCCGGGACCATCGGAGCCGGGGACCGCTTGAAGACAACCCAGGACACTCGCATCGTCGGCCTGGAACCCATCCAGTGCCCTACCCTCTACAACGTAGGCTATGGCGCACACCGTATCGAGGGTATTGGAGACAAGCATGTCACCTGGATTCACAACGTCTTGAACATGGACTTGCTCTGCTGCATCGATGACGAGGCCTGTGTTCGTGGCCTGCAGATGCTTCAAGAGGGAGCGGAAGTACTCACACAAGAACTGGGCCTCGATACGGAGGCTGCTTCCGGTTGGCTTGGACGACTGGGCGTAAGCGGCCTCTGCAATCTCCTGGGCGCCATGAAGTCTGCGAAGCACTTCGGGCTGGGCAAAGACGACCTGGTGGTGACTCTTGCAACCGATGGATTTGATCGGTACCCCTCTGTACTGCGCCTTCTGGAGCAAAGAGAGGGGCCTCAGAGTCGAGAAGTCACCCTCCGTCGACTTCAGGAGTTTCAGGCCATCGACGACGACTGGCTACTGGAAGGAAACGATACTGCCCGTCTGCGCTGGCACAACCAGAAGTACTTCACATGGGTGGAGCAACAAGGAAAGAACGTGGCGGAACTCGACGCCCTCAAAAGCCAGGCCTTCTGGGAAGACCAGGCCGGACGCATCGAAGAAGTCGATGCAGCTATTCTCGCCGCCCGAAGCGCTTGATTCACCCAGGACCTGGGGCTGTATGCTACTGAATCACCACGTTGGCGATTCCAAAAGCCCCGTCCTGAGTTCCATCGTTTGGTGTGACCCGGCAGGCCCAGGTCTGACCTGAACTCGTTGTGCTTGAGGAAACCATCTGGGTGGAGTTGCCCGCAGGACTGCCATCGGTCGCCCAACCATAGGTGTAGCTCACCGGCATTCCCTCCGGATCGATGGAGTCCTGAGCCACAATGCACAACAAGTCCTGGTCCGTTGTCGGCGAACTCGGCTGAATGTCCACGGTAGGCCGAGATGGGGGCTGGTTCGCATCTGCATCCGCGTCAGCATCTGCATCCGCATCCGCATCCGCTTCCGCTTCAGTATCCGACGCCTCGCCGGTATCCACCACACAGAAGCCATCCACGGGCTTGGTCCCCGACCCACACAACAAGTCGGGTCCACACCCTACTGGCAGAACCATCCCGCCAACACATACCACTGCTACAAGCCATCTTGAATGCCGTCTCATGAACATCGTCTCCAGACCCAACCGATGGGACGAGAAGCACTATACAGCAGACCACCTCCACCCAGAAACCACCCAGGCCCGATTAGCGCTTGATCCCCCCCTCCAGCCAATGCATCACCTCGGTGCCTTGGGTCTCCCAAGCACGGGTCAGCGCCCAGTCCGGAAAGTCCCCAAGAAGCTCTCCATTCCAGGTGTAGGTCACCTCCGTGTTGTTTGAGTCCAGCGGCTTCAACCGCCACTGACCAGCCGCCCGACCCAAGCGTATGGCATCCACAAGAGGCGCCTCCTTGTGCTCAACTGCGCTCCACGAAAACCGAATCTCCTCCCCGACAACCTCGCGCACAAACCGGGCCACATAGTCTCGGTTGGCTACCGGAAATGGCATGTCCAACTTCACGTAGACCACATTCTCCTCCAGGACCCGCACTTCGTTGAGTCTCAGAAAGATCTGTGGATAGTGTTCAAAGTCCTGAACCAAGCCCTCGAGTTCACCGATCGGTTTGGCGATTGTGTATACCGCCCGACACCAGGGAATCTCCTGAAGCTCAACCCAAGCCACCCCCACAGGTTTGGTCGACAGAACTTCCCACTGAGCCTCTTCCAGCGCAGCCGGCGGAGCCCCCCAAACGGCACCAATCCAAGAAAACCAAATCAGTTTCACAGAATCTACCTTTCCGTCTCAGGTGTAGGTTTTCGTTTGTCGACCGGCAACTTGAGCGATATATCTGCTGCGCACCGCCTGAGCAATATGCGTATATTCTTGTTTTTCATAGCTTTTCTGACAGTCAGCTGCACCGATTACGACCTCAACCGCAGCACCGAAGGGAAACCCCCCGTCACTGAGGATACCGGCGAGATGCCGGACCTTGAGAACCCCGACATACGGGTGTCTCCTTCCGAAATTGACTTCGGATTCGCCCCAAGAGACTGCGCCGCCCCCTCTCAAGAAGTCACCATTCGCAACGTCGGCGGGGCTCCCCTTGAGGTGAGCAGCATCCGCATCGCCGGAGAAGCGGCACCTTCGTTTGACCATGAAGGATTGGAGCCAGTTCTTGAACCCGGCGAAGAATACGTTTTTGAGGTCGACTTCACGCCAACGGCCTGGGTGAACTACCACGCGGACCTGGAAGTGGACTCCAACGATCCGAATGATCCGACGGTGGGTGTACCCCTCGCCGGCGCTGGTGGTGAAGACGCCGTATACGAGGAAATCTTCTTCCAGGACCACTACACCGAGGTAGACGTTCTTTGGGTAATCGACAACTCCTGCTCGATGGCCGGCGCCATCAACCAGGTCGAGTCGAACTTCAACGTGTTCATTGACCAGTTCCTCACCCTGGGTCTGGACTATCACCTGGCCGTCATCACAACGGATATGGATGCTCCCAGCGAATCTGGACGCATTCAGGGCTCGGTCATTACCAACAACACGGCCAACCCCAAGGCGGAGTTCATGGCCGCGATTGCTCAAGGCTCAGCCGGCTCCAACGACGAGAAAGGCCTGGCAGCGGTGGAAGCCGCACTCACGGAGCCTCTCGTATCTGGTGAGAACGCCGGATTTCTGCGCTCCTCCGCAGCATTGGCGACCATTGTTGTCACCGATGAAGACGACTTCTCCTACATGAATGCCAATAACTTTGCCTCCTGGAACACCGGCCTCAAGAACGACCCAAACGATGTCACCTTCTCTGCCATTTGTGGAGACAGCGGAAGCGGCTGTAACAACTGGAACGCCTTCCCAGATGTCATCACCGCCCTGCCAGGCAGTCAATATATCCAGGTGGCCGGAGCCACAGGCGGAACGTGGCAGTCGATCTGCACGCAGAACTTCGACCACGCCTTGCAGCACTTGTCGATCACCGCGGTCGGTATGCGATTTGCGTTCCCTCTCAGCGGAACACCATCGGATGTGTCTCAAATCGATGTTGTGGTCAACGGCAGTACCGTGGCCTACAGCGGCACAGCCGGTTGGACATACGATGCGTCGAACAACACCATCCTGTTCAACGGAAACTCCGTGCCAGATGCAGGCAGCACCATTCAGGTGAACTACCCGGTTTCCGAAGGCTGCTAAGGGGCCCGGCTCAGGGAAGCGAGGGACCACTTCCAGGATCGACCCAGCGCATCCACAGTCCAAAGCGTGTCCCCGTTGGGATCCCAGTGGGCCTGAAGAAGGGGCGTCTCGCCAAACTCATAGTAGCGGTCGGGCTCGCGCATCGAGAGAAGGGCCGCTCCCTTAGACGCCTCGGCCCCCGTAATCACCAGCCACTCACCTGAAGGGTCTAATGCCATAGCCCCGGGTCCAGGCGGGCTATCGGTTTTCCCCAGCGCCGCCGGCTGCGTGCCTTCCAAAGGCTCCCAGAGCCATAGCGTTCCGCCGTCGCAAGGCTCCGAACAGGCCACCACGAGTCCACCCGTTCTGGCCCACTGGGTCACTTCACCCACTCGACCGCAACACACCCGCTCATCCGGACCCAACACTGCGGAAAGCTCACGGTGTGAGACCCGCCGAACACGCCCATATTTAAAAAGAATCAACCAACCTTCATCTGAGGCCAGCAACGACTGCACGTTCGCTGGCCAAAGCCGCACAAGGTCGACCGACTTGAAACCAGCCGAAACATCAAGGAGCCGGATTGCTCCCGAATATCGCTCGGCCACAGCCAGGGTTGTTCCGTCCCGCGAAAAGGCCATCGCACCAGCCCCAGCAAGCTTTTGCTGGCTATAGACAACCACTCCGGTGTCCGACTCGACCACCCACAGCCGATCATGCGCAGCGACAGCAAAGAGACTGCCCGAAGGAGAAAGGGCAAAACGAAACAACCCTCTCCAAGAGCCCAGAGGCATATAGATTCGCTCGGGAAGTGTGGGAAGTTCGAACGCCCCTAGGACCTCACCGGATTCTGGGTCCAACAAGGCCAGGTGAGCAAATCGGCGGCCCACATCATGGGCGTACACCAAGAGGTCTCCCTGGGCTGGCCGGGGTGCCGCAAACAACACGTCCTTCGCGACAAGTGTTCGGCCCGCTTGTTTACGCCATAACGGCAACCACCAACGCACCCTCGACTCTTCCAAATGTTTGGAATCCTGCCAACGTTCAACTTCTGACCAGGGAAGGCCCAAAAGGGACCCCGCCTCAAGCCCACGGTAATCCACGCGCCATCGCCCCCCCAAGTAGACCAACGGCCACTGCTCCACCGAATCTGCCCACGCCACTTCCACCCTGGAGCCATTCGAGCCGGTCACATGTGCCTGTTCCAACAGCCAACGTGTATATCCAGCGGTCACATGTCGAGCCTGCCAGGCCGCATGCCATTCAGCCGCCCGCTCGGCGTCCCCCTCCAGCAGATCTCCAAGCTCAAGTTCAACCCCTGGAAGTAGCCGGTGCGAGCCATCCCCTCGGGAACGCACATCCACCAACAGATCTCGTACAAATCGCTCCGGCTCCTCGCAGAGCCCACACGTACTGCGTTCAATCGTCCGAATTCGCGGGTGCGGCCCCCCAGATACCACCACGGTGACCCAGGGAGAACCCTGCATCACCACACGAACATAGTCTGGCCCCTCCACCACCCCCAACACTGCCGTACGCCCCGCAATCAGGCCTCGATAGAGCCCGGGGCCGGGGGCGAGTTCCTGCCTCACCCGCTCCACATTGACCTGCGCGAGCCCCTCTGGTTGCAATGTTGGATCACAGGCCTCGAAATGAGCGCGAAGCCATGCCGACTCCAGGCGGTCGGATTCAAGGCGCACCACGAGTTCTTCCACAAGCTCTGTCGCCGACTCGGCGCCCGAGGCGTTCTGCGCCCATGCCGAGCACGCCAATCCTATAGACGCGACCACCCACATCAGGGCTATGCTTGCACCCATGGTTACAACCCTGCTGGTTCTGCTCATGGCCTGTGGTGGCAGCAACAACTCGGACCTCGACTGGCTGATTGAACCCATGGACCTTGGATCCTACGCCAAGGGAACCGGATTCACATTCGACACCCCACAAACTACCTGGTTCGCCGGCGAACACGCGCTCCCCGAGCTGCACTGGACGGTGCCACCCTCCAACATCCCGATCTACCTCTGGGAAGATGTGCTCGGCGGAGAGAATGTCCGAGATGCAGGCAGTTGTCCGTATATGACTCTCGAGGGCGACACCACAACCTGGTCTGCCAACTGCCGTTCTCAGGAAGGCTATGACTGGGACGGTTCGGTCTCCCTGACCGAAACCGACGACGAACACCGAGTTGAACTCTGGGAGTTCGACCTGGAGGTTTCTTCAGACCGCGAGCAAAGAATTTTCGACCGTATCCGGCTAGAAGGCACCCTAAACTACGTCACCGGAGACAGCGCACCTCTCACTCGACACGTTCAGGTCAATATGAGGATCCAGGCACCAGGATACTGGGCGGGCGCATTTGACGACGAACTGGACGAGGCCTGGACTGATCTGGCGATTTCCGGAATCTGGGAGTCCCTGAAAAAACCGAAAGGCGAGTATTGGCAGCTTGAAGCCGCCATCGACCTGGGCTCCATGGGCGGATTCAGGGCACACACAGAACAACTCTGGGTAGAGCCCGACTGTGCCGGAGAACCTCGTGGCGAAGCACGTCTTTCCGGAACCAATGAAGCCCGATTGTTGTTCGAAGGTATCGACACCTGCAACGGCTGTGCACAACTCTGGCTCGACGAAGAGCGAGCCCCGAACACCTGTCAGGACTGACTACGCCCGATAGATCTCGACTTCTTGGAGCACCACGTCTTCCAAGGGGCGGTCTCCCGGACCCGTCGCCACATTAGCGATGGTATCGATGACATCCAGCCCTTCAATCACCTTGCCGAACACCGCGTGCCGACCATCGAGATGAGGCGTAGGCACCTGGCAAACAAAGAACTGCGATCCATTTGTCCCCGGCCC
>JAYZDK010000213.1:0-4435 GCA_036337845.1 Myxococcota bacterium | reverse complement strand
TCACCTACTCGCAACCCAACACACTCCTACCCATCGAACCAGCAGGAAGGATGTCCGCTGAACCTACACTTCAAGCCCGTGACATTCGGGTTCTTCACGACGAACAAGTGGTGGTAGACGGCATAGACCTCCAGGTTCTTCCTGGGGAGTTCATCGTGGTACGAGGCGAGTCCGGCTGTGGAAAGACCACACTCATCCACGCCCTGTCCGGGCTTCTTTCCCTTGCCAGTGGAAGTGTCAGCGCGATGGGTGAGGCCGTGGTTCCGGCCACAGCACATCGCTTGAGAAGAGAAGTCCTGGCCTTGATGACGCAGGACCTACACCTGCTCGGAGCGCTGGATCCCATCCGAAACGCCGCGCTCCCCCTACTGCTCGCTGGAATACCAGCAGAGAAAGCCAAGGCCCAAGCCGCACAGCTTCTTTCCACCTTAGGCTTGGATGTGGACAATGCTCCACGAACCAGTCGCCTGTCTCGTGGACAGAGACAACGCGTTGCCTTGGCAAGAGCACTGGTGCATCCCCGCCCCATCCTGCTGCTCGACGAGCCCACAAGCTCCCTGGATCCCAGCACCCGGGATGCCGTGCTAGACATTCTGACTCATCGCGCCCAGGAAGGCGCAAGCGTCCTAGTCACCAGCCACGATGAGACGCTCAGCCAGCATGCTAACCGGACACTGCTGTTTTCCAACGGACGCGTAGAGCCACAATGAAGTCCCAGTTCATGCTGTCTTGGTGGGTATCCGCGGGTTCAAGAGGCCAGTTGTTGCGGGCCAGCATTGGCGCTATCTGCGCGATTGCACTCACAGTAGCAGTCTGTGGATTGGGCGAGTCCGCTCGAGAGGCGCTCGAAACCGAATTGCTGGGTGAAGGCCAGTTGGTACGTGCACGACCGCCCCGTCTTGCCGTGGGTCCACTGGACCTCGTGGGCACACTCATCCCCGAGAAGAAGCTTGATGAACAAGCCCTATCAGACCTGCAAGCTCTCGGGCCAGTAGCCGCAGCCTGGCCAGAGTCCTGGTCTCGCTTTGCTGTTCGTTTTCGCGGAAACATCGCTGGCCGCCCGCTCTATACCGAAGGCGCACTGCTTGGACTACTGCCCGATGCATTGGGTGACGAAGCGCCCGAAGATTGGAACTGGAGCCCCGGCGAGCGGGTTCCAATACTGGCACCCAAATCACTACTTGTGGCCTACAACCGGGGATTCGCCCCCGCGAATGACCTACCTCGACTGACAGAAAAGGCAGCCATTGGACTGCAACTCACCCTGGTGGGGCTGGGAAGCGACGGTCAACGTACGCGGCTACCGGCTGAAGTCGTGGGCACCGTGCACTACGGAGGTGAACTGGCGGGAATCGTGCCCCTGGCCGTAGTGACTCACCTCGAAGAACAACTCGGTGCGGCCGTGGAGGGCACCTATTCATCGGCCTTGGTCCAAGGCCGAGTGGGCACTCCCCCTACCGACCTGATGGACTCCATTCGCAGCCTGGGTTGGGGAGTAGAAGAAGTAGGAGGCGCCATACGACAGCTCTCTCTCGCACTGTCTGCCATCAACCTGGTGGTGCGTCTCGCAGGTGGCATCCTCGCCTGCGCGGCATTGCTGCTTCTGGCCCAAGTTCACTCCATGTTGCTTCGCCAGCGGTCGAGAGATTTCCAGGTTCTACGAACTCTTGGAATCTCCACCTCCCACCTGGCCTCGCTTCTGGCTGTGGAAGTGGCAGTCGCTGCGGGCAGCGCTGTCATACTGGGCATCATCCTGGGAAGAAGCCTGGCCAGCTTGATGACTCAAGCCGCCAACCAGCGTGTCAGCGAAGCCCTGGGTGTCGATCTCAATCTCTCAGCCAGCCTGCCTCCCGACCTCTTGCCCTGGCTGCTCCTAGGTGGACCCCTATTGGCGATCCTCGCCAGTATTCCAGCGATCAAACAGTCCGTATCCGGCCCTCCACTGCAGGACTGAGCCCTTCACCACTCGCTAAACCTACAGAAGCTCGAACTCGAGCGTATCGGCCACAAACGACAGTGTATCCCTCCAACACTCTCGGGCCGGCTCCCGCCAAATCAAGGCATGAAAGGCGTGCCCTTCTCCGGGATAGGACTTCATCTGAGCCCGCCCGCCCAGTTCTTTCCAGACACGCTCCAGACGCTGCGAATCGCGAACCAATGGATCGTGACCGCCCACCGGAAGGAAACATGGAGGAAGCTCTCGGATCAGTTCCGGCTGAGACTCCAGCAAACAGAGAGGATCCGCCAACTCCACACCCCCGGCCTCGGTTCGTTCAACGCCACCGAGAAGATACTCCTCCACCTCGATGAGCCGCATTCGAATGAAATGGCTGCGCCCCTCGGTCAGGTCTTTGGCTCCCGACACATCAAAGACACCACAGGCGGGAACCACCACCGATGGATGCACTCCGGTAGCACGCACTTTCTGCGCAAAGGGCTCTGGCCGCTGCATCGAAGAGGCCGCAGTCAACGCCACCACCAGATTCGCGCCTGCGCTCTCCCCCGCCAACACCAGTTTAGACACATCCCCCCCCCAACGGGAGGCCTGTTCCACACCCCACGCATACGCCTCGCATGCGTCTTCAAGGGCCGCTGGATACGGATTTCGAGGCGCGAGTCGATAGCTGAAGTTCATCACCAGGAAACCACGCCGGGCAAAGATCAGCCCCATGAGCCAGTGGGTGTCTTTGGAGAGCGAGAAGAAGCCACCTCCGTGGAAATACAAAACAACCGGCAGGGGTCCTTCGACCCCCACGGGCCGGTAGATATCGCAGGTATGCCACTTGGAGCCTGTCTCCCGATAAGAGACGTTTCGGATTCGCTCCACCCCATGGGCAGAAGGCTGTGCCCTCGGCAAACGAGCCGCCACCCCAGCGACTGCCTCGATACCCCATGCTGTGACGTAGGCTCCAGGGTGTTTCATGAGTCCAAGCCTAACCGACCACTACGGTTTCACACGAATCGCTGCAGTCAACGCAATACCGGCTTCATCGAGGTTCGGGTCGAGAAACTCTGGCCAGACCCGGGCATAGTAGGTGCCCGTCCCCACACTCACAGAGATGCTGCCCGTACCGCCTGCCATCGAGACCCTCTCAATGACATCCCCTCCCACCTCTCGCAGCTCCAACACACGTGCCTCCGTCTCCACAGTCGATCGCACGTTGAGAGTGACTTCTCCAGCCGTGCTTTCCCCTGGCCCCACAGAGTAGGTACGGCTCACCGCCCAGAACTCCAAGGTCGTGCCCGGCTCCGCGATCACCACTCGCCCCGCGAGCAGAGCATCCACAGGTGACTCTCCGTCCCTTACCTGCACCCAAGTCGTCGGATAACCAAGCGCCGGATCCAGAAGGCCCTCACCCGGAGCCTCCACAGCCCAGCGATGGCAGTCCGAGCCCCCTACAGGCACCAGGTCCCGTCCATCCGCCACGCGTTCTTCCCAGGCCGAGAGTCCTTGGGAATCCCAAGCATCAAACCGTGCGCCTCCGTTGTAGACCTCGATGCCTTCAAACGTCTCGCTCGACCAGTCGTAAGCCATCCAGCCTGCTGGACTGTACGGGTGGTTGATGATGGCCCATCCTCCAGCCTCGTGACACTGGGCTACGGCATCCGCTCCTTCCAAGCTCCCTGCGGGCCGGTCCTGAAACGTTTCGCGCCCTTCAAATGCATAGCCATTCTTCGCTATACAGCCGATATGGCCGTTCGGGACCAGAGTTTCCGCCAGGTCTTCAATCAGGGAAATCTCGGACCCCATATAGACCCCATCAGGCCATGGAGCCTCCACAATTTCCGGACCGAGATTAGGGCAGTCTTCTACATCGTCACAGTGCATGGAACCCGCAGAGTTCGAATGATCGGTGAGCACCAACCACTCCAGGCCCGCCCGTTCCATGGCGGCTCCGAGCACCTCGGGCAACCCCTCTCCGTCGGTATCGTTGCTCCCGAGACTACTGTGCACATGCACATCCCCAGGCATCCAGACCCCCAGGGGTTTGGGGGGATCCCCACACCCTATCCACGCGACCAGACCGACCAGAACAAACTGCACAGGCCAAGACTACCAAACAAATTCGGACAAACTGGCGTAGGATGCATGTGAGATGGCCTGGGGCGGACCGCTACTACTCGTGTTTTTTGCCTCGCCGGTGCGCGCGGATGACGCGGTGCTGCTCAATACCGACGCGATAATCGCCGACGGCACCACCGCTACAGAGGTCGAGATTCTCTGGCCTGGGCTTACCCCAGGCGCACCCATCTCCGCCAAGGCTCGACGAGTCGCGGTTCGAAACATCTCGATTCCGGGACCCGGAATCGTACGACTTGAGGTCGTTCCCAGGCGAATCGAGACCCCTGAAGAGGTGGAAGTCAGCATTCAGGTCAAAGGCCCGAGCGGGGGGATTGAGAAGGTTCGGGTGAGCCTGGTACCTGGCGATCCCGG
>JAYZDK010000212.1:0-8408 GCA_036337845.1 Myxococcota bacterium | reverse complement strand
AGCGCATTCTTCTGGCGGGTCGATGTCCACCGATAGGCTGCGTGGAAACGTTGTTCAGGCCACCAGCAACGACACGATTGCGAACTTTGAGATGTACCTCGATGTGGACAGCAGCTGTTCGTACCTGGACTTCTATGTGCTTGAAAACACGACCTCGGACGCGACGGACCACTCAAGCTGGACGATTGTGTACGACAGCAGGGAGTATTTCACGCCATCGAGTTCCTGGGATTACTACAACAGCGATACCGTCGACTACCAGATGACTTCTGGGGCGTACTATGCGTTCCTTGTGGGTTGGGAGTGTTCCACAGCCTATTACTACACCGGTGGAGACTCGAAGAGTAGTGTGGGCTTTGGTACGTTGGATCTATCGATATCGTACTCCTCCTATACGGGTATCAACAGCTTTGATGTGTCCGATGTTGGCTTTTACGGTGCCACTTCCAGCACTGTGACTACCTACGACACGACGGTGAACTACCACCCTTAGAAGGGGGCGGGAGAGGCCGCGTTGAATCTCAGGCGAATCCGTAGAAGTCGGGTGAGGAGAGATCCGGCAGGGAGGTCTTCTTGACTAGCACCGTGCGCACTCCCCAGAGGTCTTTGAAGACCCGGTAGTGGGTGGTGCGTTCCAGGTAGTCCACGCCCGAGGATCCCCCGGTGCCTACCCGGCGCCCAATGACGCGCTCCACCATGCGAGCGTGCCGGGCCCGGAAGATGACCATTTGCTGCTCTAGCTCCACGATGGTGTCCAAGAGCAGCCTGGGCCAGGCCAGTAGGGGGAGCTCCCGGTAGGACTCGATAAACACAAGTGCGGCGCGAACGCGCTTGGTCTGGGCCCTCTCGGCCTCATCCACGTCGCCGGCCAGCAGGAACTCCTCCACTTGCTTAGTGGTGCCTTCAAACCGCGGAGCCAGAGCTTCTCGTGTTCCAACACCCGACTCCACCAGGCGCTCAAGCTGCCCGGCGCCTTCAGCACCCACGGCTTCGATATAGGAGTCGATAAAAGCCTGCACAGCTTCGGCATCGCCGGCGTCATCGGGCCCGCTGCCCTGAATGGGGGTTCGGTAGAGCCAGTTGTTCATGGCGCTAAGCAGGGTTTGCTCCTCGCGGGCCTTGGCAATGTGCTCCCAGGCAAGCGTTCCACCGGGAGAGGTAGACGACATGGTCTTCAGGTAATCCAAGGCGCCGATTTTTCCTAGGAGCACGCGCTCGGATTCTTCAAGGCCCAGGAGGATCTCGATCTCCCGCATCTGAAAGGACTGGAAACCCGAGGCCGGGGAGAGCTTTCCACGGAATGCGAGAAAGTCCTGGGGCGTGAGGGTCTCCACCACCTGGAACTGTTGTACGCAGAGCTTGATGATTTCAGTGACCCGGCTCAAGTGGTGCACCACGTAGGGAATCCGCTCTTCGGGAACATTGGGCACGGCCAGGTGGTCTCGGGCCAGTCTCAGTTCCCGCAGGAGGAGCTTGAACCACAACTCCATGGTCTGGTGGACCACGATGAAGTGCAACTCGTCAGGCATGAGCTGGGTTTCATCTCCTTCCAGCCCGCCTTGTTGGTCCAGGAGATTGTTGAGTTGCAGGTAGTCCCAGTACGTGGGGGTCGAGCTTCCGGACATGTCGCCTCCGAGGTGGCCCCTCTATCCCGCCGATTGCGGCTCTGCTTGGGAAGCTCTTCAGAGGCTGGGGCCTTTTGACGAACGGTGACTCTTCCGATTCCAAGGGGAGAGCTTGAGAACAAGGAGATGCATGCGTGTGTGGTTTGCCAGGTGCTGGAAGCGCTTGTGGAGCTGGAGTTCGCCCGAAAAGGGTAGGGCAGTGCTGGAGGTGCTTCCGGGAAAAGACGTGGAGTCACAGCCAAAGTCGGAGGAGGCTGTGGAGGTTCAGGCGCCCGCATTTGAACTGTTTCAAGGCCCCTGGGAGCTTGGTGGGCATCCGAGCTGTGCCGACCCCGACACGGTGAGAACGGAGCTGTCCCGGGAGCTTTATGCCCTCTGCGATCGCCGTAGCAATCCTGCCGATCGGGAGTTCATCGAGCGTCTGATTCGGGTTGTGGGGACCGAAAAGCTGGATTTTCCGCCCTTTCCCGATGTAGCCCGTCGTCTGGACCGGCTGTTGTCCCGCCCGGATCCGAGCATGTTTCAAGTAGTGAAGCTGGTAGAGCAGGACCCTGCGCTCCTGAGGCGCGTGTGGCTCCAGGCCAGCAGCGTGAACTTTTCTATGCCGCCGTCCGGGCTTCACCATGCCATTGCCCGAATCGGGTTTGATGCCCTCTGGCGTATCGGGATGACCGTGTGCCTGCATTCGGCGGTGTTTCGGGTGCGCGGCTATCAAGAAGAGGCCGACCATGCGCGAGTCCATGGAATCGTGGCGGCGGAGCTGGGGGCTTGGATTAGCGGAGACAAAAGAGGGGAGCTGTACCTTGCGGGGCTCCTTCATGATGTGGGCAAGCTGTTGGTGTATCGGGCGGCCAGTGTGCGAGAGGCCAAGGATCGGCCTGCGCCGGAGTTGGTGCACCGCTTAGCCGCGCAGTTTCACCCTGCAATCGGTTTGTTGGCCGTGCATGCGTGGCAGTTAGCGGACACGGTGGCTGGGGGTGTGGGATTTCATCATGCTCCCGAGTTGGCCCCGGAAGAAGCGCAGAGTGTCGCGGAAACTCTCTGGCTCGCCGATGTGGCCACCCACACCGCCGAGCAAGCTCGGCTGGGGAGAGAGTGTGGGGGATTGGCAGCTATTGAGAGTGTGGAGTCGTTGTCTGTCGCGCCAGCAGCGTTGATAGAAAAGGCACACAGCCTACTTGTTCAGCACGACGAATCCCGAGCCGCGGCGGAAGGATAGCGAACGAGAAGGAAGGCACTGTTACCTCAACAGCTTCCGCGTTAGGCTGAAGACGCTCTTGGAGGTCTCTTGTCGCCTGTGCTCGACGCGCTCGCCAGCTATGGCGCTCGGACGCTGAGGGTTGTCCTACCCGGTGGGGTGGAGGAGAGTTCTTCGGACGGTGGTGGCCTTGTCGCGGCTGTAGATGGACAGGGCATGGCGCCTATCGCTCAGTTTCTTTCGCTGAATCCCGAGGTACAGGCTGTCGAGTTGGAAGACGAGGGGGTGGCCTTGAGGGTTTCCCGCCACGGTTCTTCCGCACGTATCGATGTGCGTTGGAGTGGGGGAGAGCACTTTGAAGACACCCTGGATTTGCCTGCTGGTGGGGTGGCGGGCTCGGAGAGTGGCCTGTTTGTACCTGATGCGTTGGTTGAAGATCCGCTGGAGCTGATTCATGACCCCTCGTCGGAGGTTTTCGTGGTGGACACCCCAGACGGACACGCGTTTGCCAGGTCTGGTACCCCGGGCGGGGGTGCGGGTTCTTTTCCGTTGGTGGGCCGTCTGGGACCGACACTTGCGTTGGGGAGTTCTGGGTTTCGAGAGAGATTGGGAGTCAAGGCGAACTATGTGGCGGGTGCCATGGCTGGGGGAATCGCTTCGGCGGAGCTTGTGATCGCCATGGGCAAGGCGGGCTACATCGGGTTTTTCGGGGCTGGGGGGCTGCCCATGGAGGCTGTGCGGGCGGGTGTTTTGGAGATTCGGAAGGCCCTGGGTGATGACTATGCACAGGGGTTCAACCTCCTGCACAACCCTGTGGAGCCCCAGGTAGAAGAGGCCACGGTCGATTTGTACCTGGAGCAGGGGTGTCGGGTGGTGTCGGCGTCGGCGTACATGGGCTTGTCACCGGCTGTGGTGCGGTTTCGTTATACGGGAGCCTATCGGGATGGCGAGGGCCGACCGGTGTGCCCCAACACGGTCTTGGCCAAGGTGTCTCGTCCCGAGGTGGCCGAGCATTTCCTGCGGCCTCCGCCAGCCAAGCTGCTTGAAGAGATCGCTCAGAACGGCGGGCTCTCCGCTGTGGAGTTGGAAGTCGCCAAGGAACTGCCGGTGGCGGAGGGCATTACCTGCGAGGCGGATTCCGGGGGACACACGGACCACCGCCCACTTCCTGTGATCTTGCCGGTGATTCGGGCGCAGCGCGATCGCATCGCCGAAGAGCTGGGCTGGGCCGAATCAGGCATTCAGGTGGCGATCGGTGCGGGTGGTGGCCTGGGGACGCCGGAGTCGCTGTTGGCGGCCTGGACGATGGGCGCGGACTATGTGCTGACCGGTTCGGTCAACCAGTGCTCCGTGGAAGCCGGCACCTCTGAGTTGGCCAAAACCATGCTCCTGGGAACTGGGTTGGCCGATGTGGCTTCCGGCGCTGCACCGGACAGGTTTGAGATTGGTGCCCATGTGCAGGTGCTGTCTCGCGGCTCCATGTATGCGAGGCGCAGTCAGAGATTGTACGGGCTCTATAAAGGGTGGGGTTCCTGGGAAGAGATCCCCGAGGCCGATCGCAAGAAGGTGGAGAAGCAGATTCTCTGCCGGCCCTTTGAAGAGGTTTGGGCGGAGTGTGAGGCCTATTGGGGACAGAGAGACCCAAGCCAGGTTGAGCGGGCTCAGAAGGAAGGACGTCACAAGATGGCCCTGGTGTTCCGCTGGTATTTGGGGATGTCCTCCAGATGGGCACGGATGGGGGAGGCCACTCGAAAGAAAGACTTCCAGATTTGGTGTGGGCCTTCCATGGGCGCATTCAACGACTGGGTGAGTGGTACGGAACTCGAGCCGTTGTCTGCTCGTTCCGTAGTTACGATTGCCGATGAGCTCCTGCGAGGAGCTGCAGCGGCTTATCGAGCGACGCACCTCAGAATGCAGGGTGTTTGCCTGCCAGATGGAGCCGGTCACTACCGGCCAGCGGCTCTCGACCCAAAATAGCCACCAATTTCCCTCAACGAGAGGGGTGTTCTGGTCGATGGGGAATGTACGGAGGCGGTCGGCAGACTGCCCTGGCAGGAGTTCAAATGCGAATCGCACTGATCGCGGACACGAATATTGCTCCCCTACGTAGACCCCTTGCGGCAGCTTTGTCGCAACTGGGCATTACACCGAAGTTTACGGTGATCGAGGGAGCTTGGAAGGACTTTCAAAAGGCGGCTGGAACGCTGGACGACGCATCTCCGGAGCTGGTTATCGTGAATTTTCACGCCAAAGACCTGGTACCGGAGCTGTTCAAGGCTGAGGTGCTCTTGGGCGCTGTAGACCACCGCCGTCAGATTTGCGATGCCGCGGTAGACACCTTGATGGAGCGTATTCGGTTGGTTCGCACCGCCAGTACGGGCACGGTGTTGGTGAACGATCTTCCCATCCCCACCCGGTCTCCTATCGGTATTCAGGACACGGCTGTGGAGCTGGGGTTGGCCAGTTGTATCCGACGCGTGAACGAGAAGATTGCCGCTGAGGTCATTCGGCTACCAGGTGTTCGCACGGTGGCGTTCTCAAGTGTGGTCTCCCGCGTGGGCGAGGCTTCTTTCGATAGCCGCCTTTGGCGCATTGCAGGCCATGAGGAGGGGGCGAGCCTGCTCGCGGCCCTGGCAGAAGAGTACACCCGCCATGTTCGGGCGATTATGGGCCAGACTCGAAAGGTTCTTGTAGTGGAGCCCGATGGCCTGTTCTGGAACGGCAATGCCGCGGACTTGGGCATCACAGGGATTGATCTGAACCCCAATGGCTCGGCAAGGGTCTACTACGCTGTTCAGCAGATGTTGTTGGACTACTACCATCGAGGCGTCCAGCTTGCGCTGGTGTCCCGCAATGAGCGCGAGGACGTGCTGGAGATTCTCCGAGACCACCCGAACATGCTCCTGAGGCCTCATCACTTTGCTGCTGTCGAGGTGGGGTGGAATGACAAGGCCACGAGCTGTCGACAGGTAGCCGAGCAGTTGGATGTGTCCATGGACAGCATCGTCTATGCAGATGTGCAGGCGGCCGACCGGGAATGGGTGGGGACCGACCTACCCAAGATTGAGATCATTCACTTTCAGTCTGATGCGGGTACATATGCTCGGACGCTTTCTGCTGTGGCATCTTTGGAGAGCGACAATCTGTTTTCGGCACGACCTGCCCCAAGCGTTCCCTCGCTGGTGGCCGAGAGTGCAAACTCCAATCAAGGTTGGATAGCGGGTGTAGAGGATTATCTTTCTCAGCTTCAAACCCGAGTGGCGGTAGGTCATGCGGACCGTGTAGCGCTGCCGAGCCTTGTGGAGATCGTCGAGCGCTCAGAAGCAGTGCAGCTCGTGGGCACGCCGGTAGATCGTGAGTGTGCACGGGTATGGATGGGCTCCGGTATACACCAGGGGCTTTGGGTCCGCGTGGATGACCGCTTTGGAGACCATGGCCTTGTGGGGCTTGTGGTGGTCGAGGTGGGAGAGGATAGCTGGGGAATCGAGAGCTTCCAGCTTGCGGGACAGTTGCTTGAACGAGGCGTGGATGCCGAAGTGCTGCGTTCCGTAGCGTCGCTGGCCGCCGACAAGGGAGCTCAGCGCTTGGAGATTCTGGATGCGGACAATGCGAACGCCCATCCGTTTGAGTCTCTTGGGTTCTCCCGAAGCTCCCGAAACGGCGTTCGGTGTCAACTGGACCTGACTGGTGACTGGAGGGCTTCTATCTGGCGGCCCTCGTATGTTGAAGACACCGTGTATCTCGGTGAGGACGAGTCGGAAGTCGCGGCCTGAATCCGGCCCGCTTCAGGGCTGTGACCAGGTGATGGTGACAATTCCGTTGCCGGTATGGCCTGAGGTGGAAACGGCTCCACTGTCGAGTCCGCCCACATAGGACGAGCCGCCGGCACCACCACTATGAGCGGTTGAGGTGCCTCCGCCGTACCAGCCGCCTCCGCCTCCGCCATTCCACGGGGTCATACTTCCGTTGCCCGATCCACCGTATCCGAAGCCAGCGTTTGCACTACCGCCAGCGCTTTGGGTGCCTCCCGTGGCTCGATGATTGTTGCTGTGTTGCCCCCCATCATTTCCTTGGAGGCCTCCTCCATGTCCGCCATAGGCCCCTCCGTTGTTGGTGGTGCCGCCCCCACCACCCGCGACGACAACGCGTGAGCTCAGGGAGGTGCTGTCTAGTGGGTTGGTGCTGTAGTGCAAGCGCACGTCTGAGGCGCCGCCACCCCCCCCTACGGTTTGGCTGCTGCCGTTGTTCTGACCATCGCCACCGCCGTTCCAGCCGCCTCCTTGTGGGTTGTAGCTCCCGATGGAAGTGGTGCCTTCGCCCCCTACGTACACATACAGTTCCTCGGCAGGAGACACGGTGAGGAGACCCTCTCCGAGCCCGCCCTGTCCGCCGTTGTTACTGCCGCTCCAACCCGATGCCCCCCAACACTCGATGTGCACCAGAGTGACGTCCGATGGGACGGTAAATGTCTGTGGCGCTCCAGTGTAGTTGAAGGTTGTGGATTGCTCGCAGTCGTCAGGAAGGCTGTTGCTATTGGCATCGTTGAAGTCATCGTATCCGGGGCAGAGGTCCTCGGAATCCAGCACACCGTCGCCGTCGGTGTCGGCCACCAGGATGCTTACCGAAATGCTGCTGGAGGGCCCGTCTACCTCGGCGTCATTGGGCACGGCCTCGCAGGTCCAGACCTGGCCTGTACCGGTTTCGTTCGCGGAGATGGTGTCTCCATTGTGAACGGTTGTGGTGGTGGCCCCATTCCAGGGACTCCCGTTGAGGAGCCAGGAAAAGCTGTAGGACAAGGAGTCGGAGTCGTCATCTGTGGACGGCGTATCGATGAGGCAGGTGACGTCGTCGAGGCCGCTGCGCGGAGCCGGAGATGAGAAGGCGAGTGACGGGGCGGTGGGCGCTGTGTTGAGTACGGTAAGGGTGCTGGATGCGGCGCTGTTGCCGGCGCCAAACCCGTCGTCTGGGGTCACGCTGACCAAGACGGTCTGTCCTTTGGAGAAGAACGAGGTCCCGGCGAGGCTCGCTTCATCGACGCCTTCGAGTACGACGGTGTTGTCGACGGACCATGCATAAGAGAGGCTGACAGGGTCGCCGTCACTATCGCTGGTGGTAACAGCGGCAGTGATGGTGTCGTTTGTATAGACCGGGGTGGGGGAGAGGGTGACGCTCTCTACTGTGGGAAGGTCGTTGGTACAGTCGTTATCGATGCCGTCCCCTGGAACCTCGGTAGCTCCGGGATTGACCCCTGGATCGCTGTCGTTGCAGTCGGTGCTTGTGGAAATACTTCCGCTCGGGGGGCTGCACGCAGCGATGGTGTTGGAACCGCCATATCCGTCGCCATCCTCGTCGGTATAGAACAGGCCCTGTGAGGACGAATCCAGGCTTGGGTCGGCCTCATCAATCAGGCCGTCGCAGTCATTGTCTGTTCCGCTGCAGACTTCCTGGCCTTGTGGATTCGCTCGACTATCGGCGTCATTGCAGTCGCTGTTGTTGGCTACAAATCCTGAAAGAGTCGTGCAGGAGTCCGTTGGGGCTGAAGAAGCATCTCCGTAGCCGTCATTGTCCGCATCCGGATACCAAGG
>JAYZDK010000211.1:0-5834 GCA_036337845.1 Myxococcota bacterium | reverse complement strand
GTCTGGGCCCGGGCTATTCGCTGCGGCTTCGGCACGGGCAGCTCAGCGTGGACTAGCGCCTATCTTGGGGTGCCTGTCGTCTTGACTGCTACTGTGAGAGGGCGCGTGTTCGAGTGGAGACCACTCCGGTGCCTTTCACTTGAACCTGGTCGAACCTCTCGGGATTCTCGGCGCTTTCGCCGGACTCCCAGAGGATGATTCGCAGGTCGTCTATTTCCAGCCAGGTGCTTCCGGATTCGGGCGGTACCAACCCGAACTCGGGGAGCAGCGTGTCTGTTCCTCCAGGAAGCAAGGAATCCATCTGAAAGTCCTTCCAGTCGGGAGTGGCTTGGAGCTCAATCACCCGCTGAGAAACCATGTCCGTGGATGCATCCGCATATGCTCGGAGTCGCGTGCGCAGTGTTCCTTCGCCACGGAGCCGGCCGGTCACCGTGAAGTCCGCGCCTTCTGAGAGTCCGATTCTGTGCTGCGGTCGAGACCATGTGGGATCCAGGGCGTGGTGGGAGGATTCGTGACGCAGTAGAAGCCCACCAGACTCGTCTGGGGCGATTTGGACAAAGTCGCTGCTTGTTTTCCAGAAAATTCCCTCTCCGCAGTGGCTGTCTAGGTCTACTTCCTCGAAGTCCCCTACCAGGAGCACGTCCCGTCCTCGTCTCCAGTCTTCAGCGCCGACAACTTCGTGTACCCACCCGGCGCTGAGCTCTTGTGGGGTCGACCAGCCTTCTGTGGTGGAGCTTAGATTGAAGTCCAGTTGAGACACGCTTGTCCGGCCCGCTATGTCGAGCTCGAGTACTCCGTCATCTACAAAGGCAGGGGCTCCGGCTCGACCCATGTAATCTCGAGCCAGCTGGCGTTGCAGTCGGCCCCGAACCGCTCTTGGACGGAACTCTTCCAGAATTAGGGGTTCCAGACTGACCCGGTGAATTTTGCCGTTCCAGCCCAGTTCCAAGCGGAGCAGCCCGCTTTGTAGCGTTTCCCAGAGTGTCTGATCGAAAACCAGGTTGCCCAAAGACCAGGCGATTAGCTTCTGTCCTTCCATTTCCAGGGCTTGGATCACGTGCGGGTGATTTCCCACCACGAGGTGAGCGCCAGCCTCCAAGGCGGTGGTGGCAAGGGTCTGCATCAAGGTCGAGGGTTTTTCGCTGTATTCCCAGCCACCATGAAGCTGAGCGATGACCACATCCGCTTGGATTCGGGCATCCACAATCGTTTGTCTGAGGCGGTCGACATCACAGGCGGCGATGCCTGGTCTGTTTGCCTGGGCTTCGTAGGAAGGCTCCTCGCTTTGTCCGCTGATGGTGCTGCAGGCGACCAACCCCAACGTGTGGTTGTCTCGAATGATGATCTGAGGTCCCCAGGCGCTCTCAGAGTTCATTCCTGCGCCAAAGCCTACGAGCCCGGCAGCGTCTAGGTGTGACAGGGTGCTTTCCACACCTTCATCCAGGAAATCGTAGGTATGGCTTGTGGCCAGGTTGACCAGGTCGATTCCAGCGTCTGCAAGGGCCCAGGCCACGTCTGGGGGGTTGTCAAACAGGTACTCTTTGGTGGGGTGCGGTTCTGCGTCTTGTACCAGCGGCCCTTCTAAGGTGATGCCGGTGAGCGTGGCCGATGAGAGCAGGGGCTCGATGTCGGAGAGCAGCTGCGTTGTATCGGTTCGTGCGAATGAGGGGCGGATCAGGGCGTCGTCGAGTCGACCGTCCTCGTCGGGGTCTTGGTAGCGTCGGGTAAACATGGAGTCGCCCCCGAACACCAGCGTGAATGTGTCACCGTCATCCGGTGAAAGCCGGAGAAGCACTCGCTCCCCTGGAGCAGCAGGTCTTGTGCGGGAGATGTAGCCTTCCTTCTCAGCCATGACCCACCGATTGCCTTCTCCTGCTGGCGACGTAAAGCCACCATCCGCATCCGTGGTGGTTTCGCCGGCATCGGTCACGACTCGTGCATCGGGAATCGCGTTGCCTTCCATGTCCAACACCACGCCTTGTACCGCAGAGGGCACAAAGCACTCTGCGTCTGGCGGATTTATGGCAGGGCATCCCAGCAGAAAGAGGGTCAGTAGCATCAGTCCCCATTATCGGCGCCTTCTTGCGCGGCTGCGAGTCAGACTCAGTTTCCTTCGAGCAATCTCTCCAGCGGCATCACGCAGAAACCCCACTGCGCGGCATCGCGCCACGCGAGGCGGTAGTGATCCAATCCCCGCTTACCGGTGTGGGTATCCATTGTATAGCCGCAGCCTGTGTAGCGGTGTCCACCCCGCTGGAGTCGCTCGTGGCATACCGGAACCCCCTTCACCTGTTCTCCGGAGGGCTTTCCGCGGATGGGGCGACAGACCCAGTCGGCGCGCACGTCGAATATTGTCACCTTCCATTCCATCTCTGCGCGCCAGCCCGCTCTCTTCCCAACAAGGCCGAGGGTCTGCAGTAATCGCGCCTGGTCTTTTCCATTTTTCTTGATCCAGGAGCGCAAGTCGGAGAGCTGAACGACTTCCATGTAGCGGTCCGACGAAACGCGCTGGCGCACGGGAGAAATCCATGCGACCTGGATGTTCTCAGAGACGCTGTCAACGGCCTCGCAGGCTGGGGCGGCCATTGCACTGGCCAGGGCAAGAAGAATGCCGTGGAGCATATTCAACTCTCTCCGAGGGCCCGAATCTTAAGGGCCAGGTTGGTGTGGGCGCTAGCGCCGAGCAGCTGGGGGTCTCTCTGGGGAGGGGACTTTAGAAAGCGCTCACGAACTGTCAGCAGGCGGCGGTCCGAATCCATCATCAGCTGGTCATATAGGGGATCGGATTCTTGGAGGTGTACCAGGTTTTCGTAGGCTTCGAGCTGAAGGTCTGGGCTTTCGCAGCAGAGAAATATGTCTACCGTTGCGCGGGTTGCCTTGAAGAGCTGTTCTTCTAATGGGTACCTGCCTCGGACGGCTTTCATTTCCATATCGTCGGAAACCAGCAGCCCCTTGAAACCAAGTTTCTCTCGGAGGATTCCCCGCAGGATCTTGGAGGACATTGTGGCTGGGTGGTGTTCATCCCACTCGGGATAGACCACGTGTGCTGTCATGATGGCCGCAACGCCTGCTCGGATGGCACCTCGAAACGGTGCAAGCTCGACCTCTTCCAGTTCAGGGGCTTCTTTCTCGACAACGGGAAGATCCAGGTGAGAATCCACAGATGTGTCTCCGTGGCCTGGAAAGTGCTTGGCGCAGGCAATGATGCCGGCGGCTTGAGTGGCCTGAATCCAGGTGGCGACCTGTTGGGCGACCTGTTGTGGATCACGACCAAAGGATCGGTCTCCAATCACTGGATTCTTCGGGTTGGAATCCACATCTGCCACGGGTGCCCAGTTCAGGTGAAATCCGAGTGCGGCGACTTCCGCAGCGAGAAACCGGGCATGTTCCCGGGTCAATTCTGCGTTCTGGGTGTTTCCGAGCCAGCGCAGGGGCGGGAACTTCGTTGCTCCTTCTCGGATTCGCTGTACACGTCCCCCTTCCTGGTCCACGGTCAACAGGGGGGGGAGCGCTTGGGGCAAGAGGCTGGATAGCTCCCTGTTGAGTTCGATTACTTGAGCCGGTTCTTCTACGTTCCGTGCAAAAAGGATGAACCCAGCCGGTTGTATGCGTTTTACCAGGGCCTTGAACTCGGCATCGACTGCTGTGGAGGCCAGCCCGATCACGAGACGCTGACCTGCTCGCCTCTTCCGGTCCGCCAGGCTGGTTTGTTCGCCCACAGCAGTGACGCGAAAGCTCACGGATGCTCAGCCAGTTCGATGAGTACTCCCCCGGTAGACTTGGGGTGGATGAAAGCGACGCGTGTGCCGTGTGCACCGGGGCGTGGTTCTTCGGAAATGAACCGGTATCCTTTGTCGCTGAGCTTCTTCATGTCGGACTCGATGTCGTCGGTACGGAAGCACAAGTGGTGTACACCAGGTCCCCGTTTTGAGAGTGCCTGTGCAATGGGGCCGGCTCCTTCGAGTGGGGCGACAAGCTCGATTCGGGTACCGGGAAGCGGTAGGAAGGCTGTAGCGGTCTGTTCGCTGACCACGTCTTCGGTGCCTTCAAGCTTCAGTCCAAAGTCTTCTACGAAGCGCTGTATACCCTCGTTGAGGCTCTCTACTGCGATTGCCACGTGATCCAGGTGGGTGATCATGGACGTCCTCCCGTTTCATACATAACCATACGCTGACAGTCTGGAATAGGCGCAGGTGCACTCCATCACGATATGGTTGAACACATGAGAAACGGACGAACCGCATGGTTGATGACGCTGCTTTTCCTTGGTTGTGGGGACGGTGGGCCCGATGAAGAGGATGAGCAGGAGTCCAGGCCTGACGCACGCACCCTAGTGGAAGTGGCTGTCGTGGCCAAAGACAGTGTGGGTAGTTTTCTTGCTTCTACAGGAACAGTACAATCGGTTGCAGAGGCGAATCTTGTTCCTGAGACGACAGGTACAGTGGTCTCCATCAAGGCAGAAGAAGGCGATGTGGTTCGCAAGGGCCAGGTGCTCGCCATCATCGCCAACCCCAATCTGGATGCAAACCTTTCTCGTGCAGAGGCAGAAAAGGCAAAAGCTGAGCTGGAATATGCACGTGTAAAGGAACTCTCGGATCAGGGGGCTATTTCCGAGAGGGAGTATCGGGAGACAGAGCACCTGCTACAGACCGCGACCACGAGTCTCACGGAAGCTCAGAGAACCCAGGGATTCACGCGGGTGGTCAGTCCGATTGATGGCACCGTTGCTGTTCGAGATCTTCGGTATGGAGAAGTTGCTGGAGGGCAGCGTGCATTTCAGGTTGTGGACCTACAGCAGTTGCGGGTGGTTGTACAGCTGCCGGAGCGGGACCTTCCAAGCTTGAAAGAGGGCCAGGTCGCAAGCTTTACTTCTGTGTATGAAGACGGTGGAAGTGCCACGGGTCGAGTGGCTCGCATATCGCCCATCGTGGATGCCCAGACGGGAACGGTGCGGGTAACTCTGAGCCTTGACCTGGAGGGAAATGAGCTGCGGCCCGGGCAATTTGTTTCCGTTCGAATCGAAGTAGACATCCACGAAGATGTGGTGACCATTGAGCGTCGCGCTTTGCGGTACCAGGAAGGGGAGCCCATCGCGTACCGAGTGGTCATTGAGGAAGAGAAAGAGGAAGAGGACCAGAAGAAAGCCCGTCCCTCCAAGAAGAAGGCATCTCGCTGGGGAGGAGGTGGCGATGGGGGTGACTTTGAGGAGCCTGACTATCCAGGGCCTCGCCGAATCGCCCACGTGGTGGAGCTTGAGCTTGGGTATGTGGATGAGGATCTAGTGGAGGTCAAGTCAGGTCTGGAGATCGGCGATGAGGTTGTGGTGCTGGGCAACACGGGATTGCGGGATGGATCGAGAGTGAGGTTCAGTGAGGATCCCACCCTCGCGGACAGCCAGCCCGACGAAGAAGAATGAATACAGACCGGGGTTTCATCGCGCTGGTAGTGGACCGGCCGGTTGCTGTGATCATGATGGTGATCGCGAGCGCTGTTTTTGGCTTGGTCTCCTTCGCGCAGTTGCCTTTGGACCTCATGCCGGAGTTGAGCTATCCCACGCTCACAGTGCGAACCGCCTATCCGGGAGCGGCTCCGGACGAGGTGGAGTCCCAGGTATCCAGAGTTATCGAAGAAGTGGTGGCGACCGCAGATGGGTTGGCCCAGATGGAGTCTCGCTCTCGGGCGGAGCTCTCCGATGTGATGTTGGAATTTCATTGGAACACGGAGATGCACCGGGCCACCCAGTCGGTGAGGGAAGCACTCCAGGCTATCTGGCTTCCGGAAGGTGCAGATCGGCCGCTGATTCTTCGCTATGACCCTAGCCTGGATCCAATTCT
>JAYZDK010000210.1:0-12622 GCA_036337845.1 Myxococcota bacterium | reverse complement strand
ACGAAGCGAATAGCGGCATCAACATCTGCCCGCCTACCGCAGCCAACCCGTAAGACACCCCATGCGCAGTTCCCCCCACATAGTCGACCGCCAGGGGCTCTATGAACAAATTCTGGCCTTCCAACTGAGCGTCGTAAACCGCGCCGAGTTCGTGAAAACCAATGTCAGACGCAAACACATCGACACTGCCACCCAGGTGAAGAAAATCCCCCATGGCCAAACCACCCAGAAGGGCTTGGTTGACAATAGACTGGGCAGTCGTGAGGGGAGGCAAGGTTTCCCCATCGATAGGGGGATCCAGCTCCAGGGCGGCCAAGGTTACTGTCGTGCGAATGGTGAGCCAGTCTTCGCCGGGCTTGAGAATGTAGTCGGTAACCATCCACCCGGGCTTCTTTCCGCCCCCCGTGAAGACGAGCGGATTGACCAGGTCCATGAAGGGGGTGCCGGGTGCGCTGACGCGCACGACTGCGGCTTCGCCGGTGTCCTCCAAAATACTGACACTGCCGACCCCTGCGGCACTCTGTTCGGACACGACGCCAGGCACGAACAAGTTGGCGGTGCTCACCAGTTCCGCAAACTGGTCATTGCCTTGCCCCTCATTCCAACGACCATCGTGTCGGGCCAGATCGGCGTCGATGAGCCCGCCGCCATCCTTTCCGGGACCGAACGACATACGCTCGCCAACAAAGGCAAAACGCACGCGGTCGTTTTCCAATACGAAGTCACCAGCCCGGGCCAGGGCGTTAGGGCCACCGACACCATCTGTGAGGTCATTCATCACATAGGCCCGTGCAAAACCAGGATCGGGCTCGGGTACGCAGGCCAAGAACAGGGAAACACAACTGATAAACAAAGTTCGCATAACGCGGGTTATGGTAGCCAGCGCGCAAGGAGGCGGCCATGATTCTCGGTCTATTCACCCTATTGGCGGCAGAAGGATGGGCCCAGGACGCTGTCGCCCCCGAGGCCCCGACAGCTCCACAGGCCACACTGTTGATCCAATCGTGGATCACGGCTTGGGATCAGGACCAAAAACGTCAATCGGACCCGAGCGGGTACGGAGACCCCGAGGACGACCCGGGTTTCAAGATGCGAAGGGTGCGGGCTGGATTCGTTGGGGAAGACGGCGGTTTGCACTACGGCGTCATGTTCGGCATGGCCGCGCCGGCGGATGGCATTCTCGGGGGAGATGGCACATTGGAAGTTGTGGATGCGTATGGGGGCTGGGACGTCCATCGGCACTTGGGTCTGACAGCGGGCGTACAGAAGGTGCCGTTCGGTAGAGAAGCGTTGATTTCGGCGTCCGACCTGGTGTTCCAAGAGCGCTCGATAGCCTCGAACCACCTTACCCCCGGCCGAGAACTTGGACTTGTGGCCTCGCTCGGCCCAGAGTTTCTCGACGTTTCAATCGGCGCTTTCAATGGCAACCATTCCATTCTGGGCGATGACAATGCAGGCCTCTTGCTTGCAGCTCGTGCTCAGTACGACCGGGCGCTGGGAGAAGCCGTGCTGAGCATGGGCGTCAACGGAGTCTATGACGCAGGACTGGCTACAGAGGAGAAGGGGATTGGTGTGGACCTGGAGGTATTGCTGGGCTCGGTGAGCATCCTTGCCGAGGGGATCACGCTGAGTATCGAGCCCACCCATACGGATGTCACATCTCCAGCGGTGCTCGGCAGCACGCAGCGGCTTGGGGGGCATTTGCAAGTGGGCTACACGGTCGGCCAATGGGAGCCCGCGGTGCGACTGGAATACTTCGACGACGATGTGGATGCCGACGATAATGGAGATCTGCTCCAAACACTGGTCGGGATGACCGGGCACTTCGCCGAAGATAGAGTGCGCGCCGGAGCCGGATGGGTGCACCGAGAGGAACTGGAAGGGAAGTCCCTTCCGAACGATACAGCCAGAATCTGGCTTCAGTTCCACTATTGACGTGTCTACATAGGGGCCTAATGGGGAACGCCATTTGTGCCGTATGTTCAGGGTAGGGCACAATGGTTGTAGACCCTGGAGGATGCAGGACATGGCGATTCCCGGAATCCCTGGAGCTCCCACTCCGACGTTCAGGACGCATGACCGGGTTTTTCTGAGTTTGGATGAGCTGGTTGCGGGCGTATGCCTGGAACTTGAGACAGAGGGCATCACGGTCCAGCCTTCCCTGGTCAAGGCCGCGATTCAATGTGCGCGTCAGTCGGTTCAGCATGTCGAGAACCAGGGCCTGGACCAGTTGGCGGGACAGGTCACCGAAGACCTCAGAAGGCTCCGGATTATTCTGGTTCCCAAGCTCATTCGGCAGATCCTCGTAAGCTACGGGCATCTGGTCTCCGAGTTGGACATCGCGGAAACAACCGACCTGGTCTGATACCAGAGTTTCGGCCGTCTTTGCCACACAACCTTGTGCATGGTGGGTGTGCGTAATAGGCAGGCAGGTCTTTGGAGGCAGGGGTGTCGCGAATCATCTCCGGTGCATTGAAAAAAGCCTTGGTCGTGGAAGAGCCACACGGTTCACTGGATACGATTCTGTCTCAACAGGGTTTCGAAATCGAGCGCATCTCGACAACCCCGACCGAGGACGAATTGTCCGAGATTCTCAGACAGGGGCATCACCAGGTCCTCTTTAAGCGGTCGCGGGTCCCGGTAACCCGACAGGTGGTGGAAGCTGCAGAGGGCCTTGTGGCTATCCAACTCTGCTGTATCGGAGACGATTCTGTAGACAAGGAAGCTTGCGCCGAAGCAGGCATCTTAGTGTTCAACGATCCGGTCTCCAACGGACGGTCGGTGGTAGAACTGGTGGCAGGACACCTCATCGCACTTTCTCGCGGACTGTACGAAACCTACGATGCCGGCCGCAGCGGCCAATGGAACAAATCCGCCGCGGGACGTTGGGAAATTCGCGGAAAGGTTTTGGGAATTTACGGAATGGGACGTATCGGGCGCCAGGTTGCCCGGACAGCCGAGGCCCTCGGCATGGAAATCCTCTTTTTCGACAACCGAGAAGTGGCCCAGGAGGTAGGCCAGGAAATGGGGTGGACTCTTGCCGAGGATCCAAATGCTCTGTTTAGAGGCTCCGATGCGCTCACTGTCCATATTTCTGCAAACGACTCCAGCGGACAGAGCAATACGGGGGCAATTGGCTCAGATCTTCTGCACGTTCTTGGGGCAGATCGGCCCGAGAACAGCCCGCGGATATTCGTCAATCTTGCGCGGGGAACGATCCTAGATCCGGCGGACCTTCTCTCAGCAGTGCAGAAGGGGGTGATTCGAAGGGCGGCCGTCGACGTGTTTCCAGTAGAACCAAGAAACCAGACGGATTCCTGGAACAACCCGTACGCAGCCGAGCCGCGTATCGCCACGACCCCTCATATTGGAGCCGCAACTCAGGAGGCCCAACCCCGAATCGCGAAGCGGGTGGCTCAGACTGTTGGTGCCTACTCTCACTATGGCTCCATCCGGGATTGTGTATTTTCGCCTCGTACCAATATTTCCATGAAGGATGAGATTGAGGGCAAGAACCTACTACTCGTGGTTCATGCCACCGCTCGAGGTACCAAGAAGGCACTGGATGACGCCATTTACGAGGCGGGAGCCAGCAACCTGCGCTCGCACCACAGAGATTTCCCACAGTGGGGTATTGCCGTGGATGTAAACCTGCTTGACCGCCCGCTGACGGAGGAACAGATGAGGCGCATTGTTGCCCTCACTGCCGAGGTTACAGGCGACAAAAGCGCGGTGCGCCTGATCCGTCAGCTGGACCATAGCGCCTAAGCTGCATCCTCATCCAAATCTTGTTCAGAGAGCGCAGCCTGGAGCAACCCTCCAATGCGCTTCGCTGCTTTTGCATCGCCCAGCAATAGAGAGGCGACCGCCTCCGCCTCTGCGGCCACATCCACTCCCTTCTCATGAAGGGCCCCGACATAGCTCTGATTGAGCGCGTTTCTCAATTCATGGGTGTCGGCCACGAGCATGAATGGCGCCATAGGGGAGCGAACAGGCTCCCCATCGGCATGCACGAAAAGACCAGTGGCCTGCATATCCCTGAGCACAGAACGCACATGATGACCGGACAGATGAGGAGTGGCCGGCTTCAGGCGCCGTATGACATCCTGGGAAACACGGTTCAACGTAGTTTGCTGCTTTTGCCGGGAGAGTTCCTTGATGTCCGCCACAACAGCATCGCAAATGGCTTGGCGCAAGGGTGGAGTCAACGGCTCCATGCCTTCCTCGCGCAATTTGTCGTAGAGCTCCAGCGGTCGACCCTCGAGGTGGGAAACGGTACGTCTATCGGCGGTGGGAGCCCGGGCTGGGAGATCAACTCTGTAACCACCCGCCCTCTCATCGAGCTCGAGAGTGAGCAAGGACGCCTCCTCGCAAGCCTCCAAAAACTCCCCCAAGGAATGGTATCCGAGCTCCGTTTCCGAGAAGGAGGGATTTTTGCGCAGCATCGCGCCCTTAAGCACCGAGGCGTGGACAGGGCATTCTCGTTCGCGTATCAGCGCCCTCAATGTACCGTGCGCCAGTTGAGCTGCGCTCTCCAGGGCAACCTTCCGCGGTGCCACAGGTCCTGGGTGTTCGGCTCGTTTGGATTGCCCGGTCACCAGAGAGTCATAGAATAGGAACTCGTCCGAAGCCGAGACAATCAAACGCGACGTGCTCCCTCGCGTGCCACAGCCGATTACCCATTTGTTGAGCTCTTTGAGTTTGGTAATCAAAGGCGTGAAGTCGGAGTCGCCGGAAACCAGCACAAAGGTGTCGACATAGGGTTTGGTGTAGGCCAACTCCATACCGTCCACAACCAGAGCGATGTCTGCTCGATTCTTGGCGTTGCCGCCGTGTGACGAGAGCTCAAACAAGGCGATTCCCTCACGGGTAAGGGCCTGTTTGTGTTTGGCATAGCGGCCCCAGTCCGCGTAGGACCGGGCCACAAGAATGCGGCCCTTATCTTTGAATCGGTCCATCAATAGTGCGATGTCAAATCTACCCAATCCCTCCCGTTCTGATCCTGCTGCAATGTTTTCGAAATCAATGAGTACTGCAATGTTTCTTTCCAAGGGTTCCTTCCTGATCCGAGTCTCGCTGCACCGCGGCACAGCGCTCGTAGTGGGTTGCTGGAAGAAGACGCGAAACGTCCTTGTTCCTCTCGTCGGATCAAACGCTCAGGATTTTACCCAGAACGTGCTTAAGATTCCTTCTGAATTGGTGCTTTGCGGGTCACGTTAGTCGGGTTACCCACGGACTGGCAGAGAGGGAACTCGCTGGGGCGTCGACAAGTGGTAAGTCACCGGTTTTTGGTACCGGCATTCGTAGGTTCGAATCCTACCGCCCCAACCCACCTCTGAGCCTACTTTTGGAGCGCAGATGTACGGACCCGTCAAGTTATTCAGTGGCTCAGCGAATCCCGATTTGACCGAGGCGATCGCCTTGCATCTGGGGAGTGAGGTGGCGGAGGCCAAGATCGGGAGATTCTCGGATGGGGAAATCCAGGTTGAGATCATCGACAATGTTCGCGGTCGAGATGTGTTTCTCGTCCAGCCGACTTCAACTCCGGCGAACGATCACATTATGGAGTTGTGCATCATGGCCGATGCCTGCAAGCGCTCCAGTGCGGGACGCCTTACGGCCGTGATTCCCTATTACGGGTACGCGCGGCAGGACAGAAAGGCCGCGCCCCGCGCACCCATCTCTGCCAAGCTGGTTGCGGATTTGCTCACTCAGGCCGGCGTGGACCGCGTGCTGACGATTGACCTTCATGCGGGCCAGATTCAGGGATTCTTCGACATTCCCGTGGACAACTTGTACGCCTCGCGAAACCTCATTCCCTACCTCAAGAAGGAACTCCCGAAGGATAGCGAGATTGTCATGGTGTCTCCGGATGCAGGGGGTGTGGAACAGGCGCGGGCGTTTGCAAAGCGCCTGGGGGCGGGGCTGGCGATTATCGATAAGCGTCGAGCCAGGCCGAACGAATCCAGCGTCATGCACATCATCGGTGATGTGGAAAACAAACACGCCATTCTTGTGGATGACATGATCGATACCGCTGGCACGCTGACCGGTGCCGCCCAGGCGCTGGTGGAAAATGGTGGTGCCGCCAGTGTCCGAGCCGTTTCAACTCATCCGGTTCTCTCCGGGCCCGCAGTACAACGGCTCCGTGACAGTGTCATCGAAAAGATTATCGTGACGGACACCATCCCGCTGAGTCCAGAGGCCCAGGCGCTCGACAAGATTGAGGTGCTGTCCATCGCAGATCTGTTGGGCAAGGCCATTCGGTCTATTCATGAGGCAGACTCGGTCTCCAGGCTGTTTCTTCAGGGCTGAACTGCCTTGACAGGCCCGGGTGCAGCCGATATTCGTGCGGCGCTTCGCGTGCAGTGTCTTTCACAGGCCCAAACGCGACCGTCGCGGTCCCGGGTGCAAAGCCCCTGAGTCCATGGTTCTGTCGGCGGTGCTCAACTCCTGGTTGAGCGGCACTCCCTTATTGAAGAAGGCGAGTGGACTCCGCTGACCAGGATTCAACATGGAAGCGATCTCCGTTGGAACACAGTCACGCACCGACTTCGGCAAGGGGTGGGCTCGGAAACTTCGACGTAGCGGGATGATCCCCGCGGTGATTTACCGGGCCGGAACCGAGGCCACGCACATCGCAGTGGACCCTCATCTGCTTCGTTATGCCTTCAACCAGGCTGACAACCCGAACGTGCTCATCAATCTTGAGGTGGAAGGAAAGAGCTACACCTGTCTGGTCAAGGACGCTGAAAAGCATCCCGTGACTCGCGCATTGCTCCACGTGGATTTCTATGAGGTGGACACGGACACTCCGGTCACTGTGGAAGTCCCGATTGCAACCACCGGAAAGGCAGCTGGCGAGACCCTTGGTGGCCGCGTGCGCTTGGAGCGCCGCACCATTCGTATCACCGCGAAGCCCGGTGACATTCCCAAGAATGTCACCCTTGATATCAGCCCCATGCAGGTGGACGATGTCCTGACGGTGGCTGAGATTAGCCTTCCTGACGGCTGTGCCACAGATCTCGACGACAGCGTCAATCTCCTGGCCTGCATCGGAAAACGCGCAGCGATCGTGGAGACTGCGGAGGCTGAGGTCGAGGACGCTGAGGGAGCGGACGAAGAAGCCGGCGAGAGCGCTGACGAGAACGAAGAGGGCTGACGTGCGATTCGTTGCTGGACTCGGAAATCCTGGCGGAAAATACAGGGAAACCCGACATAACGTTGGGTTCCTCGTATTGGACGAGCTGGGACGCCGCTGGGGTTGCGACATCGGCAAGCCCCAGTTTGGTGCGCTTGTGGGTCAAGCATCCGTCCACAACGAGAGCACGGTATTTCTGAAGCCCCAACAATTCATGAATCGCTCGGGCCTGCCCGTCCGAAGCGTGGTTTCCTACTACAAAGAAGCCACGGAATCCTTGATTGTCGTACACGACGATCTGGACCTACCGTTCGGCAGGATTCGCGTAAAGCAGGGTGGGGGACATGGAGGCCACAACGGCCTTCGTGACCTTGATCGGCACATGGAAAGCCGAGACTATCTGCGCGTACGTGTCGGCATCGGCCGGCCTCCGGAAAACTGGAATACCGCAGACTATGTGTTGGGCCGATGGGATGCCTCCGAACGAGAAGCGCTCGACAGTCATGTGGGCAAAGCCGCCGATGCCGTAGAGCACATTCTCGTCCACGGCCTTGTGGACGCCCAAAACCAGTTCAATGAAAAGAAGCAGCAGCAATCGGCTTCCGATCTGCCTTCCGACCCGGGCGTGAGCCCTTCCTTACTAAACCAGATTTCGAATTCCCCGTCCCAAACAGGACTCCGAGGTTGAAGTGGACTCTCTGATATTTGCTATTCCCGTCACTGGCGTGATCGCGCTGCTTTACGCATTCATCAAGGCACGTTGGGTAAAGAATCAACCAGCGGGCACCCCTGAGATGCAGGAAATCGCAGGCCTGATTCAAGAAGGCGCGATGGCCTTTCTCGCTCGCGAGTACAAGGTGCTTTCCGTCTTTGTGTTGATCGTCGCCGTGCTTCTCGGGGTTGCCAATAGCTCCGGAGACACCCAGAGCCCACTCATTGCCGCCTCCTTCGTCATTGGGGCCATAGCCTCGGCTTTGGCGGGCTATATCGGCATGAAGGTCGCCACGAACGCCAACGTCCGGACCACCGCTGCTGCGACAAAGGGTTTGCCCGAGGCGCTCAACGTCGCGTTCTCCGGTGGCGCCGTGATGGGAATGAGCGTTGTTGGCCTTGCCATCATCGGCCTGAGCGGTCTGTGGCTGACCTACAGCGGCATGTGGTCTGACAACCTGGAGAAGGCGCTCAACGTCCTCACCGGTTTTTCCATGGGAGCCTCTTCCATTGCCCTGTTTGCTCGTGTGGGTGGTGGTATCTACACCAAAGCGGCGGACGTCGGTGCCGACCTCGTGGGAAAGGTGGAATCTGGACTTCCGGAGGATGACCCCCGGAACCCCGCAGTCATCGCAGACAACGTTGGAGACAACGTTGGAGACGTCGCGGGAATGGGGGCCGACCTGTTCGAGTCCTATGTAGGCGCCATCATTGGAGCCATGGTTCTCGCCTGGGGCTATGAGGCCACCAAGGGCGGCGACCTAAACGCAATCCTTCTTCCTCTCTTGATCGCCGCTGCTGGAATCCTCTGCTCGATTGTCGGAACCCTGTTCGTGCGTACCAAAGAGGGCGGCAATCCTCAACACGCGCTGGATGCAGGCGCCTTTGGAGCCGCTGGGGTCATGGCAGTTCTGACATTTGTGATTGCAAACCAGGTCTGGCCGGAGAGCGGCACAGATGGTGTCACGGCCAATGACGTAGGCATTGCTACAGTCGTCGGTCTTCTCACCGGTGTCGCCGTTGGAATGATCACTTCCTATTACTGCGCCATGGGCAAGAAGCCGGTCATGAGCATTGCAGAACAATCCAAGACCGGAACCGCGACCAACATCATCGCTGGACTCGGTGTGGGCATGCAGTCGACTGCAGTACCGATTCTCCTCATCGCGGTCGGTGTGGTCGTTGCGAACGCATTTGCTGGCCTTTACGGCGTAGCCATTGCGGCCCTCGGCATGCTTTCGACCACCGGTATTCAGCTCGCCGTCGACGCCTACGGACCCATCGCAGACAACGCGGGCGGAATCGCGGAGATGTCACACCAAGAACCCGTGGTACGCGAGCGCACAGACACGCTTGATGCCGTTGGAAACACCACAGCCGCTATTGGCAAGGGGTTCGCCATTGCCAGTGCAGCCATGACGGCCTTGGCGCTCTTTGCGGCATTCATGCTGCAAGCCAACATCACTGGAATCGATATCTCCAAGCCCCTTGTAATGGCCGGTCTGTTCATTGGTGGAATGCTGCCGTTCTTGTTCTCGTCGATGGCGATGAATGCCGTCGGAGAAGCGGCCATGGACATGATTACTGAGGTGCGGCGACAGTTCCGTGAGATCGAGGGCCTGCTCGAGGGGAACGCCAAGCCGGACACGGCTCGTTGCGTGGACATCTCCACGAGTGCTGCCATCCGCAAAATGATGCTTCCCGGCGCAATGGCCGTTGTGACACCCGTGTTGATGGGCTTTCTGTTTGGTCCTGAAGCGCTCGGTGGCACCCTTGCGGGCGTCACGGTCTGTGGCGTGTTGATGGCAATTTTCATGTCTAATGCAGGCGGCGCCTGGGACAACGCCAAGAAGTCCTTTGAGGGCGGCGGCTACAAGATGGAAGACGGCAGCGTTCACGAAAAGGGCACGGAAGCGCACTCCGCAGCCGTGGTCGGCGACACTGTTGGCGACCCTTTCAAGGACACAGCGGGCCCCTCGCTGAACATCCTGGTGAAGCTGATGTCCGTGGTGTCATTGGTCATCGCGCCTCTCATCGCACACGGCAGCTTCAACCCATTTTTCAATCTTTGATTTTCTCTTTCCACGCTACCTCGTGTAGCGGGAGGACCCATGAGCAACATTCGAACCGAATACGAAACCATTTACATCCTGGAGCCCGAGCTCTCGAAGGAAGACGTCAGCGGTGTCGCTGACAAGGTCTCTTCCATCATTGAGAAGTGTGAAGGGGATGTCCTGATTCATCACGACTGGGGAAACCGCCGCCTGGCGTACCCCATCAAGCGGAATCAACGCGGACACTACGTGTATTTCAACTACCTCGCGCCCACCGGCGTGGTTTCCGAGTTGGAGCGCAATCTCCGAATCCAGGACAAGCTTCTTCGCTTTCTCACCGTGCGTGTGGCGGAAGATGTGGACGTCGAAACCCGCATGGCCGAAGCAATCGAGCAGCGCAAGCGCATTGAAGAGGAAGAGGCGGCCCGCGCCGCTGAAGAAGCTGCACGTGCCGCCGAAAAGGCTGCACGCCTCGAAGCCGAGGAAGCCGCGCGTACTGCTCAGGAAGAAGCTGCTCGTCGGGATGCGGAGGCCGCTGCTGCAGCCGCTGCCCTAGCTGCTCCCGCCGAGGAAGCTGCCGCCGCCGAGGAAGCTGCTCCCGCCGAGGAAGCTGCTCCCGCCGAGGAAGCTGCTCCCGCCGAGGAAGCTGCTCCCGCCGATGAAACCCCAGCCGATAGTCAGTAAAAGGAGGCCGTAATGAAAGTCATCCTGCAACAAGAAGTGCCCAAAATCGGAGCACTCGGAGAGGTCGTGGAAGTTTCCGACGGCTACGCACGCAACTATTTGATTCCACGAGGCATGGCCGTCTTGGCACATTCCCGAAATGTGGGACAGTTGCGTCACGCCCAAGGCGTGGCTCAGGCCAAGAAAGACCGTTTTCTTTCGGAAGCCCAGGCCAGCGCTGCGAAGCTCGAGGGTGTGGCTGTAACGATCCGACGTCAGGCCGATGAGGAAGGCGAGAAGCTCTTCGGTTCGGTCACCAATCGCGACATCGCCGAGGCGCTTGCCGCGGAGGGTATCGAGGTCGACCGACGCGCCATCGAGCTGAGTGAGCCCATCAAGAGTCTTGGCGCACACACCGTGTCGATCGGACTATTTGCGGACGTCAGTGCCGAGGTCAAGGTATACGTCGTAAAGGAGTAGCGGCGCTCTGGGAGGTAGAGGCGTGGAAGACCAAGGCTCGGGAAATTCCGCAATGGGGGGGCGTCAGTTTCCCCAATCGCTAGAAGCGGAGCGAGCGGTGTTGGGCGCCCTGATTCTGGACCCCCAACGAACGGATTCCATCGCCGCCCTGATCAAACAGGATGACTTCTACAGCGAAGCTCATGCGCGAACTTTTGAGTTGCTCGTTGCCCACTCCAATGCGGGTAGCACCGTAGACCTGTTGGGGCTGGTTCAGGAGATCATTGATACGGGCACCCCCGACGAGTTCGGTGGGGTTGCCTATATTTCCGGTCTACCCGAGCAAGTCCCCACCACAGAGAATGTCGAGTACTACGCACGAATTGTGCTGGACAAGTCGCGTCGCCGCAACCTTCTGCAGGCAGCTGGCCAGATCCTGGAAAAGGGGTTTGCGGGGGGTGAGGACACCGCGGACCTGCTGGACTATGCCGAAGGTCGCATTTTTGAGGTCACGCAGGACGACCACCACAAGAACTGGCAGACGCTGGCGGAAATCACCGACGTCGAAATGCCCAAGATTGAGCTTCGAGCCGACCACCGTGGAGACGTGGTGGGCATTCCCACCGGCTTTGTGGATCTTGACAAGAAGCTAGCCGGCCTGCAGCCCACTGATCTTGTGGTCCTAGCGGCCCGGCCCGCCATGGGTAAGACCGCGCTCGCCCTCAACATATCGCAGAACGCCGCGCTTACAGCGGGTATCGGGGTGGGGATTTTTTCCATGGAGATGTCGGCCGGCCAGCTCTGGACACGGATGCTCTGTACGGACGCCTTGGTGGAGGGCGGGAAGGTTCGGACGGGGGACCTGAACGAAAAGGATTGGTCGCTACTCTCGGATGCGTCGCAGCGACTCTACCAGGCGCCGGTGTGGATCGACGACACGCCGGGACTCACGGTTCACCAACTCCGTTCAAGGGCGCGGCGGTTGAAAGCGCGGCATCCTGAGCTCGGCGTGATCGTGGTCGACTATCTTCAACTCATGCAAGGTAGTGGCGGGTCCCGCGAATCGCGGGAACAAGTGATTTCCGCCATTTCTCGCGGCCTGAAAGGAATTGCCAAAGATCTGGATGTCGCCGTTTTGGCACTCTCCCAGCTCAACCGCGGTCTCGAATCCCGCACGGACAAACGACCGATGCCATCGGACCTCCGCGAATCGGGCGCAATCGAGCAAGATGCCGATGTCATCGTGTTCATTTATCGAGACGAGGTCTACAACGAAGACACCATCGACAAAGGTGTGGCCGAGATCATCATCGCCAAACAACGGCGAGGGCCGATTGGCAAGGTGCGCTTGGCCTGGAATGGCCCATTCACCCGATTCGACAATCTCGAAGAGCGCTTCGACTACTCCCAATGACCACCTGGTTCATCGGAGCAGTCCTTGCGCTAGCCCCGCTGGAAGAGATTCGTATCGAAACACCGGATGGTTCCGAGATCTCGGGAGTGATTAGCGCCATCAAGCCAGATGCGGTGGTGGTCCATGAGGGTGCCGGCAAGCACACTCGCGTTGAGTTCGCGCAGATGACAGCAGTGGAGA
>JAYZDK010000209.1:0-14042 GCA_036337845.1 Myxococcota bacterium | reverse complement strand
TTGCGCGCCGCGGAGGCCGAATTGGAGTGGACCTGGAGACGGTCTCAAAGAGACATCCTGGATTTGCTGCTGAGTGGTTTACAGAGGGAGAACAAAATCGGTTCGGTTCAGACGATCGACTCATGACCACGGCGTGGGCCTGCAAGGAGTCGGTGCTCAAGGTTTTGGGCGTTGGCATGGCCATTCACCCAAGAGATATAGAGGTGCTGAATCTCAAACAGGGTGGAGCAGAAGTGTTTCTACACAATGAAGCAGGCCGGATATTTGCGGATCTCGGGGGGGGAAATTTGGAGTTTGAGATCGTTTCCACGGAAGAGAGGGTTCTCGTGATGGCCCGCCTCGCGGCATGATCAGTAGGTGGAACTCGAATCGATCGATGGTATTCGCTACCTCAAGGTAGACAGCCCCCAAGAGGTAATCCCGTACCGAGCGGGATTCGTGGGTGCGTACCAGATGATTTTTCGCGAGCCTCCGTATTCAGAACGCTTCTTTCCAGCAGAGGCCGAGGCGGTGCTCCAACGCGTACTTCAAACCCCGGGACACATCACGTTGTTGGCGGTCTCAGGCAATCGTCGTGTTGTTGGGTTTGGGGCGGGTGTGCCGTTGACTTCCCGTTCTGATGTTCATCGTGACATGCACGGGCTCTTGCCGGTCCAGCACACCTTTTACCTTGCAGAGTTGGGTGTGCTGCCAGAATATCGGGGCCGTGGTGTTGGGAGCATGCTGGTTCAAAAACGCCTTGAACTGATCGATCGGCAGGTCTATTCCCACGTCTTGTTGCGTGCGAGTGTGCGTCACCAGAACATCTGGGAAATGTATAAATCGATGGGTTTTGAAGACATCGGTGTGTACCAGGAAGTGGCCGCACGCCGCGTGGATGGCCAGGTGCGCACCGACCGTCGTCTGTTTCTTTCCCGTGTACTCGAGCAAGAGGAGGAGCGGGTCGCGGAGACTGAGGACTAGTCCCGCCACGGCATGGTTGGGGGCACGGCCTCCTCGGCCAGGGGGCCGGTGCCCAGCCGTTCCAGCAGATCTTTGCCGGTCACGTAGTCGAAGAGCACGAATCCCGGTGCGTTCAGAGCACGGCCTGCTTCGATGCAGCGCACAACGTGCTGGTAGAAGTCTTCGGCGGTTTCCGAGGGCTGAGCGGTGATGCCTAAGTAGACATGTCGGCCGCTGGCGTTGGATAGGTGGTCTGAGGCCAACGTGTGAAAATCGAGACGACTGCCGGGATTCGAGGAAACAGGCCAGTAGATCATTGGCATTGTGGCGTCTACGAGGCCCTTTTTCAGAAAGGCACGGCTGTCCTGGTAGTAGTCGTTTCGTCCCTCGGACACAGACGCCCAGCCCCAGCGATTCTCATAGACTCCCCAGACCGCCGCGGTCACGGGAACAGTCACGGCTTCTCGCACTCGAGCGATGGTTTCTTCTATTTGCGATCGTTGCCAGTTGCCTAAGCTTGCAGAGGCATCCCTGCGAGACAAGGAGACCGGGTCGTGCGAATACTGACGGCCGGGATAGCGGATGTAGTCCAGGTGGATACCGTCGATATCGTAGTGGTTGTCAATATCCGCAGCCACGGCTGTGATGCGTGCGCGGACCTGGGGATTTCCTGGTGAGGCAAAGACATATTTCATGGCTTTGGCTCGTTTGCTGCCTGCTATCGGTGTCCGGCCTGCTTGGTCGGAGACCCGCCAGTCCGGGTGGGCGTTGTAGGCATGTTCGGGCGAGACACCGGTTTGGGGGGCGTGTTCTCCCGAGGATAGGGGAAACACGTTGATGTAGGCGTGGATTTGGAGCCCCAACTCGTGGCCTGTCTTGATGGCGGTCTGGAGTGGGTCCCAGCCTGGATCTGTTCCCAGGCTCCCAGTAAGGCGCTCAGCCCAGGGTTCTATGGAGGACTGGTAGAAGGCATCGAACGACCCCCTCACCTGAAAGAAAACGGCATTGAACCCGGCCCGGGAGATGTCGGTGAGAATGCGTTCCACATCCTCTTGGGAATCGTAGCTCCAACGGGTGACCCATACGCCGCGGAGCTCTTCACCACCGGGTGGAAGAGCACGCACCTGGTGTGCAGAAGAGTCTGTGGGTGATGGGTTCTCAACGGGGTTCGCCATCGCAGACAGTGTCAACAGGGCAAGAAGCATCATGGCCATCTTCTAACGCGCCCGTTAGTGCCGTCGGAGTGTTCGGACTCATCTTGATTATGGCTTGTGGAGGCACTGAGCCTCCCGTTGATGTGCGGCCTCCGCAGGTTGTTGTGGTGGACCGTCCTCATGTGATTGTCGTCACCTTGGATACGGTTCGGGCGGATGCGCTCAGTTCCTATGGAGGGCCGGATCAGAGTTCGCCGTATCTGGACTCCTGGGCTGCTCGAGGGGTTCGGTTCGATTGGGCGTTTTCTCATGTGCCGACGACCTTGTCTTCGCATGCTTCTATGTTCACAGGGTTGGATCCACATGAACACGCAGTGCCAAGGAATGGCTTCCCCTTGTCTGAATCTGTAGAGACGCTTGCCGAGCGTTTGGGGTCTCTGGGATGGGACACCATGGCAGTGATCGGGGCCTCGGTGGTGGATGGGAAGATGGGTATGAGTCAGGGCTTTCGGCTGTTTGACGACTCGACCCGCACCGACATGGGGCCGAGGACAGAAGACCGAGGGGACCGGGTTACTCGGCGTGCCGTGGCGTTGCTGGAACAACGGGATGCAAACAAGCCACTTTTTGCCTGGGTTCATTATTACGATGCTCACTCTCCGTACGAGGCTCCTGCCGAGTTCACCTCTCGGTTTGTAGATTCAAGCTATCGGCCGGCCTTTGCGTCACGTCGTGCCAGCGCGAAGTTGGGCAAGAGGATTCGTGCCGGTGAGGTGAGCGAAAAGGAAATCCAGTGGCTTCGTGGTTTGTACCAGGGAGAAGTGGCTTGGGTGGACTACCAGATCGAAAGGCTCTTTGGGCACTTGGAGTCCCAGGGGATTCTCGACCATGCGGTGATCGTGTTTGCCGGGGACCATGGGGAGATGTTCGCGGAAACACGGCCATTCCCATTGGGCCATGGGTTCGATATCGATACCTGGGTGAGCCGAGTTCCCTTCATTGTTGCAGGGACCGGGACCAGAGTACTGGAACCCAGGGTGATCGGCGATTCCGTCAAGTTGTCTGACTTGTCCCCTACGGTGCTGGGCATGTTGGAGATGGAGGATACCTCCATGGGGTCTGGTCGGAATCTGGTTCCCTTGCTCAACGGAGAGGCGATGCCTTCCGCGCCGGTGTTTTTGGAGGCGACCAAGTCACGTGCCGAGCCTGTTGAGCAAGCCTGGAACAACCTCAACAATGAGCGTGGGGTTGTCTTGGACTCTCACATCTTGATTCGCCATCCCCGTCTCAAGGAGCAAAAAGGCTTGTTTCGTCTCGACGAGTCCCAGTCTAAGGTGGACGACGCAGAACGAGAGGCTTCCATGAGCGCAGCGCTTGAGGCCTGGGATGCCAAGGCGCCTCCGTTTCGAAAGGAGAACATGGACTCTGAAACAATCGAGTCGCTCAAGGCTTTGGGGTATATCGACAAATGCTTCGTATCCTCGACGGCCCCATGGGAACGGAGCTCGCGAAGCGGGGTTGCCACCTCCCGGAAGGGACTTGGAGTGCGCTGCCGAACCTTGAGAATCCTGAGCAGGTTCAACTGATTCATCGGGCGTATGCAGACGCAGGTGCGGATGTCCACACGGTGAACACCTTTCGCACGCAGCCGAGGGTTCTTGGAGACTCATGGCGTTCGGTTCTGAAGGCGGCGGTTGATTTGGCCCGTGAAGCTCTGGGGCCGGAGGCAGTTCTGGCAGGTAGTATGGCGCCGCTCGAGGACTGCTATCGGCCAGATTTGTCGCCGGTGGAGCCAAGACCGGAACATCGAGAGATGGCCGGTGCGCTGTGTAATGCGGGTGTCGATATTTTGTTGTGCGAGACGTTTCCTCACGTAGGAGAGGCTCTTGTTGCCGTGGAAGAGGCCCTGGGAACGGGCTTGGAAACCTGGGTGGCGTTCACCGGAGGTCCAGACGGATCGCTTTTGTCGCCGAGGGAGGTTGGTGAAGCTGGCCGACGTTCGCTGGAACTGGGAGTCAGCGCGGTACTGGTGAACTGTGTCGCTCCGGAGCTGGTCTTGGCCTATCTGGAGGAGTTGAAAGACCTCCCGGTGCCTGTTGGGGCCTATGCCAATGGGGGACACCTCTCCGAGTCTGGGCCTTGGGTGTCTGCTACGGAAGAATCGATCGCGGATTATGTGGGCTGGGCGCTGCGGTGGGTGGAAGCGGGGGCCACGATTGTGGGAAGCTGTTGTGGAACCGGCGTTGGACATGTGGCTGCGTTGAATCAACAATTGCGAGGAGGGTCTCAGTGATCTGGTGTACTCGGAGACTGGAGTGGGATGCTGCGCATCGTATTCCACGCCATGAGAGTCGATGTAAGGCCTGGCATGGCCATCGATATGCAGCAGAAATCACCTGCCAAGCGCCGGAGCTCGATGAACTGGGACGGGTAATCGACTTTGGAGTGGTCAAGTCACTGGTGGGCGCCTGGATCGATGAACATTGGGACCACACGGCCATCTTGCAGCGAGGGGACCCAGATCCCGCGGTTGCGGCCCTGGTGGCATCTAACGAGAGCTCGGGCCGGCCTGTTTATTGGTTGGATGCGCCTCCTACGGCGGAAAACATCGTGGCCGAGCTGGCAGAAGTTTCCAAGTCCTTATTGGCGGAGTCAGGGGTTACGGTGATTCGGATTCGTCTGTGGGAGACACCGAACTGTTCGGCTGAATGGGTGGCGGAGAATTGAGTACGAAGTCCACTTGGTCCCGCAGATTGATCTGGGCTTCGTTGGATCCCTTCTGTTCCCAATAGAGCAGGACACTCTCATCTCCCCGACGAAGCGCAGCAGCGGAAAGCACGACAGGGGCTAAGCCTGTAGGGTCGCGTCCCGCTTCTTTGGCGTGGGACTCTGCGGCATCCCATTGGCCGATCAGGGCTTCGGACATTGCGAGTGGGGCCAAGAGTTCGGGACTGGGCTCACAGCCATTGTTGAGTGCCTCTAAACCGGAGGTCACCGCACTTTGGGGCAAACCGAGCTTCCAGTACCAGCGAGAGGCTGAGTAACAGCAGTACTGACTCGGTGGGTTCTGTATGGCCTCTTGGAGCAGTGCTTCGGCACGGTCAAAACGCTTCTTGCGTTGGGGAGATTCCAGTTCGGTGTGATGGAGCTCCGATTCGTGGGCTTTGAACAGTCCACAGGCAGTTTCTACACCGGGTGCTACTTGATAGCCCCGCTCCCAGAAAGACAGATTCGTAGACCAATCGACCAGTTGAGATGTGGTGATGCCACCGAGTATGAGAGGGAGCAGTAGGCTTGCTGGGTGGTTGGTGTGTTTGTTCCACAGCGCGCAGTAGCCGATTGCTATGCCCAGCATGGGCAAGTAGGTGTAGCGATAGGGAAGCCCGCCATAGAGCACTACGCCAGCCAAGGCTGGAGTCAGGCCCACCACGAATATTCCGAGACCACAGAGGGCCATTTTGCGCTGTGCCCTCAGGGCCAGGCCCGCTAGGAACAAGGCGATACCCAGTGAGGGAAGTGAGAGTTGGATGGCGTTCAACGGAGTGGTGGGGCTGGTGCCGATGGGCCACAGCAGTCGGCTCGCATAGCTGGCCATGATTGCGGGGGCCGATTGAAGCACCTCGCCGAGATTGAGAGCCGAGCTGTCCAGCGGTGCCTGCAGCCGGAGTAGTCCAAAGACTCCCATGGCCAGACCGATGGCAAGATATCGCCTGACGTTGATGAGTCGGCCATGGACCACAAGGTCACACATTGCCAGGAGAAGCGGGAGCATAAGCGCGGTTTCTTTGGAGAGCAGCGCATAGAGTGCGCAGATACCCGCTTGAGTCAGCCTCCAAGGGCTGGGGGCTTCGTCCTTGAGTAGCAACAGGGCTCCGAGAACCCCAGCGAGGGCCATGGCGTCATTTCGGGCCGCTATGAACGCGACTACTTCTGTTTGGAACGGATGCAGTGCGAACACAGCGGCTGAAGCGGTGGCGGCGATCCCTTGGCCACCAAGGGTGCGAATCAGCTTCCAAACGAGCAGGGTACAGACCAGGTGCCACGCTAGGGAGTGGGCATGGTGTGCGAGGGTGGAAAAGCCGAACAACTGACGGTCTACAAGAAGCTCTACGAGCATCATGGGTCGGTAGTAGGGCGTTGTGGTGTTTGCAATCGGAGTGGACTCCCAGAGGCTGGCGCGAAAGAACCGTGGGAGATTGGCTGGGTCGTGGGTCCACAGATTTTCGAGCACGAGAACCTGGTCGTCCCAAATGAAACCGGCCACAAGCAAGGGACAGAACACGCCTGCTGTGATGAGTACGAGTAGGAAGGCGTGCGTTCGAGTGCTCATTCAGTGCTCTCGATCTGAGCTATAAGCCCCAGAAGGTCTTCTGGTATGGGCGATTCCACTTGAAGAACCTGGCCTGAGATTGGGTGCTCAAACTCCAACTGCACTGCATGTAAGGCGAGACGGGGCCAGAGTTGCCCTGCTGCACCTCCGTAGCGCCTGTCTCCGATGATGGGATGTCCGGCTGCAAGTGCGTGTCTTCGGATCTGGTGCTTTCGTCCTGTGGACAGGGTGAGTCCTACTCTGGAAAACCCACCCCCAGAGGCAATCCGGGTCCAATGTGTCTGAGCGGGGCGGCCGTCAATCGCGCCTTCCCAATGCCCGGACTCGCCAGGGTCGCCCAGTAGTACTGCTTGATAGCTGCGGCGTATCTTGTGGTCTCGAAATGCAGTCGCAATGGGAGCGTTTGCACTGCGGTGCAGAGTCATCAGCAGTAGTCCTGATGCGGGGGTGTCCAAGCGGTGATGCAGGCCTACATAGGGGAAACGAGCACAGGCTTCCTCGTAGATGTTGGGTTGATGGTTTCGGGTGGGTTGGCTGGGAACACCACTGGGTTTGTCTACAACCAGGATGTAGCCATCCTCGAAAATCGGGCGGAGAAGATCACCCATTCAACCACCCTATCCCATCTGGCTGGTAGGATGGGAGGTAGAGTCCGTGAGGGTGAAATGGCTGTGCAGATCCATGAGTTGCTGGCCTTTGCTGTGGAGTCCGGGGCATCGGACATCCACCTGAGTGCTGGAGAGACCCCTTCTCTACGTGTGGAGGGTGAGATTCGTCGTTTGGATACCGAGAAGCTCTCGGCGGACGAGATGCTTCGCATGGCGTATTCAATCATGAACGAGAAGCAGAAGAGTACCTTTGAGACCGATAAAGAGATCGACTTCTCGGTGGGTCTTGATGGGCTGGCTCGATTTCGCGTGAACGTATACAGCCATGTGCGTGGAGTCGGCATGGTGTTGCGCCTGATTCCGCACAAGATTCGATCTCTGGACGAGTTGGGCTCACCGCGTGTGCTGAGGCGGATTGCAGAAACTCGCCGTGGGCTTGTGTTGGTGACCGGGCCAACAGGGTCTGGCAAGAGCACCACTCTGGCTGCGATGGTGGACCACATCAATGCGAGTCGCAATGCACACATTCTCACGGTGGAAGATCCACTGGAGTTCATTCACACCCCTAAGAATTGCATCATCAACCAACGCGAGGTCGGTGGGCACACGACCTCGTTTACCCGAGCGCTCAAGTCGGCTCTTCGCGAAGATCCGGATGTCATTCTTGTGGGAGAACTCCGAGACCTGGAGACCATCTCGCTCGCACTGACCGCGGCTGAGACCGGGCATCTTGTCTTTGGGACCCTGCACACCAACTCGGCCCCGGAGACTGTGGATCGTCTGATTGACGTGTTTCCGCCGGAGCAGCAACAGCAGATTCGGGTGCAGTTGGCTTCCTCGCTGATGGCTGTGATTTCGCAGGTGTTGGAGCGCCCAGCGAGTCGAAAAGGCCGTGTAGCACTGCACGAAATCTTGATTGTGACTCCCGCTGTTCGAAATCTTATTCGAGAAGGCAAGTCGCACCAGGTGCCATCGATTATGCAGACCTCCAAAGGAGAAGGGATGCAGACCATGAGCGAGGCTTGTCGCCGTGCCGTTGATGCGGGACTCCTGACACGTCAGCAGGCGGAGAACATCACGAACGACCCGCATTTGTTCGACAGTCCCGGTGCAGGGATGGGGCGACTCTGATGAACATCAAGGTGAATGGTGAGCTCAGTCAAGTTCCAGCGAATGCCACGGTGGGCTGGCTGTTGGTGAACCTCGAGGTCAACGAACAGGCTGTTGCTGTGGCCAGAAATGGAGAGGTGGTGCCTCGGTCTATCCTCTCTCAGTGTGTGCTTAAGCCCAACGACAGGGTGGAGATTGTGCGGGCCGTCGGCGGGGGTTGAGCCCGTTTTTCAGCGTGGCAAGGAGAGTCTTGAACCCGATCTGTGAACGGCTGAACAGGGGAGCGAGGTGCCTATCTCTGTGAGCGAGGCTCAGCGTGAGGGCGTGTTGGTGGGGATTCTCGTCGCGGCCTTGACCATGGCCTGGGCGTGGCGTCCTATCTGGAATATCGACTTGTTCTGGCATATCGCTGCAGGCCGGGAAATCATTGCTCATGGAATCCCGGCGACGGATGTGTTCTCGGCTGCCGATGACACGCGAGACTGGGTGAGTTTTCAATGGGGTTACCAGGTTCTGGTGGCTTGGCTCGATGGTTTGGGTGGGCTGGGGTGGGTGCGGTTCTCCCACGTGCTGGCCTTGGGCCTAGCGCTCGGGTTCTGGTCGGGACATCATCACAAGACCAGCAAATGCACAGTGAGCAGTGTGTTGGCCACCTTGGTGTTGTTGGTGTTGTTTGAGGATCGAATTCGGTTTCGTCCTCATCTGTTGGAGCTCTTGTTTTTTGTAATCCTGCTGCCGTGGGTGCGAACAGTGCGCTGGGGGCCTCATGTCGCATGGATGCTTTTGTTGGCCCCGGTTTGGGCCAATGTTCATGCCGTGTCCGCGCTCTGGTGGGTGGTGTTGGTAGCGGTTTGGGCGTTGTGTTTAGGGCGGCTGTCGGGTTGGTTGGTGTGGGCAGGAGGCCTTGTGGCGATGGCGCTTTCGCCCGGTGCGATTCGAGGAGTACTGGCGGCCGTGTCTTCACATCGGGAGTGGCCCCAGGAGTTCGTGCCAGAGCTCCGAGGAACCTGGGCCTATGTGGGAGAGGGTTGGTGGGGTTGGCTTGTGTTGGCTCTTGTGTGTTCTGGAGTTGTGAGTGCGGTTGTGTTTTCTCGAGGGACGTCGCCGCTCTCGGAGAAGTTGCTTGGAGTCGGTTGTGCGCTGGCTTCTGTTCTCTTGGCCCGGTGGGCCTGGTTGGCTTCGGTTCCCATTGTGTTTTTGTTGGGCGTTGTTCCGGGTCGAGTGAAGTGGTGTGCCAGTGCATTGCTGGTTCTGGGGCTAGGCGCACGTGCGGGTACACGATGGAGTTGGGCGGAGCGGTTTATGGATATCGAGCCGGGCCGATTTCCTGAGCAAGCCTGTGATCTGTTGGAGGAGAAAGGGTTGCGCTTGAAGACCGATACCACCGGGAGTTGGGCTGGGTATCTGCTCTATCGTTTGCACCCTCCAGCCACGGTCCTGGCCGATGGTCGACTGGTGTTCTCCGAGGAAGTTGCGGAGATCCTGCGCCGCCGTGGACAAGGAGATGCTTCGACCTTTGATGAGGTGGCTATTCGATATAGAACCGAAGTCCTGGTTTGGCCTGCCGGGCAGCTACCCGCACTGGACAACGATCGGTGGAAGTCCATTTACGCAGATGGGGTTGCGGAGGTTTGGCTGCCCAGTTTTGCTTGGAAACGCTTGGATTAGAGCAGTGTGAAGTAGCTCTTGGCAGCTTGATCGATAGCTTCCTGCGTCAGTTCGAGTGGCTCATTGAGGAACTTGCAGCGGTTCTTGACTTGCAACAAGAGGTCTCGTGGGTGGCAGTAGCGCATGCCTCGATTGGTTGTCTCATAGCAGTGATTCAGAATGTAGTTCAGCCATCGTTCTTCGACGACGAACCCCATCGCTATCGCCTCTTTTCTCAGAAGCTTTTTCAGGACGTCTGCTGGGGGGTCTGGAACATGGACCTTGTAAGGAATCCGACGAATGAACGCCTCGTCTACAAGTTCGGCAGGGTCGAGGTTGGTAGAGAAGATCAGCAGGGGATCAAAGGGCACTTCGACCTTTCTGCCGTTGGGCAGCCGCAGGTAGTCCACGCGGTTTTCCAGGGGGAGAATCCACCGGTTGAGTAGTTCTTCTGTATCGATGCGTTGGCGGCCAAAGTCATCGATGACCAGCAAGCCACAGTTCGCTTTGACTTGGAGGGGAGCTTCCGAGATCCCATTCTCGGGATTGGAGCTCATTTCCAGCGATTCCATGGTGAGTTCGCCGCCGGTGACCACCGTGGGGCGGTAGCAGCGCACCCATCTTGGGTCGAGGCGGCTGCGATCGATGGCTTGGAGATAGGATTCTCGAGGCCGAGCACGATGTACTTGGGGGTCGAAAATCTGCACGACCTGGCCCTGCATGAGAACGGCGTGCGGAATGTAGACGGAGTTGCGATAGGCCCGGGACATTCTCAATGCCAGGGAGGTTTTACCGTTGCCGGAGTTTCCAAAGAGAAACACACCTCGACCGGATGCCATGGCAGGCCCGAGCAGGTCCAGGAGATGTGGGTCGACCATCAGGTCGTGAAAGGCCTTGGCGAGGTCCTTGGGTTGTAGTTGTTCATGGGCGATGGACTGTTTGTTTACACTGGTCCGGTAGACGTCCATTGGAACGGGGGCTGGGCCGCAGTAGGGGTTCTGTGAGCGCAACTCCATGGCGAACTTACGTCCGGCTTCACTGAGGTCGTAGTGAAAGTCTCCTGCCGCTTCACCCGTCGCGTGGATGACCAGCATTCTTCGTTTTAGTCCTTCAAGTAGAGGAATCACGAGCGCGGGGTTTACGCAGATATAGGACGCTGCATCTCGGCCGAGCTGGCCCGGAAAATCCAGAAGGTGTTTGAGAAGCAGATGCTCAAGGAAGGTTGGCGACAACCCTAGATCCTCGAGCTGCTTTGGCTCGATTGGGGTGTAGACCTCACTGTGTTGTGATCCGGACCAGGCCTGGCTGAGGGGGGGCGCGGAACTCGATCGGCCTCCAGGGTGCGTCTCATCGTTCTGTAGGTCTGTAGCGTCTGGCAGATCTGGATAAAGCGATGGGTCCGTGGAGTTCTTCCGATCACGTGCCTCCACTCTTCTGGGGGGCTTTCTGGACTTGGTCAGGGTCGGGGCGTCCATCGAATCCAACGGGAGCTCATCGATGGAGTCCAGAGAGATTTCGTCCACAGAGTCCATTGTGACCTCCTCCAAAGAATCCAGTTCATGCAGCGATGGAGGGTCGATTGACATGTCTATCCAGTGCCAGGGAGCGTGCGCCGATTCTCCAGGGCTCTCATCAAGGATACCTTGTCTGCGTACTCAATTTCAGTACCAACTGCGATTCCGTGTGCCAAACGACTTACCCGCACTTCCAGCGGAGCCAGGAGGCGGGCTAGATACAGGGCTGTTGTGTCGCCATCGATATCCGGGTCTGTGGCCAGGATGACTTCCTCGGTTTGAGGAATACGGGCTAGCAATTCACGAATCCGGAGATCGTCAGGCCCCACACCATCCAACGGAGAAAGAGCTCCGTGGAGAACATGGTATTGCCCTCTGAATTCACCTGAAACTTCAATAGCTTGCACGTCTGGTGGGCGTTCCACTACACAGATGGTTCCAGGGTCTCTAGAGTGGTCTGCGCAGATTCGGCATGGATTGGAGGTACCGATGTTGCAACAGGTTTCACATTCCATCACGGAGCCTTGGAGGCTGGCGACGGCCTCTGCGATCTCTTCAGCCGCACCATCGGGGGCTCTCAGGAGCCACCAGGTCAGCCTTTGGGCTGTTTTTTCTCCGATACCGGGCAGCCTCGATAAGGCTTCGACGCAGCGCCTGATAGGATCTTGACTCATGATTCGGCTTGTTCTGAAATGGGGTTGACTGCCTCAATCTTGGCATCGAGAACCGCGCAGGCTTCCAGGATGAGTGGATCACTCGAGGCTGCATCGAACAGTGCTTTTTGATGGGCTTTTTTAGCGATGGCTCGTTGCTCTCGCCGGGTATGTAGTGTCGAGTCTTCGCGGAGTTCGGGTTGGAGGCGAACCAGGGTTGGAAACAACGCTTTGGCGCCTTCCAATACCAAATCACGTTTCACCAACTCCCGCCCATGATTGAAGGAGCGGGTGTCGTCAAATCCCATTCGCAGAACGCCTTGTTCGAAGGAAATCAACACAGAGTGTTCTACGATGTCTCGGTATTCGCGAGTGTCTGCGAATGTGTCGAGCCACGTTTGGTAGGACCCCTCCGGGGTACCTGGCACGTTGTCGTCACTCGGGGGATCTGTGTGAGGCTCAATCGGAGCAACAGATGCGTTGGCGCTGTCTGAAGGCGGCGCTGTCTGTCTTGTCGGTGTCTCTTGGGGGTCAGCGTCTGTGGTCTCTTTCTCGACGTCTAATGCGGGGGGCGCAGAAGGGGAGGCCTGAGCCTTCACAGGCGAGGCAGGCGGCGCCTCATGAGACTCTGTGGTGGGCTTGGTTTCCGGCTCTGGGGCCGGCTCGGGTTCATCTTCGGTGGTTGAGGGGGTGGGGGTTCGTGCACTTTGCTGGTTGGCTTGTCGTTGTGCTGAAGCGCGAGGAGAAGCCGGGTTTTGAGTCGTGTTGGAACGAGGCACCGCGGCTTGGGCCTGTAGACGTCTTTCCAGGCCTTCGAGTCGCTCCAACAGGTGGTCTACGGGTTGGACCTGGCGCGTGGATGAGAGTCGGGCGACTGCCATTTCAAGCACCATGCGGGGTCGAGCAGATTGTGTCACCTGGACCTGAACCTCCAGGAGCGCCTGAAAGATCTGTGAGAACACCTGAGCGGGCAGGTCTCCACAGATTTCCTCGAGTCTTTTGCAGTCGTCTTCTGGGATGTCCAGCCAGGGTCTGGCCTGGGGCGACAAAGCCACCAGTGCCGCGTTGCGAACCAACTCAAGAAGCTCTGAGGTGAACTGAGCCAGGTCATAGCCATGTTCATAGACTTCGTGGATGGCATCCAAGGAGAGGTGAGGTTGTCCGCGAATGAGCCCCTCGAGCATTTGAAAGAGCGAGGATCGATCCACAAGTCCGAGAATCTCGATCACTCGCGTGTCTTCGGGGCTTTCTCCAGCAAATGCAATCACCTGGTCCAGCAAAGACTGGGCATCTCGCATGGAGCCTTCCCCGGCCCGTCCGATCAAGCGAAGAGACTCGTCGGAAATAGTGACGCCTTCTGCGTTGCAGATTTCTCGCAAGCGTTGAGATACCACCGGCACAGGAATGCGCTTGAAGTCGAACCGCTGTACCCGAGAGATCACGGTGTCCGGGATGCGTCGGGGCTCCGTAGTCGCGAAGATGAACACCACGTGAGGCGGAGGCTCTTCAAGGGTCTTCAAGAGTGCATTGAATGCAGGCTTTGAGAGCATGTGGACTTCATCAATGATGAATACCCGGTATTTTCCTCGACTCGGCGCGTAGTGGACGCTTTCACGTAGCTCTCGGATGTCGTCTACAGAGTTGTTCGAAGCTCCATCGATCTCGACTACATCGGGAAAGCGACCCGCCCGTACGTCGTTGCAGCTGCTGCATTCATTGCAGGGGACTGGTGTTGGGCCGGTCTCACAGTTCAAACAGGCAGCCATTGCGCGAGCTGCTGTAGTTTTTCCGACACCTCGAGCACCGGTGAAAAGATAGGCGTGATGGATGCGTTGGAGTCGGAGTGCATTCTGCAAGGTGCGCTTGACGTGGTCTTGCCCTGCGATTTCCTCGAACGTGCGAGGTCTCCACTTGCGTGCGATTGCCTGATAGCTCATTCGAACTGTGCTCGTGTGTGGGTTGGGTTTGTCCGTGGAATGGGGAGATGGCCGGGATACCCCCCGCCCCGGGTGTCCTTCTACCGTTGCTCCCTTCCGGGCCTGGCGGGGTTCAAGGTCTTCGGTCGAGAGGGCCCGACCATCACT
>JAYZDK010000208.1:0-5056 GCA_036337845.1 Myxococcota bacterium | reverse complement strand
ACTGCGCCATCGAGCACGCGCATCGAGCGCTCGACCTCAATCGTAAAGTCTACATGGCCAGGTGTATCGACCACTTGGATCACATGGTCTTTCCACGGGCATTGAGTCACGGCAGCCATGATGGTAATGCCATGGGCCTGTTCCTCGGCCAGGTAGTCCATATGGGCTTCCCCGTCATGGACCTCGCCAATCTTGTGACTGGCACCTGTGTAGTACAGAATTCGCTCTGTGAGCGTGGTTTTACCGGCATCGATGTGCGCGGCAATTCCAATGTTGCGCACGTGAGACAGGTCGGGGGCTTTTCCTTTGGATGGTGGCATCGCCTTAATCCTCTGGCGGGATAGGGTATCCATGGTTGGAGTCTTAGGCCAGTGGTCTGTGACACCAACGTGAACCCTGCTCGACAGTGAAGTGGTGCCGGGGTAGTTCGACTGGGCTCAAGGAACAACATGGGCGGCATACTACTTCTGCAAGACGGACGTTCATTTTCTGGCGAAAGCTTTGGAGCGAACGCTACTTCGGTTGGCGAGGTCGTCTTCAATACGTCGATGACTGGCTACCAGGAAGTTCTGACCGACCCGTCCTATTGTGAGCAGATTGTGACCATGACGGTTCCCCATGTAGGAAACTACGGGGTGAACGATGAGGATGTGGAATCCAGCAAGCCGCAGGTAGCGGCCTTCATTGCGCGTAGTTTTTCGCGCACTTACTCCAACTTCCGTGCGGAAGATGGCTTGGACCGGTACCTGAGGCGCTCGGGTATTCCGGGTTTGCACTGTATCGATACCCGGGCTCTTGTCCGGCATATCCGGGACAAGGGTGCGATGAAGGCGGTGGTTTCAACCGATGGAACGCCGCTGGCCACGCTACAGCAGATGCTCTTGGATTGGCCGGGTATGGAGGGCCGCGACCTGGCTCATGTGGTTTCCACGCCTGAGCCCTACGTTTTCTCGGAAGGTGAGCCCTCCCAGAAGCAAGTGCATGTGCTGGACGGGGGCGTCAAGCAGAACATCCTTCGGTTGTTTGCGAGCACAGGCGCTGGGGTCAAGGTCTTCCCGGCCAACACTCCGGCCGAGTTGTTGAAGGATGGGGCTGACCTGGTTTTTCTGTCTAACGGTCCCGGCGACCCAGCGGCACTTCCCTCGATGGTGGGTGAGGTCAAGAAGCTGGTGGGCCAGGTGCCGCTGGTGGGAATTTGTCTGGGACATCAGCTCTTGGGGCTTGCTCTGGGGGCGGATACCTTCAAGCTTCGTTTTGGCCATCGGGGTGGTAATCACCCGGTTCGGGATTTGGATACGGGCCGTGTGGAGATTACTTCTCAGAACCACGGATTCTGTGTGGATGCGGCTGGTATCGAAAAGGCCGGTGGTCGTGTGACCCACATCAACCTCAACGATCAGACGCTCGAGGGGTTTGTTCATGAAGACCTCGGGTTGATGGCGGTGCAGTTTCACCCCGAGGCTGCCCCGGGACCGAGGGACTCTCAGCACCTGCTCTTGGAGCGATTCTTGGCGTTTGCTGAGACGAATAGAAAGGAGACCTGATGCCGCGCAGAGAAGACCTCCAGACAATTATGGTCATTGGGAGCGGGCCGATTGTGATCGGGCAGGCCTGCGAATTCGACTATTCCGGCACGCAGGCCTGCAAGGCGTTGAAGGCATTGGGCTACCGAGTGGTGTTGATCAACTCCAACCCGGCCACGATCATGACCGACCCGGAGGTTGCGGATGCCACCTATGTGGAGCCGTTGTCTGTGCGGTTTGCCGAGCAGGTCATTGCGCGTGAGAAGCCGGACGCGGTGCTACCCACTGTCGGCGGGCAGACGGGGCTGAATCTCGCGATGGCGTTGGCTGAGCAGGGGGTTTTGGAGCGCTACGGAGTGGAGCTTATCGGTGCAAAGCCGGAGGCCATCGAGGTGGGAGAGGACCGGGCAAAGTTCAAGGAAGCCATGGAGGACATTGGGTACTCCTGTCCTAGGGCTGGAACGGCGGAGACCCTCCAGGAAGCGGAGGAGATTCTCAAGGATGTCGGGTTGCCGGCCATCATTCGTCCCTCGTATACCCTGGGGGGTACAGGTGGCGGTGTAGCCTACAACTTAGAAGAGTTCCGTACGATTGTGGCTCACGGGTTGGACCTGTCTCCGACACGACAGGTTCTGGTGGAAGAGTCTGTTCTGGGGTGGAAAGAGTTCGAACTGGAGGTGATGCGCGACCTCGCAGACAACGTCATCATCATCTGTTCTATCGAAAACTTTGATCCCATGGGGATCCACACAGGAGACTCCATCACGGTGGCTCCGGCCCAGACGCTTACGGACGTTGAGTACCAACGACTGCGGGACATGTCTCTTCGAATCATTCGTCGCGTGGGTGTGGAAACAGGGGGTTCCAATATCCAGTTCGCGATCAATCCCAAGGACGGCGAAGTACGGATCATCGAGATGAATCCCCGTGTCAGTCGTTCCTCGGCGTTGGCCTCCAAGGCGACGGGTTTTCCAATCGCGAAGATTGCTGCACAACTTGCTGTGGGGCTGCGTCTGGATGAAATCTCAAACGATATTACGCAGGTGACGCCTGCTAGCTTCGAGCCGACTTTGGACTATGTGGTGGTGAAGGTGCCGCGTTGGAACTTTGAGAAGTTCCCAGAAGCGAAGCGAAACCTTGGGACCTCGATGAAGTCGGTTGGGGAGGTCATGGGCATTGGCCGCACGTTTTCCGAAGCGCTGCTTAAAGCCATCTCCTCCTTGGAGGGCGGCTATCCCAGCGCCACGGACTTCACGGATTCACAGTTGGCTGCAGCCCTGTCGATTGCATCGCCGGATCGCATGGCGGCTGTATTTGAGTGTCTGAGGCGGGGAGTGGACCCCTCGGAAGTTCAACGATCTACAGGAATCGACCGGTGGTTTCTGGGTGAACTGGCAGAAATCGTTGCGGTTGAACAGCAGTTGCAGGGGCGTTTCCTTGATGGTGTTTCCGATGAGGAGTTGCGTCGGGCCAAGCAGACGGGAATTCCAGATGCCCATCTGGCGCTGATTCTGAACTGCACCGAGGCGGATGTGGTGGAGCGGAGGAAGGCCGGTGGGATCGAGCCAACTTTCAAGCGGGTCGATACCTGTGCTGCTGAGTTCGAATCCTTCACGCCCTACCTCTACAGCACCTATGAAGAGGAAGATGAGGCCGGAGAGTCCGATTCGGACCGGGTGATCATTCTCGGCAATGGACCGAACCGTATCGGGCAGGGGCTGGAATTTGACTATGCCTGTTGCCATGCCGCTTTCACGGTACGGAAGGCCGGACTCACGGCGGTCATGTTGAACAACAATCCGGAGACTGTTTCTACAGACTACGACACCTCGGACAAGCTCTATTTTGAGCCGATCTCCAAGGAGCATGTTCAGGCCGTAATTGATCGCGAACAGCCTCTAGGAGTGATCTTGCAGTTCGGAGGGCAGACGCCCTTGAAGCTCTCTCACCGAATCGGTCCGGTGTTGGGCACCTCACCGGATGCCATTGATATCTGCGAGGACCGAGACCGTTTCAACGAGCTGGCCCAACGACTGGGTATTCGCCAGCCCGAAGGAGCGCTTGCCACTACGGTGGAGGAGGCTCGGGAGGCTGCCGGGAGAATTGGCTTTCCGCTTCTTGTACGTCCCTCCTATGTGCTTGGCGGCCGTGCCATGCGCATCTGCTACAGTTCGCAGGAGTTTGAGTCGGCGCTAGGAGAGGCGCTGGAGGCATCCGAGGGGAACCCACTGCTTCTGGATCGTTATCTTGAAGGTGCTGTGGAATACGACGTAGATGCGCTCTGTGATGGGGAAGACGTCTACATCGCTGGCATCATGGAGCATGTGGAAGAAGCGGGCATTCATTCCGGAGACTCCACCGCAGTGCTACCGGCCGTGCTTTTGTCGGAGGAAAACCGCAAGGAAATGGTAGAGGCCACTACCAAAATGGCGTTGGCGTTGGGCGTGATCGGAGTCGTGAACTTGCAGTTTGCGATCCACGATGACGTTCCATACGTGTTTGAGGTCAATCCTCGGGCATCACGCACAGTGCCCTTTGTCTCCAAAGCGACCGGCGTGCCAGTTGCCTCTCTCGCGACACGACTTGTGCTTGGTGAGAAGCTTGCAGACATGGAGCAAGAGCTCAAGAACAAAGGCGCGGGCTACTACTTTGTGAAGGCGCCGGTGTTTCCTTGGGCGCGCTTCCCAGGCTCGGACGTGGTGCTGGGTCCGGAGATGAGGTCGACGGGTGAGGTCATGGGGGTCGGACGCAGCTTTGGCGAGGCCTACGCCAAGTCTCAGATCGCGGCAGGCCTGAACTTCCCAGAAGATGGCGGCGTGTTTCTCTCGATTCGAGACCGAGACAAGACGGAGCTTGAGGACATCGCCCGCTCCCTTCACTCGTTGGGCTACAAGCTGTGGGCCACCACCGGCACCCATGCGGCTTTGGAGGAAATGAACATTCCTTCGCAGCATGTCTTCAAGGTGAACGAAGGCCGTCCAAACATTGTGGATCAAATCAAGAATGGCGCCATTAAGCTCATGATCAACACACCATCGGGTAAGAAGGGGTTGTTGGATGAACTCGCCATGAGGCTTGCAGGGTTGCGTTACGGCACGCCGTGCATCACTACCATGTCCGGTGGCCGTGCTGCGATATCAGCCATTGAGAGTCTTCGTTCTGGTGACGTCGAGGTGGTGAAGCTCCAGGAGCTCCAGTGAGGTTTTGCGGGCTCCTGCTCGCGGTTCTTTTTGTAGGTCTGCCCTCTTGGGCTCAAGAGGCTCCTCCAACCCCTCCTGGTGAAGGTGCACAGGGGCCTGACGCGCCTGTGTTGCCGCCGGATGGAGCGCAACCCGAGAACCTGGGTGCGCCTGGCTTGGCGCCTCCGGAGGGCGTTGCTGGCCCTGCGCCAGGGGGAGATCGCCTCCCCGTTCTAAAGGTGGGTGCGAACTTCTTGGTCTCGGTGACTGCCCGTGCGGACCAGGTGGGTGGAGAGACTCTGCTGCTGCGGCTGGTTTCGACCTCTGAGGGCACGCATGAGGTGACGGTCTTTG
>JAYZDK010000207.1:0-4180 GCA_036337845.1 Myxococcota bacterium | reverse complement strand
GGTGTCCTGGGCAATAATCAGGTTGACCATGCCGGGTACCAAGGCGGCCGCGTAGGGCCCACACATTGAAAGAGGCTCTTCAAACAGACCGGGGACGAAGATCACGTCCTCGTCAGTCAGGCCGAGCTCTTCTTTGAAGCGAGCGAGTTGAGTGTCCAGGTAGAGTTCTTGGATTTCGTCGTTGAGTTGACGGAGACCGGGCGTGTTGAGGAGCTCTCCTACCGTGTCGATTCCGTACCCCATGTTGCCACGCTGAGCGTACTTGGGCAGGGCCGTGGAGGAGGGCATGGATTCCAGTAGGTCCCAGGCATCGTTGGTGTTGGTAATCAACAAGCGAAAGCCTTTCGGTGAATCTGGGTCGGGAATGAAGGTGGTGTACTCATCGATATGACCCACACAGAGCCAGGTTGAGTCCACCATGAAGGGGTCTTGGAGTTGCTGGCTCGCGAGAAAATCTGTGAGTTGAGGCCGGGGTGTTTGAGCGCCTTTTCCACCGGTATAGACTCGTCCGAATGGGTATCTCACGCCGTCGACGGTCACCGGTGGGCTCACCTCAAGGTTGCCAAAATAGTCCAGTGAGCTGCCTCGGCCCTCCCCCCATTCCTGGACAAAAACATCGGGCTCCATCATCTCGTTCTCTGGAAGGTCGTCCAATCCAGATCCGGGCTGGCCCTGGCCGTTTCGGATGGAGTCGATGACGACGCCCATGTGGCCGTCCGGTGTGTCGAGCACGGCCCACTCAAACTCGTCCTGGACCCAGGGGTCCCAGTCGTAGGTTCTGGCTGTGACGTTGTTGTAGGCCTCTCCCAGTTCGTTGCTGTAGGCCTGAGCCATGGCGTCGTTGTTCTGTGGCCCATTGCTGTTGGAAGGGAACTCCATCATCCAGACTCGCTCGGAGCGATCCAAGTGGTGGTAGATCACCAGAGGGGCAGCCGTCAGGCGCAGGGAGAAGCTTTCTTGGCTATCGACTTGCGTGACGTCGAGACGAGCCTGAGCGAGGTAATCACCAAACTCCACGTGGAGCAGAATCTCTTCTTGTTCGCCCGATAGCGTCAAGGGAGCATCGACAAGCTCGGCACCGAGTACATGCGTGTCGTTCTTCCAGATCCGCACGTTGTCACTTTCGCCTGCAAGCTCGATCCGAATCGATTCTCCCTCGGTGTGGAGCAGAAGCTCCACCCAGTCGTTCTCTTCGGGTCTACTTGTCTCTTCATCCCAGTCGGCGAGGCCGTCCTGGTTGTCGTCGTCGAGGTTGGGAGCACCAATGAGGCCGGGAAAATCACCGATCTCTGGCTGGTTTGGAGAGACTTTGACTCCCTGGAAATCCATGGAGAAGCCGCGACCGTCGCCGGTGTCGTTCAGTCCCCCTAGGCAAGCCGTGGAGAAGATCAAAAGGGCGGGTAGTGTGGGGTTGGGTACTCGCATCTGCGAGCCAAGTGTTCCTTGAAGAAGTCACGACGTCCAGTCGAACTCGTCAGAAACCTGCCAAGGCCTAAATTCTTCCAGCCATCTCACGCAGCCGATCGATGCGCTCCTGCGTGCTGGGATGTGTGCGAAACAGAGCGGCGAGTCCGCCGGTTTGACCCAGGGGGTTCATGATGAACAAGTGAGCTGTGGAAGGGTCGATGGGAACGGGCTGAGCCTCGGTGAGGGACTGAATTTTTTCGAGTGCGGAGCTCAGTGCCAGGGGCTTTCCGCTGATCTGAGCCCCTGCTTTGTCTGCATCGAATTCACGGTTGCGAGAGATAGCGACCTGGATGAGCATGGCTGCCATGGGAGCCAGGAGTGTGATCAAGAGCAAGGCGGCTGGGTGGGTGCCACGCGCACGAGTCCCCCGGGACACCACGCCCCATCGCGCGGAGTTCGACAACATGGACACTGCGCCTGCCAGAGCCGCGGCCATGGTGGAAATCAGGAGGTCGCGATTGCGGATGTGGCCCAGTTCGTGGGCCAGCACCCCTTCCAACTCGTCTTGAGTCATGAGGTTCAGGAGGCCGGTGCTGACGGCGACTACTGCGTTTCTGGGGTTTCTCCCCGTTGCGAATGCGTTGGGCGCTTCCATGGGAATGATGGCGACACGGGGCATGGGAAGGCCTGCGTTGTGTGCGAGTTTTCGTACACTTCCCGTAAGTCTTGGTGCATCGGTATCCGTGACAATTCGTGCGCGATAGGCTCGCAGAACCATCTTGTCGCTGAACCAATAGGCAGTGCCGTTCATGAGCAACGCCAAGAAGAAACACCCTCTGGCTCCGTTGGGGCCCCCGAGTACGCCCCCGATGAATACGAGGAAGACGGCGAGTGCCGACATCAGGAGAAAAGTCTTGGCGGTGTTCATGTCCGATGTGTCCTTGTTGTTGAAAGTCGTAGGCACGCACGAGCCTTCCGTCAACCAGGCGATAGGATGTGGAGAATGATTGATGCTCTTCAGCCTTCATTGAAACACTGGCCCTTTCTGTCGGGGATGACTGCCACGCAGATTGAGGGGGGGCTGATCAACGCCACGTGGAGCGTGGGGCAGCCCCCGGTCGCTGTGGTTCAGCAGCTCTCGCCTATTTTTTCTCCGGAGCTTCACAGGGATATCGAGGCGATTACGGCGCATGTTGCCGCGAAGGGGTTGATGACCCCAAGGTTGCTGCGCACGGCGGATAACCAGCTCTTCCACACCGATAATGAGGGAGTCACCTGGCGGTGTATGAACTGGATTGCTGGTGTGAGCCATCACAGGATGCTGGATGCCGAAATGGCTGCGCAGGCCGGTGGGCTGGTCGCGCGCTGGCATCGTGCTGTGGATGATCTGGAGCACGAGTTTGCGTTCTCTCGGCCCGAAGCCCATGACACGCCGTTGCATATGCAGTTTGTCGAGGGCGCCTTGATGGCCCATCCTCAGCACCGTCTCCTGGGGGAGGTGGAACCTCTGGCGAGCTCCATCCTGGAGGCTTGGGGTTCTTGGGATGGAGACCTCGAAGGGGGTTCGAGAATCTGTCATGGCGACTTGAAGGTTTCCAACATTCGGTTCTCAGAATCCGGAGAGGCACTGTGTTTGTTGGACCTGGACACGTTGTCTTTTCTTCCCTTGGAGGTGGAACTCGGGGATGCGTTTCGAAGCTGGTGAAATCCCCGCGATGAAAACGCCGCGGAGGTTTCGTTTGATGGCGACCTTTTTGCGGCTGGGGTGCGAGGCTACGAACACTACAGGCCATTGAGCTTGGAGATGAAGCAACGACTGGTCTCTGGGGTGGAGCGGATCTGTCTGGAACTGGCAGCGAGGTTCTGTGCTGACGCTCTGAATGAGAGCTATTTCGGATGGGATGCGTCCATCGCACCTGGCCGGGGTGAACACAACTTGATTCGTGCGAAAGGCCAGCTGGCTCTTGCAGCGGAGGTGCGGCGACAACGCGGGGATTTGGAGGATCGGCTCGGCCTTCACTGACTGGCTGCCGTCTGGGCTACATTGCGTGTCGTGACACTTCTTTTGTTCAGTTCTCTTGTGCTGCTTACCGCGTGCCGACCGGCCGCAGAAGTGGAGGAGGCTCAGCCTTGGTTGAGGCTGGAGGCCCGTCCGCTGGAGCCGTTTCGTTCGCTCATGGAAGTGGACCTGCGCGCGGGGAAGTCCCCCCAGCGTATTGCCGTGCTTGAGCGCCGCTCCCTGACCTTCATTTTGGACCCCTTGCTTTCGAGGGTTCACATCCTGGATGGAGAATATGGCCACACGGGTTTGACCCACTGTCTCGATGCGTCGACGTGGCCGAAAGTGGCGTCGAGTCAGAGTCAGCAAGGGGCGTGTGCCTCAGGTCGAGTGGAGGTACATCGGGGCTTTGTGCAAACCCGGGGCCAGCCTGTGGGCATCGCTGTGGATGAAGAGGCTCTCGAGGTATCCATCGTGGATTCTCTGGGTTGGCTCTATGCGGTTCGTGCGGATGTGTTGCAGACCAACCCCTGGGATTATCTGCGGCGTGACGAGGGCGTAGAGCTCTCTGTGGCGCCGCCGGATGGTTTTCTGCAGGCGGTTCGCTTCGAGGACCAGATTTGGCTGGCCGGGGGGAACAAGGTTCTGGTGTATGACCTCGATGGAGACTTGCTCAGTGAGGAAACGCTGGGAGCGGACGTAATCGGCATGGTGGAGTCGGCCGGTCGTTTATGGGTGGCGACCGAGGTCAGTGCAGCGGTGGAGGGGCAGCGG
>JAYZDK010000206.1:0-6638 GCA_036337845.1 Myxococcota bacterium | reverse complement strand
CTGTCCTCTTCTTCAGCACTGGCCTCTTCTTCAGCACTGGCCTCTTCTTCAGCACTGGCCTCTTCTTCAGCACTGGCCTCTTCTTCAGCACTGGCCTCTTCTTCAGCACTGGCCTCTTCTTCAGCACTGGCCTCCTGTGTTTGGAGGGTCACCGCTATCGTTGTCGTTTTTGCACCCACCACTTGAACCAGGTGTTGGCCTGTCTTCAGGTTGAACGTACCCGCTGGGGCGGCCACCGAGGTTCCGTTTACCCAAAGTGCCCCTTCTGGGGGAGGCGGCACAATACTCAGTGTGACTTGTGCTGTGGTTTCCAATTTCTCAGCGGTTGCGTCGAACAGATCTTTGGAGTCGGGGGGAAAGTAGTCATCCCAGATTAAACCCGGCATATACAGGTGGGCTTTTTTGTAGGCTTCTTCAGCAGCCTCGGTATCACCACTTGCGTGCAGCAGAATCCCGGAAAGAAAAAAGAGTCGGCTTCCTGTTTCGGGGTGTATCGGCTCTCCTAGGCAATTCAGCACAGTCAGACCCAGGCGCAGGTTGGCGCTGGCGGCCTCATACTCCATGTACGCTACACCGCTCTCTGCTCTTTCCACGGCGCCGCGCAGGGCTTTCATGGTGCTGGGGGGGCCGTCGCAGGTTTGGGTGGCTCCTGCACCATAGAGCACAGGGGGCTGGAACTCGGTGACATCTGGCAGGGTCACCGGCTTCAGGGTGGTGGCATCCATCTTTGTAGTGGCTGCTACTCGTGCCGCAGCCATAGCTGGGTTGTCGCCTGAATAGATGACAGTGGTGCTGGCATCAGCCGGTTGGCTGAGCCCTATAGCTATAAAAATACCGGCTATCGTTCGCATGGAATGCCTTTATCGAAATCCCAACAATATTTGGTGACTTGTCCGGCTCGGATTGTGATCTCGTGGGTTTTTCGTCTTCCATCGGTCGTCATCAGGCCCACGGTATGCCGGCCTGCTTTGAGCGTGAGCGGCTTACCGGTACGTCCAGCGGGTTTTCCTCCGATTGTCATGTTGGACCAGGGAAGGCTGTTCATGCGAAGTTGTCCCTCTCCGGAGGTCGTGGGAGCGGCCTCAGGGGCTGGAGTCGCGGCCGCTGTGGCTTTGACCTCTGGCTTTGGCGCTTCAACCGTGGTTGCTGGCTTTGCAGGCGTTGGTTCGGGGGTTGAGGGAGGAGAAGTGACCGGTGCGGGGGAGGCGGGTTTCTCGCTGCGTTTCTTGGCTTTCGGTCTTGTGGTTTGACGGCTTGATGCCGCGGAAAGTTTGGCTTTCTGGGCCTCTTCTTCTCGTTGTTTCGTGAGCGTGTCCAGCTCCTTCTGGAGTCGCAGCCTTTCCGCCTCATTCTCAGTTCCAGAAGCAATCAGTTCCTGTTTGAGGGCTGCCATTTGTGCGGCCACGTCTGCTGCTGAAACACCAGCGGGAGCTTGAGTTGTCTCGGATTGTTGTGTGGCATACCACAACGCTCCAGCCGCGATAAGCATCGCTAGCAGGATGCCCACCAGTGACTGTTGGGCCCGGTTGGATTCGGGTTGGGTGATGCCCGGTGTGAGCGTGATGGGGGGAGACATCGTTCCAGATGCCGTTGTGGGAGGCTGTGATGTACCGGCCGGCGGCATTACTGGCGGCGGTGATTCTTCTTCTTCGGCAAGCCACAAGGAACCATCGAATGTGGCCCCCCCTTGAGCTGCCGCGCTCGGAGGGGCGGTTGTGGGTGCGGAGCTTGGCCGGCTGCTCTCCGTGTAGTCTGGAAAGGATGCCGGAGACAGCGTGTCTCCACTGAAACTCGGCCGTGAGGGGTCGGTTTCCAAGGCGAGCGGGGGTGTGTTTTCTGGATCTTCTGGGAGTTCGGGCAGGATGGCCCGGAGGGCCTCTGTCATTTCCTTGGCGCTCTGGTGGCGGTCATCGGCTTTGTAGGCACAGCCCTTCTTGATCACTTCTGCCAGTGGCTCCGGGATGTCCTTGAACATCTCTTCATGCAGCTCGGTTGTATACAGATCGAAGGGCTCCCTACCGGTGAGCAGTGCGTACAAGCTTGCGGCTGAGGAATAGAGATCCGCCCGTTCGTCGACGTTTTTGGCGTCGATGCGTTGCTCGGGCGCCATGTACGCCCAAGTACCCATGACCGCGCCCGTTTTGGTCATCGAACGGTCTTCTTGTTGGACGGAGGCGATACCAAAGTCGGTGACTTTGGGCTTGTTGTCTGTGGAAAGGAGTACGTTGTGCGGCTTGATGTCTCGGTGCACGACGCCTTTGGCATGCGCAATGCCCAGCGCTTCCACCATGTCTGCGGTGATGGCTGCTGCCATACGAGGAGGCAGTACTCCATGCCTCTCGACGCGTCCCATGAGGGAGCCGCCTTCCAACAACTCCATGACGATGAAACAACGGTTTCCATCTGAGCCGATGTCGTGCACCGTGACGATGTTGGGATGGTGCAGCCGCGCCATGGTGCTCGCTTCCACTTCGAAGCGTTTGCGAATGCTGGCTCGGGCCGCGAGGTGGGGGGCCAGTACCTTGATGGCTCGCTCTACCTGCAAGCGTGAATCGTAGGCCCGATACACCGTGGCCATGCCCCCTACGCCCAACTCACCGATGAGCCGATAGCGTCCTTCACAAAGAGGAGGGGCAACCTCTTCAACCAATGGAGCCTCCTATGGCGAACCGAGTGGGAAGGATATCAGGTGTGTAGGGCTGAATCCAACTCGGTTAGAGGCTGGATTCAGAGGTTTGGATTTCTGGAGGAAACAGATGGCTCGGATAAAACCTTTTCAAGGATTGCGACCCGCACTCAATCTGGCTGGGCAAGTGATTGCTCCTCCGTACGATGTCATGTCGGAGTCCGAGGCGAGATCGATGGTGGGAGACAACCCCAATTCTTTCCTGCGAGTCACTCGTCCGGAAGTGGGCTTGCCCCCGGGCTCGGATGCGCATGGCGACGAGGCTTATCTCACGGCGCGTCGTGCGCTGGATGGTTTGATCTCCAGTGGTGTGCTTGTTCAGGAGCAACAAGAGGCTTTCTATCTCTACAGCCAGGTCATGGGAAACCATCGCCAAGCCGGGCTTATGGCGCTTTGTGCGGTCGACGAGTACGACTCCGGAAAAATCAAGCGGCATGAGTTCACTCGCCCGGACAAAGAACAGGATCGCGTCAATCACATTCAGACGACCTCGGCTCAAACGGGGCTGGTGTTTCTGGCCTATCGAAAAGATGCTTCTATCGAGGCGCTTCAGAATGAGGTGTTGGCTGGGGAACCCCTTTTTGAGGTGACCACGCCAGACGGGGTCGAACATGCGCTGCATGTCATTGATGACCCGGGCGATGTTTCTGCTTGGAAGGAAGCGTTCGCTGCGGTCGACGCGCTGTACATAGCAGATGGGCATCATCGGTCTGCTGCAGCATCGAGAGTATGTGCGCTCCGCGGCGGCTTGGGAGGTTCGGATTCATTTCTGGCCGGTGTGTTTCCGGATGACCAGTTGTATGTGATGGCCTACAACCGCGTGGTTCGGGATCTGTTGGGTCAGAGCTCCGAGGAGTTTATGCAAGCCGTCAAGCAGGTGTTTGAGGTTCAAGCTGGTGTAGGGCCTGCACCGGATAAGCGTGGTGAAATCCACATGTTTTTCGAGGGTCAGTGGTTTGGACTGAAAGCCAGGCCGGGTGTTGTAAATGCCGCAGACCCTGTGGCCTCACTGGATGTAGCCGTGCTTCAAGATCACCTGTTGAGTCCGATCCTGGGCATTCAAGATCCTCGGCGAGATACGCGGATTCGCTTTGTTGGTGGCATTCGCGGGCCAGTGGCTATTTCGAGTGCGGTCGAACAAGGAGATGGAGCTGTGGGGTTCAGTCTGTTTCCCACTGGGCTCGATCAGTTGTTCTCTGTAGCGGATAGTGGAGCGGTCATGCCCCCGAAGTCCACGTGGTTTGAGCCCAAGCTTGCCGGTGGTGTGGTTGTTCATAGACTTGAGGATTGAGTATGCGGTTTTTGTCGGCGTTTTTTTTTGTTCTCTTACCACTTGTTGCTCACGGTGCGGATTCCCCATCCAGTGAAAAAACAAGGAAGGCTGCGCTCTCGCTTTTGGCCTGGCTTCAGCCTGATGACTATGACCCGACCAAGGCAGCGACCTGTCTGGACACGGAGGATTCAGAGACCGCTCAGCGGGTTGCCATTGAGTTGAAGTCGGTACTTGATTCGCGGGGCCTGTTTGTGAAGATGGAGGATCTTCCCGATGTGCCAGAGGTGGAACCGGAAGTCGAAGGTGCACAGGTCACCGTGATGCTTCACCCGGAAGTGCCTGAGATCTTCTTGGAACAGGTTGGGGGGGAATGGAAGGTATCCAAGACGAGCCTGGCTGCAGTTCCGCTGCTCTATGAAGCCACGTTTTCAGGGATCAGTCAGTCGTTTCAGCAGGTGCTTCCCACGGTGTTTATGAAGCCTTTGCCGGGAGGTCTTCAACCCTGGCAGTTCATGTACCTGCTCAGTGCGGTGTTCATCGGGTTGCTTTTCGCCACGGTTCTTGATTGGCTGATTCGGCGCAAGGCTTCTGGTGTGATCGAACGTTTGGGTTTCAGTGTGGACTCGGCTGTGTTCGACCGGTTGGGAGGGCCGATTCGTGTGCTAGGGGCTTCGCTGCTGGTTTGGGCGGCCGTACCCGATCTGCATCTGAGTGTTCGAGTGGCCCAAGCCATTTTGTTCATCGCCAAAGTAGTGACGAGCTACGAGGTTGTGGTGGTCGGTATTCGAGCCATCGATGTGCTGACGGATGTTGCACGCCAGCGGGCCGACCGAACGGAAGGCAAGATGGATGACCAATTGGTTCCGATCGTGTCTCGTTCAGCCAAGTTGCTCGTGGGCGCACTGGGAGTGGTTTTTGTCTTTCAGAACATGGGCGTGGATGTGGGATCGCTCGTGGCTGGTCTCGGGGTTGGAGGCCTGGCTTTTGCCTTGGCGGCCAAGGACGCGCTGGCAAATGTGTTTGGGTCGTTGACCATCTTTACCGACAAGCCTTTTCAGGTTGGAGATGCGGTTCAGATTGGGGGGATTGATGGGGTGATTGAAGAAGTGGGCTTGCGCTCGACCCGGGTGCGTACATTCCACAACTCGTTGGTGACCATTCCCAACTCTGCTGTGGCAACGAGCCGTATCGACAATCTGGGTGCGCGTCCGGCCCGGCGCACTCGAACCAGCCTTGGAGTGGTGTATGGCACTCCACCAGAAGTAATTCAGGCCTTTGTCGAAGGGGTCCGAGCGATCCTTGCGGGCAACCCTGCCACCGTAAAAGACAATTACGAGGTCAACCTCAATGCGTTTGGACCGTCTTCTCTCGACATCCTTGTGAACTTTCACCTCGAGGTGCCCGACTGGCACACCGAGATGACCGAGAGAGCATGCATCTATATGGAAATTCTTCGCTTGGCGGAGGCCTTGGGGGTCTCATTCGCTTTCCCGAGTAGCTCTGTCTATGTGGAGAGCACGCCCGAGAAACCATTGGGAATAGAGTACGTTACCGAGCCTGAGCTTCTGCGGGCCAAGGTGGAGTCCTTTGGGCCAGGAGGCTCACAGGCTCGACCGGGTGGGCCGGTGATCTCTTCGGGTTTTGTGGCTGGTGAAATGGAGGAGAGCGGGGAGGGTTCGAGTTAGCCCCGGGTCCGCTCGAATTCCTGGAGAAAGCTCCGTAGGGAGTCGACGCTGCTTTCGGGGCAAGCATTGTAGATGCTGGCACGTAGGCCTCCGACAGAACGATGGCCCTTGATCCCGGAAAAGCCGGCCTCGGCTGCTTCGGCGACCAGTACCTTCTCCAGGTCAGGTTCGGCCAAACGCCATGTCACATTCATTTGAGAGCGACTGTCTTCTTTGGCGTGCGGCAGCCAGAAATCGGAGCTGTCCAGCAATGTGTAGAGCTTAGATGCTTTGCGTTGATTGGTGGCCGCGACCTGTTCAAGTCCCTGGGACTCAATCCATCCGAGCACTTCGTTGAGTACCCAGATTCCCAGGGTGTTGGGGGTATTGAAGAGACTGTCTTTCTCCACATGAAGTCGGTAGCGCAGCATGCTGGGGAGCTTGGGGTCGGACCTCTCGACCGCCCAGGGTGAAATCGCGATCACCGTGACACCGGAGGGGCCGAGGTTCTTTTGTGCACCTGCGTAGATCAGATCGAATTGGCTGCCATCAATAGGCCGGGATGCGATGTCTGAGCTCATATCGCAGACGAGGTGCGCTCCCTTGGGGGGGGTGTGGTACTGGGTGCCTGAAATGGTGTTGTTTGAGGTGTAGTGGGTGTAGATGGAGTCTTCCGATTCGGTCCAGTCGTCATCCGTGGGTACGCGGCGATAACCGGTCTCTCGCCCAGACCAGGCTTCCCTGGGTGAGCCGAACAACAGGGCTTCTTTGAACGCTTTGGTCGACCAGGTTCCTGTGTCCAGGTAGTCGGCCACTCCACCCTGCAGTAGGTTCTGCGCAAGCATGCAGAACTGCAAGGATGCTCCACCTTGAAGGAGTAGGACATGGTAGTCCTTCGGAATCGACAAGACCGCTCGAATACGCGACTTGGCGGAATCGACGATTTCCCCAAATGCGGGGGAACGGTGGGAGATCTCCATGAGCCCCAAGCCGGTGTCGTTTAGATTTGGGAGCT
>JAYZDK010000205.1:0-11597 GCA_036337845.1 Myxococcota bacterium | reverse complement strand
CCACCAATCGAAACATTGGCGGTGTAATCAATGAGGAAGTCCTCAGTGGAGTCGTACTCCACCATGACTCGAATGGGGAGCCTCTTGCTAGCTCTCTTCTCGATACCAACAGGTTCCGACATTGCGAGATTCCTCATAGATGTTCATATCGACCACATGGTGGACAAGTTTAGGCCTCAAACAAGACTTTTCCACGATTCAATGACACAACGCTACCTTGCGCCTTCTAAGGTGGCTCCGTATGCTGTCTGCGCACCTCCGAATTAGAACTTTCCCCATGCGCACAATCCCCTCTCTCCAACAACTCGGAATCACAGCGTTTGCCGCTGTCTTACTGGGCTGCAACAACTACGAGATCTTCCTCGTCTCAGGCCAGGAACAGGCCAGCTACTCCAATGTGGCCGACGTGGTCTTCATTGCAGACAACAGCAGTTCCATGACCAATGAAGCCGAGGCGCTCGCCCTGAACTTCAGCCATTTCATCAACTACCTTACAGATGAAGACCAGGGCTCAAACCGCAGTGAAGAAGACATCTCCGATGCGGTAACGAACTACATCACCTATGTCTCCGACCGCGGCCGCCTGCTGGACTATCAGCTCGCCATCACCACGAGCGACGTCCCAGGCGACGCCGGATCTCTGGTGACCACCAACGGCGTGGACATCATTCAGAAACGCGATGACAACGTGGCAAAGCAGTTCAACCGCAGCTTGTTGTGCAACGCCACCTGCTGGGACCCTCTCAACAATCCAATACCGAATGACCCAGAATATGAGTGCAACTCCGAGGACCCCACCATTCCAGAAGGCGTGTCCTATGAGTTCCTGGACTGCGTCTGCGGCAACGACGGCTGGCAGTCGGGCGCGGGCTGTGCAACCTCAGGAGACGAAGAACCTCTGGAAGCGGCATTTCTTGCCATGTGCCGGGCCGTCGAAAACCCGCCTCCCGACTGCTTTCACGAGGTCTATTCTCCCCTGACCGACGCGGACATTGGCTCCAACGCAGGCATGATCCGAGACGACTCTACAGTCATCTTTCTGATCGTCTCCGATGAGGGTGACCAATCCCGCCGCTTTGAAGGCCAGAACCCCGACCCCACCGTCTACTTGGAACTCCTCGACCAGTTCAACGTGCGCTATCGCTTTGCGGTGATTGGCCCACCGTACTCCTGTGAAATCGATGCTGAGGGTCGTGAGAACTGTCAGCTCATCTGCAACTCCGGCGGCGCCACGACCTGGGGAACCGAGCGATACCAACAGGCCGCACAGGCCACGGGTGGGTTCTTCAACCCCATCGCCGAAGAAGGATCGGGTGGGACGTGCCAGGCCAGTGAGTTCTCGGAGCACTTAGAAGACCTCGGTAAGCTCTTGAACTCTCTATTGACGGCATTCCCGTTGCAGTCGGTGCCAGACATCGGCACGATTCAGGTATTCGTGGACAACCAGCAGGTACAGCCCTCCATCGAAGAAGACCAGCCCGATGGCACCACCCTCTACGAGGGCGGCTGGAGCTACGACTCGTCTACCAACTCTGTGGTGTTTCACGAGCCGGACATTCCCGACTACCACGAGGCCGTCCGCATCTATTACCGCCCGCTTGAGGGCATGCCCCGCACCCTTCCTTTCGAATTCTGATTGGACGCCCCATGAATCGAACCAGCTCTCTCTTTCTGTTTCTCGGACTCCTGGCCTCGCCTCTGGCGCAGGCCGAGGACCCAGTCGATATCGGCGCGCTGAAGAACTCCGAAATCCAGGTCGTCCAAAAAGCCCTCTATGCCATGGATGACACAACCGAGTTCACCATGGCCGGCGGGCTCAGTCCCTTCGACCCCTTTACCCTGGGCACCAAAGTGCAGCTGTCCTACGCCAGCCACACCACCAACAGCCGGGCCTGGGAGGTGCAAGTAGGCGCGGGATTCGGCCTCAAGAAGGCCACGTACAAGACTCTGGACTCGCCTGCCTACGGAAAAGTGCCAGAAGCGTATCGGTACCTCGGAAGCATCACCGGAGGAATCCTCTGGTCCCCGATCTACGCAAAGATGAACTACAAGGGCCAGCGCGTCTTTCACCACGACGTGTACATCCCCGCCGTAGCGGGAGTCACCGTAGAGCAAGCGGTCGATAGAAACCTCGTGGCCAGTGCTCTGGAGCGACTTTCCTTTGCTCCGACCGTGGGCGTCGGCCTGGGGGTGCGGGTGTTCCTGCACAACGGAAACGCGCTGCGAGTGGAGCTTCGCGACGACTGGATGTTGCAGCACCGCGGTGGCAGTGACACCTGGGCGCTCAAGCAGAACGTAGGCCTGCACATCGGCTATGCAGCGATCTCGGGTGGCAAATAATGGGCCTGCTCTCCATCGCGCTCCTAAGCTCCATGGCTCTGGGCCAGGACACACCAAGCGATGCCGAATGGACGCAAGCCTTTGCCGAATATGACTCCGCTATCTCCAGCGGAAACAAAGCCGGCGGAGCGGACGTACTCGTGGCCATGCTTCAGGATCCTGAGCAGGCCGTGTTCCACGGCGAGGCCTACGTCAGCCTGGGCGACATCCTGCGCTCCATGGACCTCCACTACGCTGGCTTGATGGCCTATTCCAAGGCCCTGAGTCTCGGCGAGCTGGCCCCCGACGGAACCGTGGAAAAAGCGCTGGAGGCTGCAGACAATGTCGGTGACCCCGCTCTTCTTGAGCCGGTATTCGGCGCAAATGTAGGCCTGAAATCAAACAAAGAGGCCCGCTCAAGAATGGGCTGGCTGGCCGCCAAAGAAAACTACAGACAAGGCAACTACGGTGTTGCCATTGGGATTCTGTCGTTAGTCGATGCCCAAAGCGAGCGGTTCGTCGACGCGCAGCACCTCAAGGGCATCATCCTCTGCCAGCAAGGCCGCTACGAAGATGCCCTGGCGCCCCTGTTGACCGCAGAGGCGAAAGCAGAAGACAGCCAACTCCTGGAGGTCATCCGGATCAACCTGGGTCGCGCCTACTTTGGCGCCGGCAACTTCTCCCGTGCCATCGAGTACTACGCAAAGGTCCCCCGAGGCTCTACTCAGTGGATTCAAGCCCAGTTTGAGAGAGCCTGGGCTCATTTCCGGCTGGAAGACATCAGCGGAACACTGGGAATCCTTCACACCCAGGTCTCCCCATTCTTTGAAGAGAGCTACCATCCCGAGGCGTGGCTGCTCCGAACCTATTCCCTGTTCCTGCTCTGCAAGTTCCCTGAAGCCAGCCGGCAAATCGAGTCGTTCCGAGCACGCTACAGTCCGGTGCGAGACACGTTGGAGGAGGTGCTCAGTCGCGCAGACGATGGCCAGCTTGTCGGCCAACTGAGAGCTCACTCGGAGGGTCGAGAGACCCTGGTGCCCGCGGAGTTGTTGGCCGATTTTGCCTCAGAACCCCGAATGAAGGCCTCCATGGCGGCCATCGATCAAGCCGATGACGAACTCGCCAGGCTGAGAAACGTCTCGTCGAATCCATTCTCGGACTTCGTGGCCCAGTGGGTACACGCACGGCGACAAGAGCTTGTGCTCACCGAGGGGGCCCGCATCCGAGCCCGGCTCGATGCCAGCCTTGCTCAGATGACCACCATGATCAACGACACGGACATCACACGCCTGGACATCATCCGGCTGGAGCGCCGCCTCTATGAGCAGGCCTCCATCACCGGCGAAATCGCCAATGTCCGGGAAACAGCTCAGCGCAAGGGCTACGTCCAGCGCGGCTATCGAAGCTGGCCATATGAAGGCGAATATTGGGCCGACGAACTCGGATACTACCGGGCCAACGTCAAGCCCGAGTGCCCAGCCACACTGCGCCCCGGCGGGTAGCTTCTACTCGGGCAGCACCCGGACCTCAACGGAGCCTTCTTCCAAACGGCAACGCACAGCCGCCGAAACCGCTTCCGCATCCACGGCTTCCAACTGGCTCATGACCATGGCCTCCGCTTCCGGATGGGGCAAGCCAATCCGCTCCAAGAAAGCCAGGCGATACGCCCGGCTACTGGCTCTCTGGGAGCGACGGGCACGGCTGCCCCGCACCTGCAGGCGAGCCCGCTGAATCTCCGACGCCTCGGGCGGGGTTTGAGCCAGGGTTTCCATCTCCGCCCGAAGGCGGCTTGCAGCTTCCTCCACCCGACCCGGCTCCGTAGCAACAGATACCGCAAACATACCGGGGTCCCACCCCGGTATATGGTCGGCCGAAACCGCATAGGCCAAGGAGTGCTTCTCCCGAAGCTCCATGAACAACCTGCCCCCTTGCCCTGCAAGAAGCTCCTCGGCGATATTCATCGCCGCATACTCCTCATCCAGGAACCGACAGCCCCTCCAACCGACAAGCACTTGGGCCTGCTCGCGGCCCGCCCGCATCAGAATCTTTCTGTCTTTGCCAGGCCAGCGCGGATCTCGGCGTTTTTTCAATAGTGAAGGGCCAGACTTCAACGCCTCCAGCATGGGAACCAGCCGTTCCAGAATGCGATCCGGGTCCACATCTCCCACCACTCCCACCACCAGGTTTTCAGGCGCCATGAGGCTGCGATGGAGACGCTCCAGCCGAGCCGAATCCAAGCGGCCAAGACTCTCGGCATCCCCTTGCGGAGGCAGAGAGAATGGGTGGGGTGCCAGAAGCGTCGATGTGAGCTTGCGCCACGCCACCCGGTCGGGGCTGTCCGGAAGCAGTCGTTCCTCTTCAAGGATGGCTTCTCGAACCTGATCAATGTCCCGTGGCTCAAAACGAGGCTTCAACAATGCCGCATCGAGAAAACCCAACCCATCGATGAGTTGCTCCACGGGAAAGTCGATGCCAACGCCAGCCATGCTGCGACTTGCCCAGCTCGTCAGGTTCCCCCCCAGATTGGTCACCTGGTCCGCCAAGGCCTTTGCATCCCACTGGCCCACCCCACGAACCACACACGACTCCCAAGCCGTAGTCCACCCCGCCGTAGCGGGGCGTTCGATGAGCTGGCCACCCAGGCCCAGCACGCGAACACTCGCTACCGGAGTCTTTGGGTCTGACTCAATCAGGACAGTTGCACCGCAGGACAACACCTCTCGGCGAACCCGGTCCGTAGACGCTGCACCAGACACCATCGGAACTGCGGGACGCGATGCTTGAAACCCCGCCGACGTCCATTCATTCTTCGGAGACAACAATCCGGAAACCGAACGCTGCGACACCAGCGTGCGAGCGGCGACCTCTCGCACCTTCTGGGCAGTCACCGCAGCAATCGCACGATCATAGGCCTCAGCCCCCCGAGGGTCACCCGTGAACAGTGCATACCAGCCCGCCTCGTGCGCTCGTTCATCCACGCTCTCTCTACCGAAGAGGCGCCCGGAGAGAATCTGTGTTCGCGCCCGAGCAACAGCACCCGGCTCTACTCCTCGAACCCGCACCTGCTCCAGCACCTCCCAGAGCCGCGAGGTGGCCTCTTGGGTTCGCCCCACAAGCGGGCTGCACCCCACAGAAAACAAACCACCATCCTTGAACGAGCAGGCGGCCGCCCACGCCCCGGTGACCAGGCCCCGCTCCAGCTTGAGATCCGCTTGAAGAATGCCTGCATTACCAGACCCCAAAGCTACCCCCAGCACATCCAGTGCCGCGGCGTCTTCGTGAGCAATGTCCACCCCGGGAAAAGAGAGTTCTACCAGGGGCTCCTTGAATCCCCGCTCCAGAAACACGGTGCGAGGACGGAGCTGAGGCCGCTCCATAGGACGCGCCGGACGCCCCACCTTTTTGAAGTTCCCCCCGAACCATTCTTGGGCCACCTGGAGAACCTCTGCTGAGGACACATCCCCCGACACGCTCAGCACCATGTTGGATGGGCGATACCAGCGTTTCCAAAAGCGGCGCAGTCGCGACGGTGACATGCCATCCACAGATTTTCGACTGCCAATCACCGGACGACCGTAGGGGTGGGTTTTCCAGATTTTGGAATAGACCGCATCCGAAAGCGTTCGGTCCGGGTCCTCAGCATCTCCGCGAATCTCTTCGAGGATGACCGAGCGTTCTCGCTCGATTTCTTCATCCTCAAAGCAGCTGTTCAGCGCCATGTCCGAGAGCACTTCCATCGCAAGCGCCCAATGCGCATTCAACACGGTCGCGTAGTAGACCGTCTGGTCATGAGAGGTATAGGCGTTCATGTCCCCGCCGAGCCCTTCGATCAAGCTGGCAATCTCACCGGGGTTGTGGCGTTCCGTGCCTTTGAACAGCATGTGCCCCACAAAGTGAGCCGCCCCATGCTCCTCCTGACGCTCATCCGCAGAGCCCACCCCCACCCAGAGGTAAACCGCAGACACCGGTGCCCCTGGCACTTCGTCCACCACAACACGCAGACCGGAATCTGTGCAGGTTTCGATAATCAAGTCGCCAGCTCCCTGGGCAGGAACAGTCCGCCGGTATAACCCGACCACCTCATGCAATGGGGTATCTACGTTCACATTCCCTGGTGTCGAAGCCGCTGTCCCTACTGCGCCTTCAATGTGGAAGTACGTGAAAATCCTCCCACCAAGGCCTACACGGATGCACTGACCAAGCACTGGAGGGCACTATCCAGCCACTTTGAAGGCCAAGCCGACAGCGTGTTCTTTGGAGGGGGGACTCCCTCTCTTCACCCCCCTGAACTCCTCAAGGAGTTGGTGGAGGTTCTCTCACCCGCGCCCCAAGCCGAAATTACGCTCGAGGCCAATCCCGGCACAGTGGGGCCCGAACTCCTGAACGATTTTTTAGAAGCCGGCATCAATCGACTGTCACTGGGCATTCAGACCTTCGATCCCAAGCACGCCCGCTTCCTCAACCGGGCCCACTCCGTGGCCGACGCTCGGGATCTCCTGAAAATGGTCCGCATGGCAGGTTTTGAAAGTTGGTCCGCCGACCTGATCTTCGCACTGCCCAACCAGAACCTGACCCAGTTCGAGCGAGACCTCGACACCCTTGTGAGCCTGGATCCTCCACATGTCTCCCTCTACGGGCTCACCGCGGAGCCGGGAACACCCTATACACAAGCTCTGCAAGCCGGCGCGTTTCCGGAACAAGACGAAGACACCTGGGCCGACATGTATGAGCTCGCCGTTTCCCGGCTCTCCCAGGCTGGCCTTGAACGCTATGAAGTCTCCAACTTTGCCCGAAAAGGTCACCGCTCTCGCCACAATGAGCACTATTGGCGAGCCCGCCCCTATGCAGGCATCGGTGCTGGCGCTCACGGATGGCTGCCCAACGGACAGCGAACAGTCACCCGCTCCCGACCCGATGAGTACATCGAGAATCCCTGTGACTGGGCTCATATTGAAACACCGACCGCCCGGAATGCCGCCAAGGAGCGAGTGCTGTCCACCCTCCGCCACGTAGACGGAATCGACCTCCGCAAACTGAGCTCCTTGGGCTTCAGCTTGGATGAGCACAAGCTCGCTTCTCTACTCGAGCACAACCTCGTTGAACTGCGGGAAAACCACCTGGTACTCGGCACCAACGGATGGAACATCGCAGACGGACTGGTACGGCGGATTTCGGATGCCTTGTGCCAACTGACTTGACGCACCCGCGCTCTCGCGCCATGTTCCTCACTCAAAGAGAAGTCGATGTCCAATCCAACCAACGATGGCCCACCCATCCCCTCCGCTTCAGGAGACGAGTCTGCTGAAGAGCACCCGGAATCGCCACCCTACTCCGAGCCCCCTGGGCCACAACCCGGTGATTTTGCGCTGGACCTCTCCGGCGACCTGCTCTCCGAGGCGCTCGATGCCGTCGAGAAGAGACTGTACTCCAAGAAGGACGAACCGCTGGAGGAAGAAGAGTTTGAGATCGAAATCGAAACCTCCGAGCCCACTGCAAGCTCAGAACCGGACTCAAGCCGCCCATCCGGCGTAGAAATGAAGCTCGTGGCGCGCATCGAAACGCTCCAGAACGAGCTCACCGAGGCCAAGAGGAAAGCCCGCTCGGCCCAGGACGAGCAGAAACTGGCCCAGATGAAGGCCAAGCGAGAAGGCAACAACATGGGCTCGCTCAAGTTGGAGCTGCAAGACGCGCGAGACAATGCGGCCAGCAACGAGAAGCTGGTTGGGGAACTCCGAGGAACACTCAAGGAAGTGAATGACGAAACCCGCCGCATCAAGGAACGCCAAAAACGGGAAGTGAACGAGGTACAGCACAACACCGCAGATAAAATCTGCAAGTCAGTGCTCCCAGTACTCGACAACCTCGACCGCGCCACACAGCACGTGCCCGATGGCTTCGAAGACGATCAATTCGTGCAAGGCCTGCTGATGACCCTGGGCCAGTTGGAAAGCGCCCTGAACCAAGTAGGACTGCAACGCATTACCACCGAACTCGGCGACGCCTTCAGCCCTGAAAAGCACGAAGCCATCGCAAGAGTTTCCAATCCCGACTTTCCGCCGGGAACCATTGTAGAGGTACTCCAAGAAGGTTTCTCCCTGAACGGACGGCTACTCCGCGCCGCACGCGTGAGCGTCAATACAACCGAAGACGCTGCCGACACGGCACCAGTAGAAGAGTAAGCTCACCGAAAACAGGCCCAACGTGGTACATTTCCCACGCCTGAACTGCCGAGAGCGTAGCCCATGTCCAGAGTAATCGGAATCGACCTAGGCACGACCAATTCTTGCGTCTCCATCATGGAAGATGGCGACCCCGTCGTGATCCCAAATGAGGAAGGTACACGCACAACGCCTTCCGTAGTGGCCTTCACACCTGAGGGCGACCGACTCGTCGGCCAAATCGCTCGCAGACAAGCTGTCACCAATCCAGAACGAACCCTGTTTGCGGTCAAGCGCTTGATGGGGCGCCGGTTCGACGACGAAGAAGTCGCCGAGATTGCATCCCTCGTGCCCTATCCCATCGTCCCCTCGGAGCGAGAGGACGCCTGGGTTCGTTGTAGCGACCAAGACCTCTCACCCCCACAGATTAGCGCCATCATCCTAGAGAAAATGAAGGCAACCGCCGAGGCCTACCTCGGCGAGACGGTAGAGAAAGCCATCATCACAGTGCCCGCCTATTTCAACGACAGTCAGCGGCAGGCCACAAAAGATGCTGGCCGAATCGCAGGACTGGAGGTTCAGCGAATCATCAACGAGCCCACCGCCGCTGCTCTGGCCTACGGCCTTGGCAAAGACACGCACGAACGTATCGCCGTGTTCGATCTGGGTGGAGGAACCTTCGATATTTCCGTGCTTGAGCTTGAGAATGGCGTGTTCGAGGTCCGCTCCACGAATGGCGACACCTACCTGGGCGGAGAAGACTTCGACAACCGAATCGTGATGTGGCTCATGGAAAGCTTCCAAGAGGACAGTGGCATCGACCTGTCCGGAGACGTCGTCGCAATGCAGCGGCTCAAGGAAGCCTCAGAAAAAGCAAAACACGAGCTATCCAGCACCGAGAAGACCGAAATCAACCTCCCCTTTATTGCCACAGGGGACGCTGGGCCTGTGCACCTCAAACGTTCGTTTACTCGCGAAGCGCTTGAAGACTTGACCTCAGACCTGATCGAGCGTCTGGCCATCCCCTGTAAGCAAGCCCTTGAAGACGCCAACATGCAGCCCAGTGAACTCACCGCTGTCCTATTGGTCGGTGGTATGACCCGCATGCCGCGCGTCAGAGACCGCGTCGAGGAGATCTTCGGCCGAGCTGCAGAAACCGATGTCAATCCAGATGAAGTGGTGGCGATCGGTGCCGCAATCCAAGGCGCGGTCCTCACCGGAGAGGTTCGAGACGTACTACTGCTCGACGTGACCCCACTGACCCTGGGCATCGAGACCGCTGGTGGTCTTTTTGAGCCGATCATCCCGAGAAACACAACGGTTCCCTGTAAGAAATCCAAAGTGTTCACCACGGCCCTGGACAACCAGGACATGGTTCGGGTTCACGTTCTCCAGGGAGAACGTGAAATGTCGGATGACAACAAGTCTCTGGGTCGCCTCGAGATGCACGGGCTTCCCCCCGCTCCTCGCGGCCTGCCAGAGATCGAGGTCACTTTCGAGTTGGATGCCAACGGAATCATGCACGTAAAGGCCAAGGATCTTGGAACTGGCAAAGCCCAGCAGATGCGCATTGTTTCGCACTCCGGGCTCTCCGATGAAGAGATCGACATGATGCTCCAGGAATCTGAAATCTTCCGGGACCAGGACCGCAATCGTCGTGACCTCGCAGAAGCACGAAACGATCTCGACGGACTGCTGTACACCACGGGCCGTTCACTTGAAGAATTCGGGGACGGCCTCAACGAAACCGACAGAGAGCTCATCATCGAAGCCCTGGACACCTCGGAATCGGCCCTGGAAAGCGGTGATCTCGACGTGCTCCTGGATGCCAAGGATGCGCTTTCACTCGCAGCGCAACGCCTGGCCGAGTCCATCTACTCCACTTCCGATGATGGCGATGACGGGTTCGATGACGCTGGAATGGATGAAGAACATGCAGGGGCAAGCGACTGAGGCCAACTGGTATGGCCATCCACACAGCCTCCGGGTTAGTTGAATCTCCCTGACAGGGACACTGCCTTGGTCCGACCCGACTACTACAACGTGCTAGGCATCCAGCGAGATGCCGCGCCCCAGCAGATCAAGAAGGCCTATCGCCAGCTGGCGATGCAGTACCACCCGGACAGGAATCCGGAAGACGAAGAAGCCACAAGGCGTTTCAACGAGGTCAACGAGGCCTACGAAACCCTCTCAGAGCCGGAGTCGCGCAATCGATATGACCGCCTGGGACCCTTTTATCATCCAAGTGGGCGCCCACCGACCCCCGAAGAAGTCGGAGAGGTTCTGTCCGAAGCCTTTGGAGGCTTCTTCCGTAAGCGTCGAGATACCGATCCTGGAGAGGATCTGCGCTACACCCTCACAGTCGAACTGGAAGAAGTGGCCACCGGGGCCAGCCGGACCATTCACGTGCCCCGACAGGTCAGCTGCAAGCGGTGTAGTGCAACCGGCGCCGACCCAGACGGCGGACAAAAAGCATGTGAGCCCTGCTCGGGCACCGGACGCTCCTCAACCCGCCGCCTCTTGCGCCAGGCCTGCGCCCGGTGTGACGGGCAGGGTTGGGTCCGAGTCAAGAGCTGCCGCAGCTGCGATGGCAAGGGCCGACATGGAAGCGAAGACCGGCTCAAAGTTCAGGTTCCAGCAGGAGTCGCCACCGGTCAGAAACTCAAGCTCCGAGGCCGTGGAAACGACAGCCGAGGAACAGGTCCTGCAGGCGATCTACTTGTGGTGATCAATGTCGAAAACCACTCCCTGTTTCGCCGCCGCGGCGCCGACATCATTTGCGAAGTACCCCTGACCGTGGATGAGCTCGCCCTGGGATGCGAGTTTCGAGTCCCCACACTCGATGGCGTCACCACAATTCGAATCCCACCGGGCACACGACCCGACAAGGTGCTCCGGCTCTCTGGAAAGGGGCTACCGAAAGTCAGCAGTGGTGATCGTGGAGACCAACACATCAAGCTTATGGTCGACATTCCAACAGGATTGACTCCCGCCCAAGAAGAGGCTGTTCGTGTGTTCAGCGAGCGCATCAAGCCCTCAGATCATCCGCAGCGCCGTGAATTCGACGCTCTGGTGGAGAAGCTGAAATCATGAAGAGAATCTGCGCTCTAATTGTCATGC
>JAYZDK010000204.1:0-14874 GCA_036337845.1 Myxococcota bacterium | reverse complement strand
CTCCCGGAACGGACACTGGGGCTTCGCCGCTGCGCGCCAGCTGGGGACCGAGCGCGAGACGGGAGGCTCGCATCTCCCGGACGAGGTGGTATGGGGCTCCACAGAAGCACAAACGACTTGTGTCGAGCTGTACTTTCTCATCCGAAAACAAGGACGGACAGCCCAGTCGTCCCAACAGAGACAAGGTCGTGGAAACATCCACCAGTTCGGGGATTCGCTCCAAGTGGTGTTCACCCGGAGCGACCAATGTGGCCATGAGAATTGGAAGGGCTGCATTCTTTGCGCCTGAGATAGGCACATGTCCTGATAGCCGATGGCTGCCTTGGATTTGAATCATGTCCATCATGGACTCCGAAGAAGCGGCCTGAAAGCGGCGATAAAACGGGAGATAAGCTCTGTAGAACGTGCGCTGCACCGTGAGGGCAGTCTGGACACGTCAAGAGATTATCTCAAGTTTTCTCCTATCCAGGAACCTTTTTTGAGCAAAAAACCCGTCTCAAGTGGAAAAGTGCTCCCAAAGAGACATTTACTGTAGAAAGCAAGGTTCATGCCACCCGCTCCGCCAGATATCATGTTGTGATGGATTTGCGCACTGGAAACCTTCCGAAAAAGCTCCTGCAATCTATGCTGGACGAGCTGGACCAGGAGGGGGCTGATCTCAACGGACGGGTGTTTCGCGGAGTAAGCCTCCGTGGCCGCAGTCTGAGGGGGGCTGATCTCAGTGGGGCGGTCATGCTGGATGTGGACCTCTCCGAGGCCTGCCTGGCTGAGGCCAATCTGGAGAGGGCTGATCTCGACCGTGTCCGTTTTGAAGGCGCCGACCTACAGAGAGCGCGATTGGTACTGGCTCGACTCAACCATGTCAATCTGTCGGACTGTCTCTTGATGGAGGCGGACTTGTCTCGCTGCGAACTCAATCGAGTGGAGTGCGAGAGGGCGGACTTTTCCCGAGCTATTTTGGAGAGTGCGCGCGTCTCCAGGGTGAGTGGAGCCGGGGCTGTTTGGGTGGAGGTTCGGGGGGCGGGTTTGCATGTGGACTCGGGGTCGATGACTCGGGCCGACTACACGGGTAGCGATCTCGTTGGCGCTGTGTTTGAGTCGGTGGACCTCGCCCGTGCGCAGTTTGTGGACGCTGCACTCTCAAGGTCTACCCTGCACGGAGTAGACTTTCGTGGAGTGGACTTTTCCAGGGCGGACCTGCGACGTTCACAGATGACGCGACCGGGGCTGGAAGGGGTGGTTCTCGACGATGTTCGGGCGGTGGGGATGCGGGTGCGAGGGGTGCGCCAGGTGGGGCCTGAAGTGCGTCAGGAACTGGAGAATGCTGGAGCCCAGGTGGGTACGCTTCTGGACTCCGCACTTGAGTGGTTTCGAGGAAACCGGAAGCAGGTTGCCGCCACAGAAGAAGAGGCGATCCCCAGTGAAGAGGCGATCCCCAGTGAAGAGGCGATCCCCAGTGAAGAGGCGATCCCCAGCGAAGAGCGGGAGGTTGTCAGTCCGGCGCTCCAGGTTGAGACGGTCCCTGAGCCGGTAGAAGAGTTGGTGACGCCTCCTTTGGAACCGGATGACCCGGAGCCCTTGGATTCTCCCGCAGTCGAGACGGAGGACGGCTCGTTCGACACAGAAGAACTCGACACAGAAGAACTCGACACAGAAGACCATGCTCTGCCACAGTCCACGGGTCCGTCTAAGTTCGCCAGGCTTCTTCAGTGGTTTGCGCGACCGGAACGGGATTTGTCGGCCGTGGTGGCCGGAGCGCAGCTCGAAGGGGTCGATTTGCGCGGCGCGGACCTTTCTGGACGGGATCTCACGGGCATTGATCTGTCCGATTCAAAGCTGGATAAGGTGGATTTTTCGGAGGCCTGTCTCGCGGGCGCTTGCCTCAATGGTGCTTCTCTGCGTCGGGCCAAGCTGAATCGGGCAAGTCTACTTGGAGCCACAGCCCATGCCGCTCTGATGGAGGATTCCAGTTGGCGCGGTGCTGACCTTCAGGGCTTCGAGGCTCAGCAGTCACGGCTGATCGGTGCTGATTTCCGGGAGGCTCACTTCGGGGGAACACGCTTGGGGGGAGCAGACCTGTCAGCGGCACGCCTGGTGGATGTCGACCTGGCGGACACCGATCTTAGCGAGTGCTTGTTGGAGCAAACGGATCTGGCTGGTGCGCGAATGGAGGCAGTGGACGTCCAAGGGGCGGATATTGATGCCTCTCTCGGGCTTGATGCGGCAGCACTGCGTGCGCTGCGGGAGCGGGGAGCGAAAGGGTCTGTCATCTCCTTGGCTCGTTTTACGGGCAACATGGAGTTGTCCCGGCTTGCGGGACTGGTTGCTGTGGTGCTTGTGATGACGCTGGCCGGGTATCTCGGGCTGCGGTTTGTGAGCTTGGAGAACCTTACAGACGCGGAGCTGGAGGGACGAGCAATTCAGGATGCAGAGCGCGGGGACATGGAGGAAGCGCTCGACCGGTATACGGCGTTGGTGGAACGTTCCCAGACTCCCCAGGATCGTGTGCTCTACATGTTTGAGATTGCGCTGCTGCTGGCAGAAGCCGAGCGTGTGGATGAGGCGCTGGAGCAGCTCCAGGGCGCGCTGGAGGTAGCGGACACCCAGGATCTGCAGGCCGAGGTGAAGATTCGCATGGCCCAGGTCTTGGGGGCTGCGGATCGTCTGGAAGAGGAAGTAGCGGCGTGGGAGTCGCTGACCTCCCGGCGAGACCTCAGCGCGGACCACATGGCCAGAAGTCTTGTGGGCTTGTCGGATGCCAGCAAGCGGCTGGGGTTTCCAGACCGGGCGTTGGTGATTCAGCAGGACGTGTTGGAACGGTATCCAGACAACCCAGGTGTCCTGTTGGCGGTGAACCGTTCCATGGCTGAGCTGCTTGGGGCCAGAGGGGAGTATGAAGAGGCGCTTGAGGCGCTGGAGCGCGTGGAAGACTTCCCGCTGGACGAAAATCAGCGAGTGGAGCTGCTGGTGGGCAAGGCACGGCTTTACGAGTCTCAGGGGGATGGAACCAGCGCCCTTGAAATCTATAAACAGTTGCGTCGTCGCTACCCAGAGTATCCAGATGTGGATGGCAAGGTGTTGTTGTCCATGGCCGGCCTGACATTCAGGCAGGGGGGGCTGGAGAGTGCTTGGGACTTGCTCGAACAGCTGCGTGCTCGGAATGTTTCCCCGGATGTTCACGCCCGGGCTCTCCTGCTCCAGGGGCAGGTGGCTCAGGCGATGGGGGAACACAAGATGGCCCGGGAAATCTATCTGCGGGTCCTTACCGAGCATACAGGTGACCGAGATGCTGTGGAGGCTGCTCGCCTGACCTTGGCCAGAACCATGCACGGAATGGAGGGTGAAGCGGAAGGGGAAGCGATGCTGAGGGAGCTGATTGGGGCTGGTGGGGAAGAGATGGCAGCGCAGGCACTTCTGGGGCAGGCGCAGGACATCACATCACGCGGGGATGTTTCCGGGGCCCGGGCGCTTTACCAGAGAATTGTGGATGAATATCCAGGCTCTTCTGCTGCTGAGACTACCCGGCCGCAGCTCGCAGAGCTTCTGGTGAGAGAGGGCAAGTACCCCGAGGCGGTGCGGGCCTATCGTGCACTTCTCGTCGAGGCGGGAGTGGGGGACCAGAAGCTTGTCCTGGAGGCTGCGATCGCAGATGCATTGTTGCAGGGAGGCAGGCTCGTGGATGCTGAGTTGGCCTTCAACTCCATTCTGGAAACACACGGCGGCCATCCTGAGGCCGCGGCTTTGGCTTTGTTAGGGCTGGCTCGGGTCTCCGAGTCGAGGGGCGAGCACGAGCGCTGTCGCAGCTTGTATGAGCGGGTGTCCAAGGAAGCCGTAGACCCAGCGCTTCGAGCCGAGGGGTTGGAGGGACTGGCGGAGTCTTTCCTGGATGCAGGACGTGATGACGAAGCGATGAAGGCGTACGCCAGGTTTGTCGATGCCTTGCCTTCAGGTCACGAAGCGGGGTTCTCGGCACGTATGGCCATGGCTGGGATTTTCATGCGTCGGTTCGAAACCGCACGGGCGAAAGTGGAGTACGAGTCGCTCTTGGAAGAGGCTGTCATGCCGACTCGCAAGGTGGAGATCCGGCTTGCACTGGCGGAGTTGTCCGAGCTTGGGGGGCAACTCGATGAAGCGTTGGATGCGTATCTTCAGTTGATGGAGTCTGAAGATGTGGACCCTCAGGTGCAGTGGCAGATTGTCTTGGGTTTGGCCAGGGTTCACCTCGCACAAGGCAACCTGGAATCGACAGTGGCACTGGGTGAGCGCTGGGGGGAGAGAATAGACGACGCCACAGGAAGGGTTTCGCTGACTCAGTTGCGTGTCAAAGCGCTCAAGGGGCTGGGGCGCGGTGAGGAGGCTTTGGCCTTGTCACAGACGCTACTTCAGAGCGCGGGCGATGATGAGGATGCAACCTTGATGGCGCGGCTGGAGATTGCCCACGAGCAACTCAACAGGGGCGATTACACGGAGGCTATCGCCTCTTATCGGTTGTTGGAGGAGACGACCTCAGACAGCTCGACGAAAGCCTCGATGTTGCTCTCTGTGGGCAGAGCCCAGGTGGCTGCAGCAGATGGCGATGCGGCTCAAATCACCTATTCAAGCGTCATTCAGGACTACTCAGGCTTTGCAGAAGCTGTATTCGAGGCTGAAATGGGACTGGCCGATGTGGATCGTTTGGAAGGAAGGCTCCGAGCGGCCATCCGTCGCTACGAGGGCATGAAGGGGCCGGATGTGGGCTCGGAGGTTTGGCGTCTGGAACAGTTGGCGCAGGTCTGGACACAATCCGGAGACCAGGCCAAGGCCCGCAAGATCTATGAGGCTATCCTGCGAGACTATCCAGCCAATGTGTCGGCCACAGCCACCGCCAGAAATGGCCTGGCTGGGGTGTTGAGGTCATCGGGAGACCTGGAAACGGCTCGCGGGCTCTATCGGCAGGTGGCGGTTCATTCATCTGATCCCACCCAGCGGGCTTGGGCTGAGCTCAATGCGGCAGGGATCCTATTGGAACAAGGTCAGATGGATGAGGCGTTCTTTGCCCTTCGAAAGGTGGAACGAGAAAGTGTGGACCAGGAAGTCAAGCTTCAGTCTCGCCTGAACATGGCTTCGATTTTCTTGGAAAAAGGACGCCCCGAACAGGCCATCGATCTGTTGAAAGATCTGGATGTGTCTGATTTAGGTGCGGGTTGGGTGGCTTCGGTCACACAGGTCCGAGTGGCCTCGCTAATGGCGAATGAGGAGCTTGATGAGGCCCAGCAGGAATGGGAGGGCGTGCTTGAGACCTATGGCGCTCAGGAAGAGGCGGCTTCACAAGCGCGTCTGGGTATGGCCGAGGTTGCGCGGCAGCGTGGTGAGTACAAACGTGCTGTGACGTTGTCGGATGCGGTGTTGGATGGCACCTCGGACCGCTTCTACCAGGCGCAAGCGCTCCTTGGAAAAGCTCAGGCACTCAGGCGTTCGGGTGAGGAAGCGCAAGCTCGAAAGGTCTACGACCTTCTGCTCGCGGATTACACCGATCAGCCGGAGATGCTGGACGTCGCACGGGAGGCCAGGAGCGGGATTTAGTCGCCCTTGGAGGGGTTCTCCAAGCTCCAGGCAGTCTTTTTGAACATCCCGCGAAGTATCGAAACCTCTTTTTCTGTGGGCGCTGCCCGTTGAAGGAGGTTTCCAAGGGTGACCCGTACCTGCTCGTCATTCTGACCCACCATGTACGTTGTTTGTTCGAGCAATCGCATCGCCTCGGTCAGGAGCAGGGACTGAGCATCCAGAGTAGCGACAGGATCGGGCTGAGTAGTCTTGGGCTTGCCCGGGCGCTCCCGCCCAGCGGAGCGCGGACCTTGACGGGCCTCTTCTTCGGGCTCCCACCCCAACGCAACAGCCTTACGAAAAACCGCCTGGCAAACCAGCAGAACGGCTTGAGAGAGGTTTAGAGAAGGTTCTCCGTCTGTGGGGATTTTTAGAAGTGCCTGGCATTGCAGTAGAGCATCGTTGTCTAAACCCATGTCTTCTCGACCAAATAGGATGGCAATGGGGCCATCGGTGGACATGGTTTTCTCGGCGAGTTCTTCGGGCTCCAGAACGGGCCAGTCCCAGCGGCGTGACCGTGCGGTACATCCGATAGCGAACTGGCAGTCGGAGACCGCTTCTGCCACGGTAGACACGAAGCGAGCCTGGTCGAGAACATCGCGCCCACCTCCGGCCATCCAGCGTGCCCGCTCCATGTCGAACTGCAGTGGCGATACCACCACAAGCTGCCGCAGCCCGGAGTTCTTCATGGCTCGCGCAGTTGCACCGACATTGCCGGGATGAATGGGGTTCACCAGGACGACCCGGAGTCCTGAACGAAGCACTTGTTGTAGATCAGCCACCGAACAACGACCTGAGCCATCCGGTCAGTCGGTCCAGAAGTCCTTGCAGCCGGGAGTAAGGTACGGCGGCGCCGGGAAGCACCTGGTTCTCACCTTCGGTGGAAGGAGGGGGCGGAGGGTGCTCCAGGTCTTCCAGTCCAGGGGGGGCTGTCGTGGACTCAGGTTCCTCGGGTTGCATTTGCATTCCGGGGGGGTCCGGAGCATCGGAAGGATCCTCGTCCTCTGGAGGTACATAGGCCTCGATTACTGGAGGCTCGGGTTCGGCGGGGGGGGCGGGTGCCTCGGTCGGTGGCGCGGGTTCGGTGGGCTTCTCGGCTGTTTCGTGGAGCTGAACCTCACAGGCCACTTGTTGGCCATTGTTTCGATCGATGGCCGTAATCGAAAGGAGTCCACTGGCGTCCAGGTGAAGAGTGAGGTCGAGCAAGACACTTCCGGCTGCTTGTGCGGGGAGTCCGCCGAAGGAGAAGTGTCCGATAAATGCGTTGTTGCGAACGAATTCGTTCTGTCCTTGGTAGAGGGTCAGGCGAATGGAGGTCTGATTGTCACTGTGGGTGGTCAGGGTCACGCTGGCTTCGGCGGGCAGCTGGAGTCCTCGCTCAAACAAGGGTTGCATGCGGCCGCCTGGCAGTCCGACGCCAACGGACAACGGCAGAATCTCGGTGACATCGGGAGACCCGGGGCTCTCTTGTGACAAGGACCAGGCCAACACAGCAGCACCCGTGGCGACAGCTCCGTCGGGATCTGCCCGACTGGAAACGGGCATGCCCAACAGGGCTCGAACTTCCTCTCGGATTCGGGGCATTCGGCTCTGGCCGCCAACCAGCAGCAGCTCGTCAAAGCTGTCGAGTGGCACGTTGGCTTGCTTCAGTACGTGTGTGGTCACCTCCAAGGTTCGCTGAACCAGGTCTTCGGTGAGCGCTTCCAGCTCTTTCCGGTTGAGTTGGAGGTCCAATGAGACCCGGCTTGCGCCAAGGTCTTCCTGGAAAATCCGAGTCTCTTCTACGGATGAGAGCGCTATCTTGGCGCGCTCTGCGAGTTCGCGCAGAATACGGCTCACCTCCAGGTCGTGGGGGGCGTCGGGACCATGCAGGGTTTCGAGGTGGTGGAGTAGATGTTCCAAGACCCGATCGTCGAAGTCGACGCCGCCGAGCGCGGTGTCCCCACCTGTGGCGATCACTTCGTAGATTGATCCTTGGATGTCGATCACAGAAAGGTCGAATGTGCCGCCTCCCAGGTCGAACACCAGAACTCGTTGATTGAGCTCTCTTCCCAAGCCATGCGCGAGAGCGGCTGCAGTGGGTTCGTTGAGTAGTCCGATTACCTTCAATTGGGCGATTTCTGCAGCTTGTCGGACAGCTTGTCGTTGCCGCTCGTTGAAGTAGGCCGGCACTGTCACCACGACCCCGGAGGGAGGATGGCCCATTTCGTGGGTGGCAAGCTCCGTGATGTGACTAAGGATCGAGGCGGAGACCTGCTCAAGAGTGAGGATCTTGTCTTTGAGATGTACCAACAAGGCCGCATCCGGTCCTGTGGAGATTTCATAGGTGAACAGGTCTGCAGACGGTCCTTTGATGGATTGTCCCAAGAGTCTCTTTGAGGCTCGAATGGCACTTTTGGGGTCTCGGGCTTCCTGAGCCAGCGCGGCTTCGCCCACCAGGGTTTTTCCTTCCGAGTCCACGGCGACCACGGAAGGAACACCTCTCACACCATCGGTGAGCATGCGAGGCCGGCCTTCCTCCATGACGGCCGCCATGGTTCGGCTGGTGCCAAGGTCGATACCGATCGCGGTGGACATCAGGGTTTCTCGGGACAGAGGAGGAGTTGGATTACCAAGTTCTACCCGTTTGGGTCAATATGGACGAGAGCCTATCGGTATACCAGGAGGATTTTTCCGTCGACTCGGTTGCAGCTCTGCTCCACTGCTTCCAGGGCGTCGGCGAAGGGACGGCGAGCGGTAATCATCGGTGCGATGGGAAGCCGGTCTTCTTCCAGCAAGCGTATGATGCGAGGAAAGCAGCCTTGTCCAGCGTGTCCCCGGCTGCCCACAATGGAGGCGGCACCGGAAACCAGGATGTCGAGCATGACCGGTGCGCGTTCCCCTGTGCGACCCAGGTAGATCATGGTTCCGCCGGGAGCAAAACAGCGCTCGATCTCTGGAAGGGTGGTTAGCGCAGCTCCTGCGCACTCCACTTGGAGATCTGCGCCGCCTCCTTTGGTGGCTTGCAGGACCACGTCTGCGGGAGAGGTCCCGTTGGCGCTCAGAGTATTGGGGTTGTGAGCGCTGTCGGCGCCACAAGATAGCGCGACTTCACATCGGGCCTGGACGACGTCAAACGCGGTGATGGTTGCCGCGCCTGCCGTACGTGCGAGGGCGATAGCACTCAAGCCGATAGGGCCGCACCCGTACACCACCACGTGGGCGCCTGGCCGCATTCCGCGTCCAGCGACAAAGATGCCGTTGTAGGCACAGGCGAGGGGCTCTACCAGGGCGCCGAGCTCCAGAGTGCGTTGTACATCTCCGGTTCGTTCTGCCAACCCTCCAAGTTTCCAGCAGAAACGTTCTTCGACTGTGATGTACTCGGCGTAGGCTCCGTGGCTCGAAAATCCCACCATGTTGAGATGGGGACATTGATTGGGCCGGCCTTCCCGACACGTAGAGCAGCGACCGCAGTAGAGCATCCCCTCAGCGGTGACCAGGTCTCCTGGGGCGAGTTCGTGCACATCCGGCCCGACCGCGACTACCTCTCCGGCGTACTCGTGACCCGGCACCACCGGCAATCGGGCGGGCCCAGAAAAGATGACATAGCCTTCTTCATCGCTCTCATAGCAGTGGGTGTCCGACCCACATACGCCACAAGCTCCCACTTGCACCACCACTTCGCCCGGTCCAGGCGTGGGGTCTTCGAGCGTGGTCTCGGTGAACCGAGGATTACGCCAGGTCGCGCTGGCCATACGGGCCAGTCGAGAAACCGACTCGGCCTCGGTGAGAGGGTAGTCGGGGCGTGGGTCCCAGTCTGCATCGAGAAGAATCGCCTTCATTTTTTCTCCGGGGGAGGCTCGATGAGTTTCATCTCAAGGATGGCGCGTTCTGTCGCTCTCGTCACCTCGATCCACCAATCTCCTTCGGCGAGTCGTTCCCCGACTTGGGGAATGTGTCCCAACCTCATGAGTACGAAACCAGCCAGGGTTTCGTAGTCTCCCTCGGGGAGCAGGAAGCCCGTGGCGTCTTCTAGAACCTCTTCTTCAATGCGGGCGTTCACCAGCCAGGTCTGCGGGCCGACTTTTCGCACTTTTCGGATGCGGCTGTCATGCTCGTCATCGATCTCACCGACAATCTCTTCAAGGAGATCCTCGCTGGTCACCAGCCCAACCGCTCCTCCATACTCGTCTACCGCAATGGCCAGGCGGCGGCGGTTTGTTCGGAACTCTCGAAACAGGCCTTCTACAGGTTTGGTTTCCGGTACAAAGCTTACGGGACGCATCACGCTGTGAACGGCACACTCTGTGTCTTCAAGCCTGAGCAGATCGGAATGATGAAGCACGCCGATGACGTGGTCTACGCGGCCCTCGTAGACCGGCAACCATGAGTGACCATGCTCGACAATAGCGGTGATTGCATCGGAGACTGTGTCGTTCTCGGCAACCATGACCACCTCGATCAGTGGGACCATCACGTCTTCTACCGTGGACTCTCCAAAGGCGAACACCCGCTGGATCCGCTCCCGTTCGTCCTCATCGATGACTACGGTCTCGCTCTCGTCCAACAGGCGCTGGAGGTCTTCTCGGCTCGGGGTGTCTTCTGGGGCATTATCCAGCTTGAGAACTCGGAACAGGCGAGTCGTGATGGCTTCGAGTGTGAGGAGTATCGGCGTGAAGAGAATGGAGAAGACTCTCAACGGGAAGACAATCCGGGTCACAAGAAAGTCTGCGTGTTCGCGATAGACACTCTTGGGAATCAACTCCCCGAACAGCAGGATGAACGGAAAGAGAGAGAGTGCGACTCCGATTTCTCCGTTGTTCGCGAAGGTGTGCGCAAACTGAATGGTGGCCACCGTCGAGGCTCCGACGGTGCAGAGGTTGGTACCCATCAGACAGGTACCCAGGAGAAATTCGGGGCGCTGCAACAACTGAAGCGCAAGGCTCGACCCACGGTGACCTTCCTCAGCGCGGACTTTGAGTTGGAGCTGGTTCGCTGAAACCAATGCGATTTCACTACCCGAGAAGAAACCCTCACCAATCAGGAACAACAGGATGAGGAATAGCGTGAGACTCAAGCTCATTCTTCCCCCTCATGGTTCATGTAAACGGTGATTTCTGTAATCCGGTGCTGCTCGATGCCGCTGACCACATACGTAGTGCCGGCGTGCTGGATGGACTCTCCTTTGTCCGGAAGGTGGCCCATTGCGGTAAACACGAACCCAGCGAGCGTGTGGTAATCCCCGGCGGGGACCTCCAAGCCAGTTTCCTCGGCGAAGTCTTGTAGGTCCATACTGCCGCTGATGGTCCAGATATTGGACTGGATGCGCTCGACCTCCATGCTGTCTTGATCTTCATCGAGCACCTCACCCACGAGCTCTTCAAGCAGGTCATCGAGGGTGACTAGGCCGGCGAGGGAGCCGTGCTCGTCGACCACAAGTGCCAGGTGGGTTCGATATCGCTGAAACTCTTCCAGCAGATCATCCGCCTTCTTTGTGGTGGGTACGAAGTAGGGGGTTTGAAGCAGTCGTTTTAGGTATCGGGGTGTAGGAGGGGCTCCGCCTGTGAATCGGAGTAGGTCCTTGGTCAGGAGCACGCCGACGATGTTGTCGGGTCTCCCTTTGTACACAGGAATCCGGGAGCGTTTCTCAGTTCGGATCAGCTCAATCACCTTGGCGTAGGGCATCGACAATGGGATGGAGACCAGGTCCGGCCTCGGTGTCATCAGGCGAGAGATTGGGATGTCCGAGAATTCGAATACGCGGTGAATGAGCTCTTGTTCCACTTCTCCGATGGTTCCGGCCTCATGGCTCTCGTCGATCAGGCGGCGGAGTTGTTGTTCTCCAATGGCACTGATCAGGTTTCCGCCGTCTACCCGCAGCAGGTACAGAATCGAGTTGGATATCAGGGTGATCAGCCAGCGAATGGGTGCGACCAGCTTTGCCCAGGCAGTCAGTGGCATGGCCACAAAGCGGGAGATCACCGAGTTGTACCGGAGCGAGATTGCTTTGGGTGTGATCTCCCCGAAGAGCACCAACAGTGGCGTCGCGATCAAGATGTTGGCCCAGGGATACTGAGGTAGGAGCGTCAGCGTGAGGCTCGCACACACGGTGGCGAGGCTGATATTGGCGAGTTCGTTGCCCATGAGGACGGATGCGAGGGTTCGTCGGTGAGAGCTGAGCAGGCGGGCGACGAGACGTCCGGTTCGTCCTTTGTGCTCCATGTTTTCGCGCTCGATCGGCTGCAACGAAAAGAGTGCAGCTTCGGAGCCGGAAAAGAACGCAGAGAAGAACAGCAGAGCGATCACGATAGGGATGCCCACCAATGGCGCCAGGCCTGTAGCTTCCGCTGGATTCACGCCTTCTCCGAAAAGTGAGTCCAGACTGGAGGCCAGTCGCGTCCTGTCAGTCGGGCGCCGCCTCCACAAACGGTGCGTCCGATCTGAGTCAGTTGCAGGCCCAGGTGCTCCCCAAGCCTGAGTATGTCTTCTCTGTGTGCCTTCTGTGCTGTGAAGAGCAGCTGGTAGTCTTCTCCAAAGCCGACCTGGTAGGGAACGGGATCAGCGACGTTCTCGGAAAGCCAGCTTGAGCAAGGCAGGCGTTTCGGGTCGATCACGGCTCCACAACCTGAGGCTGCGCAGAGCCGGGAGAGGTCGCGGCCTAAGCCATCGGAAAGATCCATGGCCGCTGTGGCGAGCCCGTCTGCCGACAAGGCTGGGCCGAGTCGGAGTGGTGGTTCGGGGCGAACAAGTGCGGAATGTACCCAAGACGGTGCGTCGGGGTGCGAAAATGCAGCGGCAGCATCTCCCAGTACGCCACTGACCCAGACATCTTCCCCGGGTGAGCTACCGGCTCGGGTCAGTGCGTTCCCGCTCACCTTTCCACCCATGGAGAGGCTCGCATGGATAGGGCCGGGAGAACGCGTGGTGTCTCCCCCCACGAGGTGTGCATCCATCTCACTGAGTGCTTGTAGTAGCCCTCCGGCAAATCCTTCGACCCAGGACTCATCCAAGGGATTGGGTAGAGACAGGGTCAGGAGGCCCCACACAGGCGTGGCTCCTGTAGCGGCCAGGTCCGAGGCATTAACGGCCGCAAGTTTGGCGCCTACATCGGCTGGTTTCGCGTCGGGCTTGAAGTGTACGCCCTCGACCATAGCGTCCACGGTCAGTGCGGACCCATCTTGAAACAGCGCAGCATCATCGCCTGGCCCATGCAGAAGCCATCCCGGAACGGGTCGGGTGCTTCGGGTCAGTGTTTCAATGACGAATGATTCGCCAGGGTCTTCGTTCATCGGTTTGGTTGGAGAATACCTGATTGGCTATTCGGTGGGAATCTCGTTTCGGTCTTGGCCTACTTCGAGGATTCCTTCTTTGTCGATTGTAAACACCAGTAGCGTGCGCTCTACCTCTCGGTTGTCTCCGAAGCTCCCGCCACCGGCCACGGGCTTGGAAAGGCCTACGCCGGCCATGGCTTCTCGAAAGTTTTGGCGAGACTCGGGTTTCATTCTTGTGGTGACGCCCACCATTCTTCCGATGTCATACACCAGGGCTTCGAATACACCGGGGTCCTGATTGAGTACTGCCCGGTACCGGCTGACGAAGACCTCGATATCAGGATTGGTGCTGTTGGCGGAGAACGCATCCACAAAAAGAGAGTTGCGCACATAGCGTGCCCCAAGTTCGGGGAGCTTCTCGTTGTGCCAGGCGTTGAGGCCCAAGAGTGGAAGGGCGGTCATGTCTTTCTTGGGCTTGAATGCCCCGATTGCAAACTCCTCGTAGGCCAGCGCGGATGCAACCAGGGGGACACGTCTGGCACTGTCTGGGATGAAAATGGCATCGAAATCTACGACTGGCGGTAGCACGACCTTGTCGGGATCCATCCCGACTTCCTCGGCCTCTTCTTTGAGGTCTTTGAACTCTCTCCAGCGCGCCTTGTAATCTTTGCGTCCCAGCTCAGAAGCAGCGGTTCGCAGGTCGCTGGCTTCGGGGTCGTAGAAAATCGCGATAGCGATCTCACCGTCTTGTTCCACCACCTGTCGAGTAAAGGTCTCGACGGAAGTCTGTCCATAGCTGTTGTCTGGAGCCATGATGGCAAATCGTTTCAGCTCTCTCTCACCCATTGCATGCGCTAGAAGAGACGCTACCTGTTGTTCGGTGGTCAGCATGCCTCGGAAGACCCAGTCTCCAATCTCGGTGATTCCGGGTGCTTGACTCAGTGCTAGCAGGGGCACGCGAGCAATTTGGGCTGTCTCTGCGATGGGTACGGCTACATCCTTGAGCAGTGGTCCAAGCACTGCGGCCACTCCCTCCTCGAGTACCAGCGCTTCAAATACCTCCGTGGCGGTTTCTACGGAGCCGGCAGTGTCTCGGAAGATAAACTCCATTCCAGCACCACTGTCTTCCTGGGCCATCTCCAGTGTGTGACGCACCTGGTTCCCGGCGGCTCCATAAGGGCCGCTGAGCGGCAGCATGACACCGATTCGTTGGGCATGAAACGGGTCCTCGGCTTCGGCTCGTTTTCGGAGCCAGTCTGCACTAGGCTGATGCTCGTTCTCGGGAAAGGCGGCTTGCATGGCATCGAGCAATCGCAGGGTTTCAGTAAAGTCATCCCTCGACAATGCCGCTTCCGCGCGATTCAGAGCGGTGAGTTCCGCGGAAAGGCCGGCACCTGGGGCTGGCATGGGAATGGATTCTGCAGGTAGCAGCGGTGCGAGATCTAGTTGGATCCGCTGCAGCACGAGGCGGTCTTCTTTCGCGTAGGCAAGGGCCTTCTTGCAGAGTTCGGTTACGCCGTTGGTAGGTGGGTTGTTTGCCTGTCCGTGCGCCTCAAGGGCCAGTAGCCGGAAGCGGTCAGCGTTCATGGTGTGAGGAATCCCTTTTTCGGGTACCAGGCGTAGCGTCGCCATGGCATTGCCTGAGGCCGACTGCTCGATGTTTACCAGGGCCATGCCCAGGTTGCCGGCGGGTCGGTTGGGGTCTCGGCTAGTTCCCTCTGCTGCTTTGGAGAAGTGATCTCGGGCACGGGGTAGATCTCCTGCTAGTCTACGCTGCTCTCCAGCGTGAATACGGACGATACCGACCAGGTCAGGATTGGTACCTCTTTTGAGGTAGTCCTCAAGCAAGAGGATGGCTTCGGCACGGTTGTCTTGAGCCAGAGACAACGCCTGTTGAACAATGGCTGGAGTCTGGTCGGTAGCGCGGCGGTGTCTCCTGGAGGCTGCATCGGCCTGGGTGCTCACCAACAGCATCAGCATGACAAATAGAGCGCAGATTCTCTTCATGATTTCAGCTTCTCCACCAGAGCGTCGAATTCAC
>JAYZDK010000203.1:0-20052 GCA_036337845.1 Myxococcota bacterium | reverse complement strand
GCGTCTTGGAGGGAGTTGGGGTTTGCTGCGGCGTCTTGGTCGTTACAGTCGGCTCCTTTCGGAAATGAATCACCATCCTGGTCGTCATCATTCCCGTCACAGTTCTCATCGATGCCGTTGTACCAGACCTCCTCCGCCGTCGTATTCACGCCAGGATCGGTGTCGTCACAATCCAAGCCGGTGTTGCCGTCGTAGTCGACATGAGAAGCGCTGTTCTCTCCATCGCCATCCACATCAAACTCGCCCCCCCCATCACAGTTCTGGTCTACGCCATCGTAGGGAGCATCCTCGGCAGCCGGGTGCACCTCGATGGCCGTGAGTTGCGCATGGCCTTGGCCGGACACAGGCCGAAAACCCGACTTGACCTTGTTGGGGTCCGGGTCGTCCCAGCAGTCGCCAGTTCCAACCTGTGCCACAAACTGGCTCGGGTCACAGTAGACCTCCGACTCTGGGTCCACATAGTTGGTAAGCTCCTCACCGGTGGACCGAAACAAGACATCCGGGCTGTAGCCGTCGAGGTCCTGGTCGCCATCATTGCCATCACAGTTCTGGTCAATGCAGTCGTACCAGACCTCTTCCTTTTCAGGATGAATTGTGGCGTCCGCATCGTTGCAGTCCTCGGCGGAGGAATACCCATCACCGTCGTAGTCTTCCACGAGCTTCCACCACGGCTGGCAGCCCTGAAGAAGTAGCAATGCAGTCAGTACGACCATTGCACACCCCCTTCCACCACAAACCAACGATAGACATCCGGCTCAATGGACGCTCCAGGCCGGCTGAATCGCCCCATGCTGGCTCCAACCACCGGTGACAAAGCATTCTCCCCAAGCCGATAGCGAGCCCCGGTATCGAACCCCAGCCCCAAGTCGCCTGACACGGGCAGAGGCACCACGGAGACATGGGCATCCAGTTGAAGCTCACTGAGCTGTACCTGAGCCCTCAATCCTCCAGCAACAGCCGCATCGGTCTGAAAGACCGGGCGCAGGTTGTCGTTCTCCCCCCTAAGCTGGGAGATAGCCCTGGGCACCGACTTGTATTCGGGGCCCACCGTGACATCCCAACGCACATCATCCTTCTTCTGCCCCACCCCCAGAGACAACCCGGCATTGCGTTCGGTGGGAGGCCGTGCCCCATCCACCCCCAAGCCGCCGACTACATTCAAGCGCAAGGAGAGCCAACGATAGATCAGGAGATGCCCATCCAAGCGCAGCTCTGGGAAGAGGTGTCCTCCTTGAAGAGCACCCGTTTCATGCCCCACACGATCGAAATCCACCCCGAACCGCCCGGAAGCGCCCAAGTAGCCTGTGGGCTGAGGCCCCCACTTGATGCGGTAGGTGCTCTCTTTCGCGCCTCCACTAGGCAGCAAACTCCGCTCTCGAGAGGCCCGTCCACCTCCGATCACGCGAGTTTCTTCGGCTGCCAGCTTTACCAACTCACCGTGCCAACCATCGGAATCCTTCCACTGAACAACGTGTGCGCCCGCGGTCACCCAGCGCCGCCCCCCCTGCACCAGGTCTCCGTCCACTACCAGGGCTTCCGGGGCTTGCCGAAAGGAGAGGTCCAAGACTCCCTTGGTAAGCAGGTGTCCTGAAACCTCGTCAAATATCTCTTCAACCTGCGGACCATAAATAGGCTCCCAGGCATCTCGGCTGCCCACCACATACGCCCAGGTCAGATGGTCCCGGGCCAGCTTGATATGCCACTCCGTCGGTGCACCACTAAGAATCTCAATCGCACCTCGAGCCAGAAAGAGCGCTGCAATATCTTCTCGGCGAATAGGCCCGTTTACGCAGCCTTCCAGCATACGCACCAGCACATCCACCTCTTTTCGCGCTTCGGGGTCCGCGAAAGCCACCGGCTCGCGCACGGCCTCTACACGGCTGCGAAAGGCATCGGGTGTGATGCGTTGCGGGCACTCGCTGGCCTGCGCCGCACCGGCCCATATGGAACCCGCAAGCAATAGGGCAAGCCTCACGGGGCCGTAGTTCCACACGTTGAGGCAGCAGTACCCGGGGTGCCATAGTTGCCGGTCTCGTAGAGCTCGGTCGAATCGGGGTAGCCCCAGTTGGTACCCGAATTGTTTCCGCCGGCGGTCAACGTAGTCGGATCGAGACAGTAGGCCACGCCCTGGACCACAGCCGGCCAATCGTCCGTCCCGTTTCGGGGAAATACCGAGTCCAGAATGATGCTCCGATTGTCGAAATAGAGGCTAATCCGACAGGTATTACTTGTCTGAATATCAAAGTCCTCGTTGTAGCTCGCACCAAGGCTGGTGGTGCCATTGTCCACCCCAAATGTGTAGTCACACGCGCCGCCCGCAGCCGAACTCGAATGACAGAAGACAGCATAGTCCAAGGCTCCGATTACCAGCCCATCTACGGGAATGAAAAAACTATCCGAAGCGGAATTGCTTCCAGCGCCATCACAGTTGGTGAAGACCTCCACGCCTCCCATGTGGAAATCCACCGTGGCATTGGGGTTGTAGACCTCAAACCACTGGCCCTGAGTAATGTCAGCACTGAACCCCTGTGGATTTCCCATGACCTCGCTGATCACGAGGTCACCTTCCGAGCGGAACCCCTCGTCTACAAGATCATCGCAATCTTCATCTTCCTCGTCGGCGGTCTCCGTATTGCCTCCAAAGCGGTTGGAGTCCGAGTCATCGCAGTCAAGGTTGGTCGAAGAGGTGTTCGCGGGCTGCTCACATTGTGAAACCCCAGCATCGTTTTCGTCTCCGTCACCATCTGAGTCACTATCGGTGTACCAGGTGGTGGTTCCCGTGACACCGGAATCATTGTCATCTGCCACGCCGTTACAATCTTCGTCCGTGTCCGAGGAATCGCAAATCTCCGTGGCATCGGTATTAATGCTGGAGTTGGAATCATCGCAGTCGCTTCCTGACTGCACCGTTCCACTCACAGAATCGCTTCCAAAGTCGTCTCCATCCGCATCCGTCATACAAGCGGTAGGAGAGTCCTCAGATGCCGCTCCTGGATACGTGTCGCTGTCCGCGTCATCGCAGTCATCGTTGGTCGCCGACGTGGCGCTAGGAGCATCGCAAGCCTGGGTGGCCGTGGCATTTTCATCACCATACCCATCGCCATCCACATCCGTGTACCAACTCGACATGCCCGAGAGACCTGAGGCGGCTTGGGGATCGTTGTCATCGGCCCCCTGATCACAGTCCTCATCCGTATCCGACGCATCGCAGACTTCTGTGGCTCCCGGGTTGATCGAGGCAAGCACATCGTTGCAGTCGCCCCCCAGCAAAGTCGGAGTGTCATCCCAACCACCGGTATCAATCGTGCACTCCACATACCCATCCCCATCGTCATCCACCTCGTTTGAGGGGAGGGTGCTGGCACAGTCATTCGCCTGCCCATCACAGAGCTCTGTAGCTCCTGGGTTCACGGTATCGTCGGTATCCAAACAGTCCTCGCCCTGAAGAGCCGGGAGCGTGTCCCAGCCGCCACTATCAATGATGCATTCCACGTAGCCATCGCTATCGTTGTCGATCTCGTTGGCCGGGAGGCTTCCATCACAGATGTTCACCTGGCCATCGCAAAGCTCGCTGGGGGCATCTGGACGAACTGTCGCATCGGTGTCATCACAGTCGTTGCCCGCTGTGCCTCCGGCTCCACTCGGTGCGGTCTCAGAACCCCAGCCGTCATCGTCCGCATCCCGCATACAAGCCGTGGCTTGGGTCTCTTTTTGGGCCACTCCGGGGAAGGTCAAGGCGTGCGTATCATCACAGTCGTCCCCCTGTAGAATCGGCGTCTCATCCCAACCGCCTGAATCAATCGAGCACTCCACATACCCATCGCTGTCGTTATCGACTTCATTGACGGGAACGCCACTCGTGTTGAGAGTGCGCGTGCAGTCGTTGTCCAGGCCATCACAGAGCTCGGTGGCGCCCGGGTTCACCGTGGCCGCATGGACGGTAAGGTCGTCGTCACAGTCGTCTCCCTGCTTGATTGGGATCGTGTCCCAACCCGTGGAATCAATCGTGCACTCCACATACCCATCCCCATCGTCATCCACCTCGTTGGCGGGTATCGAGGATAGCGTGCAGTTGTTTTTCAGGCCGTCGCAAATCTCTGTGGCGGCTGGGTTGATGGTGTCCCCATTGTTGTTGGGGTCGTCGTTACAATCATCGCCCTGAAGAGACGGGCTGGTGTCCCAGCCGTTCGTATCGATGGAGCACTCCACGTACCCATCCCCATCGTCATCCACCTCATTCGTGGGGAGCACGTTGTCGCAATCGTTGTCCTGTCCATCACAGAGCTCGACAACGGCACCTGGATTCACCGTGGCGTCGGTATCCAAACAGTCATCTCCAAGCTTGGTACCAGCACCATCCCAATCGCCGTTGAGCGTGCACTCCACGTAGCCATCGCCATCGTTATCCACCTCATTTAAGGGGATGCTGCCGTCACAGTTGTTGGCCTGGCCATCGCAGATCTCTGGAGCACCGGGGTTCTCCGTGTCATCTCCGTCATCGCAATCCTCCCCTAGCTTCAGAGGGCTTGTGTCCCAGCCGTTCGTATCGATGGGGCACTCCACGTAGCCATCGCCATCGTCATCCACTTCATTCGTGGGAAGATCGTTGTCACAGTCATTGTCCAGCCCATCACAGAGCTCGGTCGCTGTCGGGTAGATGGTGTCGTCGCCATCCTCACAGTCTGTACCGGCAACAACACCGCCTCCAGATGCAGACTCATCGCCGTAGCCATCCTGATCCGAGTCGGTCATGCAGTCCGAGGAGTTGGACTCCTCAACCGCGATGTCCGGGCGAGTCAAATCGTCCGAATCATTGCAGTCATCCCCCAACATCTCCGAAAACGTCGCTGTGATGTCCCCATCCCAGCCAGCGGAATCAATCGAACACTCCACGTAGCCATCGCTGTCGTTGTCGACCTCATTGGCTGGAACGCCATCGGTGTTGGACGTGCGTGTGCAGTCATTGTCCAAGCCGTCGCAGAGCTCAGGGGCATCTGGATTAACCGTGGCCCCATTATTGGAGGCTACATCGTTGCAGTCATCTCCCAGCTTCGTACCAGCACCATCCCAACCGCCGTTGAGCGTGCACTCCACGTAGCCGTCCCCATCGTCATCCACCTCATTTGAGGGAATGCTGCCATCGCAGTTGTTCGCCTGGCCATCGCAGATCTCCGGAGCACCGGGATTCACCGTGGCATCGGTATCCAAGCAGTCATCTCCCAGCTTGTTTCCAGCCCCATCCCAACCGCCGTTGAGCGTGCACTCCACGTAGCCGTCCCCATCGTCATCCACCTCATTTGAGGGAATGCTGCCATCGCAGTTGTTCGCCTGGCCATCACAGATCTCCGGAGCATCGGGATTCTCCGTGGCATCTCCGTCATCGCAGTCGTCCCCCAGCATCTCTGAAAACGACGCCGTAATGACGCCATCCCAGCCTCCCGAGTCGATGGGGCACTCCACGTAGCCATCGCCATCGTCATCCACTTCAATCGTGGGAAGATCGTTGTTGCAATCGTTGTCCTGTCCATCACAGAGCTCGGGCTCGCTGGGACTCACGGTGGCGTCCGCGTCATCACAGTCATTCGCTAAGAGAGAGGTGAAGTCCTGGTATGCCTCGCAGCGACAGGTAGAGCTGCCCACACCGTGCCCGTCGGCATCCAAGTCGGTGTAGTAGTTGGTGCATCCAAAAGCACCTTGGTCATTGGCGTCTCCGTTGCAGTTCTGGTCCACCTGAGTGCCCGACTCACAAATCTCGAACCGGCTCGGATTGATGTTCGCATCTGTATCGTTGCAGTCCTGGCCAAAATCCGTTCCAGCGGCATCTCGGGCGTGCTCCGAAGAGTCGTACCCATCTCCATCCTGGTCGAAGTCCGACTCCCCATCACAGTCTGCATCCACGCCATCGTAGAAGACATCTGTGATCAAAGAGTGGATGTCCACTGCGTCGAGTTCGGTGAAACCCGGTAGCGTGGGTGGCACATCGGCTGGATCATCCACACAATCACCCGCACCGAGGTGCTGCGCGAACTGATTGAGGTCGCAGTAGACCGACGAAGTCGAATCTGCGTAGTTGATGATCTCCGCACCATTGGCATCGAGGACAAAATCGGGCGTGTAGCCATCGCCATCCTGGTCGCCGTCGTTGCCGTCGCAGTCCGAATCTATGCAGTCATACCAGGTATCGGGATCGTCGTTTGGGAGAATCGTAGCGTTCTCGTCATCGCACTCCTGGGCGATATCAAAGCCGTCTTTGTCGCAATCAAAATCATTGCGGTAACTGTCTGGATCCGGATTCGAGTCGTTCGCCTCCGTTTCATCACAGTCCGCATTGATGCCGTCGTAACAGACATCCTCCGCCACCTCGGGGTGGATATCTCCCTCATCAAACCCAAGGTCCGTCCAGGCACTCCACTCAGCGGGAGACTCCTCCAGATAGTGGTTGTTTTCCTCCCCATCGACACAGTCCACACCCAGAGCACCATCTTGACGGGGATGGGTGGCCGAATCGTACCCATCCTCATCCTGGTCAAAGTCCGAGTTCCCAGCACAGTCCGAATCAATCCCGTCATACCAGGTGTCCTCAGCACCCGGAAAGACCAGCGCCGCCTCGATTTGCTCGTAGCCCTCGACGGCCGCGTACATCTCCGGAGTGACATTGGGGTCATCCCAACAGTCCACGCCCTCCCCGCTTGGGGAGTCGACAGAAGCAAAGCCATCCCCATCCTGGTCGTCGTCGTTCCCATCACAGTTCTGGTCGATTCCGTCGTACCAGATCTCCTCCTGGGATGGACCAATGTTGGGGTCCAGGACATTGCAGTCCTCGCCCACCGGAGACCCATCCCCATCGAGGTCGGGAAGCTCCCAGGAAACACACCCCGAAGCACCCCCCAAAAATGCCAGAAATATCGATATACGCAGTGCGTACTCGGTCATCCGGACCCCTCCAAAACGTCTCAAAATGTGGCTAAGCACCCAGGCAGGTTACCCGTGCCAAGTACAAGGGATCAACCAGTGGGACAAAGCAACCGAAATCACCCACGCATCTACAGGCGAATTCCGCTAAGGATGTGCCCATGATCCAAGTAGAAGGCCTCACCCGAATATTCGGAACCACCACCGCCATTGACGGCCTGGACTTCTCGGTGAAGGCCGGCGAGATTGTGGGCTTTCTTGGGCTCAACGGGGCCGGAAAAACCACCACGATGCGCATATTGGCTGGCTCCCTGGGAGCGACACGTGGTGAAGCACGGATTGCAGGCCACTGTGTACAGAAGGAACCTCGCCAGGCAAAAGCCTGCGTAGGGTACCTGCCTGAACGTCTGCCGCTGCATCCGGAAATGACCATCCGGGCCTACTTGGACCACGCTGCGCGAATCAAATCGGTTCCGGCTCCACATCAAGCAGTAGATCGAAGCATCGAGCGAACCTCGCTCGGACAAGTGGCGCATCGACTCATTGGCAATCTCTCCAAAGGCTACCGGCAAAGAGTCGGCCTCGCGCAGGCACTGGTTCATGACCCGGCGGTGCTGATCCTGGATGAGCCCGGCACGGGCCTCGACCCGGCGCAAAGGGCCGAAATCAGAGAGCTCATTGGCGAACTGGCTCAAGATTCCGGCACAGTCCTACTCTCCACTCACGTACTCGCAGAAGTCGAGGCCCTGTGCACGCGAGTACTCGTGCTCCACCAGGGGCAAATCGTCGCCCAAGACGATCTCGAAGCCATGCGCTCGATTCACCTTCACCTCGCCCGCCCAACCGATGCGGCCATGCGAGACCTGTCGGGGGTGCCCGGAGTGGGCGACGTTCATTCCCTGGGAGAAGGACGGTTCTCTGTGAGCGCGGGCAGCAACCGAGAGCTTCTGGCACAGGCCGCTGCACCCCATGGGCTTCTGGAAATGAGCCTGCGCCACCGACTCGAAGAACGCTTTCTTTCCCTGACTCAGAGCGAGTCCACATGAAGGCCGTATTCTCCATCGCAAAAAGAGAGATTGGGGCCATCTTTTCTACGCCCATTGGCTGGACATGCCTGGCCGCGCTTCTCTTGATGACCGGTTTCTTCTTCGCCTGGATGCTTGGCTTGTATGCCGAGACCGCACTCCAAGCGGCCGCCAGCCCCTGGGACGACCCGGTCAACGTGAACGACCACTTAGTGGCTCCGTTCTTTAGTAGCTGGGCTGTGATTCTCCTCTTTGCCTGCCCGGCGATCAGCATGCGCCTCATCGCCGGTGACCGGCGAGATGGCAGCTTGGAGCTGCTGATGACCAGCCCGATCAGCACCGCGCAGATCGTAGCCGGAAAGTACCTGGGTGCCATGGGGTTTGTGTGCATCATGCTGGCCTCGACACTGCACTTTCCAGCAATGTTCTGCTGGCTGGGGGACCCCGACCCCGGCGTTCTCGCCTCCTGCTACCTGGCGATTCTATTCATGTCCGCATCTTTCGTAGCTGTGGGCTTGGCCGCCTCGTCGATTACGGAGAGCCAGTTGGTGGCTTTGCTGATTTCCTTTGCAGTTCTGCTGGGCTTCTGGCTGCTCGGAGCCGCGGACTCACAGGCACCCGGCGTGTTCTCCAAGGTCTTGGCTCACGCCTCTCTGCTTGACCACATGGAGTCTCTGGCCCGGGGTGCGATTCACCTGCGGGACGTGGTCTACTTTCTGACTTTTTCCGGGTTCTTTCTCTTTGTGGCCCATCAGCGAATCGAATGGATGAGGTGGGGCGAATGAGCAGCCGATTGAGCTGGATCGCCGGCCTGCTGGGCAGCCTGTTGGTGGTGGGTTTTCTCGCCCACCGATACACCACATCCACCAGCTCTCCCACCATGTCCGCCATTGGAGGAGCAGGAGCTATCCTGCTCTTGGTTTATCTCTGGCTGGACCGAGAATCTGCCACAGAAGCCGCTCAGAGCCGCCAGATACGCTACAGCGCTGGCTCGCTTGTTCTGGTATTTCTGGCCGCCTGCCTCACGCTCGCAACCAACGCACTCGCCATCCGTCACGACCGGGAATGGGACGTCACTGCCGGCGAAATTCACACCTTGGGCAGCCAGAGTGTACAAGTGCTCGAATCCCTCTCGGACTCCATACAGGTCGTGGGATTTTTTCAGGCCGGTAGTATGGAGCAGTCCTCTTTCGGGGCGCTCCTGGAGCGATTTGAAACCCATACGGACGCAATTCAGCACCAGGTGCTCGACCCGGTTCGAGAGCCCCGTGCCTATCGACAATTCGAGAAATTTGTGGACCCGGGGTCCATGGGCTCAGACCGCGTGGTGCTCATTCAGGGAGAACGCTCCGAGGTACTGTCTGGCCGCGCCACGGAACAGACCCTTATCGACGCCCTGGTTCGACTGGTGTCCGGAGTGGAGCACCAGGTTTGCTTCACCGTAGGACACGGAGAACGCGGCGTTGACGAGGACGGCACGCTGGGGGGATACGGCGCCGTCATCCAACGACTGGAGGGCCAGAACTACCAGGTACTGAACGTGGCTCTTCTCAGAGACGACATCAATCCCTGCAACGTTCTGGTGGTCGCAGGTGCTCAAATCTCCTTGATGGCTGAAGAGCGCGAAGTCCTCTGGCGACACGTGGAACAAGGCGGCTCCTTGCTCGCCCTACTTGAACCCATCAACCCAGACTCCCTAGACCCCCTCTCCCTGGAACTCACCCGTTTCGGGCTGGAAGTCGGCCGGGACCTGGTCGTAGAAGCCGACCCAACGCGACAACTCACAGGATTGGACGGCACCTACCTGGTGCTGGATGAGAGTTCCTTTGACCACCACGAGATCACTCGAAAACTACGCCACATGGTGATTATGCAGGGTGCGCGAAGCATCAACACCACCGAGGCCGCCGGCCGATCCACTCAGATCCTCGCCACCACCACGGAAAATGCCTGGGCCGAAACCAACCCTCAGAGCCTGATGGGCCAAAGCCCTGCCGTGCCCGATCAGGATACCGACCCAATCGGTCAAATCCCACTCGGGGCAGCATCCTGGACCAACAACGACGCAATCGGGGGACGCGTCGTTGTGTTTGGAGATGCGGACTTTCCTTCCAATCAGTTCGTCCTTCAGGGAGTAGGCGACGACCTCTTCCTGAACGCCATCTCCTGGCTGGTAGGCGAAGAAGAACAACTGGCAGTCCGAGCCAACGACACAGACGCCCCCACCCTGTCAGCCACCGTGGCCCAGATGCGGGTGGTGTGGCTGATCAGCATCCTGGGAGCGCCCGGACTGGCCCTGTTCTGCGGGCTGGTGAGATGGATGCGACGCCGAAAGTTGTAGGCGCCGCCTTACTCAACCGAGGATCTTCTGCAGCTGCGTGGCCAATCCAAGATTGCTGGCCTTGAGCTTGCCTGTCATGAACAACTGCATAGCCATGCTCGGGTTGTCCAGGAAGCTCTCCCAGTCCTCCTTGGCGCAGGTGATGACGCAATCCGGAGCATCATGTGGACCGTTGTTTACTGCACCACCATCGGTGGCCAGATCAACCGTCCAAGTTCCTGCACCTGTAATGTCAAACTGAAAGACCTTTCCCACTGAAGCCGCAAGATCGGGCTTGTTGGTCAGCTTGGTGGTCATGTACTCGTTGAAGAAGTCTGCGGTTTCAGCCATTTTATATGGTCTCCTAATACACAGTGGAGTACCGTTGAGCCGCTTCACGCGCAAGGGCCAAATCCAATGGTTCTGATTAACGCCCGCGCCCGGCCAGCCAATCACTCACCCGACACCGCTTTCCAAGGTTGAATCTCTCCCAGTCGTCATCCGCTGTGTCCTGATCTCGAATAATGGCTTCCAACTCCTTGCCCAGGCGGCGAGGAATCCGAGATGGAGAGCGCCCCTCCAACTCACAGACATACTTGACCAAGGTCGAGACCAGCCATCGTTCCGGCCCTAGGACTTCCAGGCGTTGGCCATCAAATTGTCCTTGAATCGCCAGCCGAATCACCCGCACTGCATCCTGAATCCACAGCGGGTGTATCCAGTGCTTTCCTCCTGGCACCCGTGGTGAATGACCCGCTGAAAGCCGGTGAATCCAAGGAGACAACAACGCGTCTCCATGGCCAAACAAGACGGGAAGATTCAGGGTAACCAGGGCCGGGCCTCTCTCGGCAACCGCCGCCAAAGCCCCGTGGCGAGCCCTCCCACCAATGGACTTACAGACCTCGGAAAGCCCAGCTGGACCCAGTAAAACGAGGCGCTCGGCACCCACCTCACGAGCGACTCGGGCCGCATGAACGGCACCCAGCGCAGCCACGTCCTTTGCCACTTTGGGTTGTGTACTCCAGGCCGAATACACGACCACATCTGATCCCTCCAGCCCGGCCCTCAACCCCTCGCCGGTCACCGCGTCACAGCGCATCCAAAGTGCAGGTACCTGCTCGGAAGCCGGAGGGCTGGGCGACAGCGCTGTGACCCGGTTGCCGGTCGACGCCAGATCTCTGGCAAGCGCACAGCCTAGCCGTCCCGTACCCAATACCGAGATCTTCAATTCAGGCCGCCACAAGCAAACGAGCGAACGAAGCTACCTGCTGGCCATCTACAGCGAAATCTCCAAGTTTTGCCGTTCCCCAACCATGCCAATCCGACCCCCCCGTTACCGCCAGGCCGTGCTTTTTGGCCAGGCGTTTCATTCCGTTGCGAACCACTCTTCCTTGTCGTGGGCGAGCGCCTTCAAGCGCGTGCAAGCCCATCTTGGCAAAATCACCAGCCCAACGCTGAGCCTGTTCAGCAATAGGATGGGCCCAGGATGTCACTCCCCCACAATCGCGTGCCAACGCCAACAAGGTGGCGATTTCAACTCCACCCACAGGTACATTCGACCTGGAGAGAACGGTCTTGAACGCCTCGTCTATAGACCGGCAATGTCCAGCTCCAACCAACGAACGAGCAATGTGATGTCGTGTCAAGGACCGCTCCCCTCGACGAGCCATTGCGCACGCCTCCTCCACACCTTCCAAACCAAGACTCTGCCGGATTCGTTCGTAGCGCTCCGCTCGTGCCTGAACCCGGAGGCGACAGAAGCGACGAAACTCATCCGGCATGGAGCCGGCAAAATAGACCAGCACATGCAGTTCACATTGCTCATGGAGGGTGGTCATCTCAGCCGCATGAAGAAGATGGATGGCATTGCCCTCCACAGAGTGCTCTCCCGGCTCCAGAACCGGACCCAAATCATGGTCGGTGATGGCCACCACATCCAATCCCGCCACAGCAGCACAGCGAAGAACCTCCGTGGGCTCGAGAACACCATCGGAAAGCGTGGTGTGCATATGCAGGTCCCAACGAGACCGAGCATCCGGTTCATGCAGTACCGTCATGACGTACTCCCAACAGAACCCGGTCCCGACCCTACTGTCAACGTCCCACCCCTATGATGGCGCATTCTATCCGCTCCCGAACCCAATCAGCCGTAGCCCCAATCACCAGCGTCTTCTCTCTGGCACGGCCGCCTCGCTGAATGCGCACAACGCTCTGGGAAACCCCCAAGATGTCGCGCGCCAGACAACGAATCAACGCGTCATTGGCCTTACCCTCTACCGGTGGCGCACACACACGCACTTGGAGCACCCCATCGTTCCGGATTGAAAGACCGGTTTTTTTCGCACCGGGAGTCACCCGTACTCGAAGCACCGCACAACCATCCCGTTCTTGAATGACCAGGGTCGGTCCCGCGCTCATGCGCTCTCCGAGCTGACCTCCAGGCGACTCTCCGCCTCGTCGATCAATCGTCCATGTGTCTCGAGCACCGCACGGAGTTCTGCGATGTGTTGAAGCCGAAGACTCTTGAGGTGAATGACTTCCTGAAGCAAATCCCGATGCTCATCATGCGCTTGGCTGAGAACCCGCTGTGCATCCAGGCGAGCCTCACCCAGCACCAGATCTGCTTCTCTCCTCGCCGACGAGTTCAGCTCTTCACTGAACTTGCGAGCTACCATCAGAGTCTCCTTGACCGCGTCTTCCTCTGACCTCAACCGGGCAATCTCCCGGTCGCGCTCCGTCAACGCACCCTTTTGCTCGTGATTCTCACGAATCAAATCTTCAAGCGCCTCACGAACCTCTTCGAGAAACACGGTGACTTCGTCTGGGTCGTAGCCTTTCTTGTTGTTCGAGAACTTCTTCTGGATGATGTCCAGGGGCGTGACACGCAAAAGTCACCTTCCTTGTTCTTGTGAAATCTCTTTGGAGTCGGAATGCTGAAGCCGCAGACCCGTTCCGGGGTAGCGCGCCTGGAGCCTCTGCGCAAAGTCATCCAGCGGCTCTTCACTGGAGGCAGCGCTCCGAAGCAGAGGCTGCATCTCCTCTGGACGAACCGCTATGGTTGCCAACAACATGCGCTTTCCAGGCCAGCGCAGCTGATAATCACCCACGCCAGTGGCCAACTCCCCTTTGTCGGAAGGGTTCCGGGACAGATGAATCAGCTCGAGCCCGAGCTCACCTTCCACAACAGCCAGGAGCCAGGCATCATCGGGCGCGTCGAATCGGGCAGCCACCCATCCCTCGCTCCGAGAAAAGCTGGCCTGCAGCGGATAGACAGCCCCTTGCTCTGAGCCACCGAAAGTCAGCACCGCCCCTATCACCGTAAAACAAGCCAACAACAACGCTATCACCCACCAATGCCCGGAGGCCGGTGGAGCCGGAAATGGTTTGGGCAAGGCGCCCACGTCATCGATTTCACCCCATTGCCGCGAACGGGTAAGTTCGACCGCAGCGGTCGCTACCGGTCCAAGCAAGGCCGCGTCAGACCAACGACCCGGCCCCCGCACCCGTGCTCCTCGAATGTGGTGGCGCATTGGGGTTCCCCGTTGAGCCAACTCCCACAAGACCGATGGAAGATCCCCCACTCGGTCTGGATGGATCATCAGAGTATCGTCGTCAGCACGCACCCCCTGACTGCCAAGGGCCTCATAAATCACGTCACGATGCTGACGAGCATCCGGGTGCAAATGAAGCGCCAACACCGATGTGTGAGACAAAACCGCACCGGCTTCCACGTCGGGAGCCACCAGGTCAGAAGGCGCCAAGACCCCTCCCCGAATCAAACGTGCAGCCCTGCCACAGCGAGAACACGCATCCACATGGTCCCGCTTACCGGCCTCCAAGACCTCACTGCCCCCCCTGCAGTCCGATCGGGGAAGGCAAGCCAGACGCACCAACAACGCGTCTAATTGACGCACATCAGACTGAGCCATGGAAATTGAATCGGAGCGAAGAATCGATCTCAACGCACCGCGGACTCCTTCCCGGCTGCTTTGCAGCTCGGCCTGGTCTACGCCCGTAATCTTGGACACCTCTGCCAGGTCAACCTCGTCCCCATAGTTCGCGCGAAACACCATTCGTCCCAGAGGATCCAACACATCCTCGAGCCGTTCTCTCCAACGCATTCTGGGCTCCACCGAACAGGCTGATTCTCGGCGGGCGCGGTAGCGGTTGGCATCAACGCGGCTGACATATTCCCGTGTCAGCACAGTAGCCATGCGCTCAGCACGGATGGGGTCGAGATCCGTCGGTAACGACAATAAGACGTGCTCTCTTGCCTCAAAGAGCGTGTCGCCTCTTGTCGGAAGCCCTGCACGATGAAGCTCCCAGGCCACACGAATAGTGACCGGCGCCCAACAGGTACGTATCAGGCCATGAGGTTCGTGCGTCGGGTTCTGTGTGGCGAACAAGGGAGGAAGACCAGGGCGGGCAACAATGAGGATAGAGAAGAAGTAAGTTGATTCTAACCGACATCTGGCGACGACGAGATAGGGGAATTTCCGCAAATGGCACTTATCGACCAGATCATCGTCTTTGGATACCTGATTGGCGCGTTGGCAATCGGTATTGCCGTCACCCGCAGAGCCAGCACCAGCCCCGAAGAATACTTCCTGGCAGGACGATCACTGCCCTGGTGGTTGGCGGGCACATCCATCGTAGCCACCACATTCGCAGCGGACACCCCACTGGCCGTCACAGGGCTGGTCGCTAGCGGCGGAATCGCTGGAAACTGGATCTGGTGGTGCTGGGGCATCGCACATGTCGTCGCCGCCGTGGTTTTTGCCAGGTATTGGCGCAGGCTCCGCGTCGTGACTGACGCCGAGATCATGGAGCTTCGATATGCGGGACCCACGGCCGTTGCTCTTCGAGTCACCAAGACAGCCTATCAGGCGATCTTCCTGAACTGCCTCACCATGGGTTGGGTCATTCTGGCCATGCGCAAGGTGACCCTCAACCTGTTTCCCGAGCAGAACCCCATACACATCACTTTCGGCTTGATGGCCCTAGCCGTGGTCTACAGCGTTCTTGGAGGCATGCGGTCGGTGGTCCTCACCGACCTCGTGCAATTCACACTCGCCATGATTGGAGCCGCTCTTCTGCTCGTGTTCGTTCTGCAGGCGCCTGAAATCGGTGGAATATCTGGGTTGATCACCCAACTTGAGCAAACCTATCCAGAGAAATCAAACTCATTTCTCACCTTCTTTCCCACGGGCGACCTACCCGACATGCCCATCTTTCTCTTCGCGGTGCTGATGACCGTGGGTTGGTGGCGCCAAGCCGAAGGCATGGGGTACATCGTGCAGCGGATCGGGGCGACCAAGAGCCCGCGAGACGCCGAACAAGCCAGCATCTGGTTTGCCGTGCTCCACAACGCAATCCGACCCTGGCCATGGATTTTGGTAGCCCTAGCTGCGCTCGTAATTTGGCCAATCGGCAGCGTCCCCGATGCTGGAGCTTGCAGCGACGCCATTATCAGCTGCCCCGCGGGTTTCAGTTGTGCAGATGCAGTCTGTGTGTTTGACCGAGAGGCAACCTACGCCACCCTGCTGGTAGACAAGCTCCCTCCGGGCGCACTGGGAATCGTTCTAATCAGCCTGTTGGCTGCATTCATGTCTACCATCGACACCCACGTGAACTGGGGCGCAAGCTACCTGGTCCGAGACATCTGGCAGCGCTTCGTGTCCCCAAACGCATCCCCGAGACAAGAAGTGCTCGTGGGCCGTATTGGCGTGGTCTTCATGGCGTTGCTGGCCGCGAGCCTGTCGTTGAAAATGAACTCCATCGTGTCGGTCTGGATCTTTCTAATCACCCTCGGAAGTGGGCTGGGCAGCGTAGCGATCGCTCGCTGGCTTTGGTGGCGGGTCAACGCCATCTCGGAGCTGGCCGCGCTGCTCACATCCACAGGATTGGCCCTCTGGGTAGTCTATGCAGACATACCCAAAGCCGAAGGCATCCTATGGGTGGCGTTCGGGAGCCTCGCGGTCTGGCTACCACTAGCTCTATTTGCTCCACCAACCCCCTTGGAGAGACTGGATACCTTCTATCAGAAAGCACGCCCAGCGGGGGCCTGGGGCCCCGTTGCTCAGCGAAACCCTCACATCGACAACACCCTGGAGCGAGGGGTGGGTTTACGGGTTCTGGCCGGACTGATGGCGGTCTATGGAACACTCATCGGCATAGGAGGACTGATTCTTCGTCCTCAGCCCCTCATTTGGGCAGCACTTCTGCTTGGCGGCCTGGCGGCTTTCACCTGGCTGCTGATTCGAGCTAAGAACGAGCCGGAATGATCCGAAAAGAAAAAAAGCGCCGGGAATAACCCGACGCCTTTCAAACTCAGTGCACAAGTGTATACATTTCCACTGAGTGCGGAGATATACGGTTAAGCGGCTTCCTCGAGAGAAGGGGCCATTTTGGACCGACCCACTTCCTGCTCACAAAGAATGTCGTTAACCGTCGCAGCTGCCGCCAAAGAGGCCAATTCCTCATCTCCATAAAGCGCAAGATACTCTTCATAGAACAAGGAAACCAGGTCTCCAACGCTCGCGGTGCGTGATTCGTTTCGATTCTTTGTCATGACATCCTCCTAACCAAGGCTTGGATGAAACCCTTCTTTGGGTTCGCCCCACTTGTTCCAACGAACGTGTCGGGCATATATTTCACATGCATATTTCGTGCCAAACCAATCCTTCTTGAATTTCCCGGAAATGTATCAATTATAGATACGCTTGGCGTCCATTTTATTGTCTTATGTATCAATTTCTTGACGCCACAGTGACCCCCAAGAAGGAGACCTGTTGTGCGCCAGCTCGGCGAAGAACACGTGCACACTCTGATGCCGTCGCCCCGGTCGTTACAACATCATCCACAAGCAAAATACTCCGTATTAACAGTGGTTTAACTACATAATATCGCCCTCTGACGTTGGTCTTACGTTGCAACTTGGACAGCGAAACCTGGGGAATTCCCCGCCTAGAACCAAGAAGGTCCTCACAGGGAAGACCTAGTTCTTTCGCGATGTGAGTCGCCAATACACCCACAGGAGAAAATCCTCGAGAAATCGTGGATAAGACAGACTGGGGCACCGGGACCACGACACCGAAGTCCCTCAACTGCGACTTGGCAACCCCTCCTACACATCGGCCCAACTCCGCCAGAGTGACCGGATCGGGACGATACTTGCCCCGACGCACCCCAGCACCCACAACCCCCCGATCGGGCGCATACGCCCACGCCCGATTCACACCAGAAGGAGCCGGGTAGATCTGAACAACATCCACAGGCAACGACTCCAGGCATCGAGGACACCAGGTAGAAGCCTCTCGACCCCACCGAGGACCCTGACAACCCGGGCAGGTAGTCGGGGACAAAACATCCAACACATCGCAGATCAAACCCCGCATCGAACACAACCCCACGGCACCTTCAGAACAAGCTACGCGCCTATGCGGCAAGGTCAACCAGCGTGGTGGTAGGGCTCCCGACGCAAAATGGTCCAAGCTCGATAAATCTGCTCCAGCGCTACCACCCGCGCGACTTGGTGATTGAGAACCATTGGAGCCAACGCCACACAGCGTTTAGCGGCCTTCCGGACCTCAGGCGGATGCCCATAGGGGCCTCCAATCGCAAAGAACATGTTCCGAACACTAGCCCGAGACGCCTCTTCGATCAGCTGCGCCCAGGCCTCCGAGCTTAGAGATTTTCCACGCTCATCAAAGGCAACGAGCCAATCTCCATCACCCACCAGCTTCAACAAACGCCGACCCTCCGCAGACTTGGCTGCAGCCTGGTCCTCATTGCGCTCAGGTTTGAGGCGAACTTCCTCAAACGAAGCGTACCGGTCAATACGGCGCCCGTAGTCTCCAGCACACTCATCCGCCCAGGGAGTACGCCCCCTCGACACCGTCACCAGGCGAATCTTCACCCGGCAGTACTGTGGAGCCGCGAGGGCTGACCAACATGCTCCAATTCAAGCCGGGGCACATCGGCCCACAACCCCTCAAGGTCATAAAAACCCCTCATGGACTCATCGAAGATGTGAATCACTACATCCCCAAAGTCGATCAGCACCCACCTGGCACTCTCAAAGCCCTCACTGGAGATAGGCGATACCCCATGCTCGGTCTTGAGGTTTTCGAGAACTGACTCGGCAATCGCACGTACGTGCCGCCGATTGGTCCCATTGCATATGACGAAATAATCGCAATAGGAAACGCGACCACCTAGGTCGAGAACCACAAGTTCTTCAGCCTTCTTGTCGTCAGCGAGTTGAGTCACGAGGTGAGCGAGGTTCAGCGGGTTGCGAATGGCAACCTCCTTGTGTTGAGAGGAGAAAACAAGCAATTCGATCCGTAAGAGATCAATAGCCGGCCCTCAGCGAGTCAAAGCTTTGGGGGTTCAATCGAAAGACGTACAGTCCGCCTGTTTCTTCATCTAAGCGGTTTCGTGACTTCGAAAGTGTGTTCACGGAAGGAGAACCTACCCTTATTTCCTGGGGACAACATGTACACAGTACCTGTGTACGTTCTCTACGGCAAGCCAGAGAAAGCCTTGAGCAAGGTTCAATTTCCCGGCTTCCTCGATAACGGACGCCGACGAGGATTCGACGGCACCTTCAGATCCGGAAATCCACCCAAATCACTGCGCTGAACCGTCAAACGCACATCCACGGGGCGATCCTCATCCCCCGATTCGAGATAGGTGCCTTGCAGTTGGGCAGAAAGCCTCAAAGCCAGCGCGGAGTCCAACAAAAGAGATCCACTCAGCGCCCTCGGAATATGAGTTCTGCGGCCGACAAACTCGGGGTCCTCCTGTCCCAAAGTGATCTCATAGCGGCGCGCACCACGCCCCTCCACTACTGCATCCGCACTACGAGCCGCCTCAACACGGCCCAGATAGGGCTCGAGTGCACGCTCGCCATCGCTCCAGGTAGCGGCCAACTGAACCCGTTAGAGCTCGGCTTCCTCGGCCCGACGAAACCGACCATTCCCCGACCGACTGTAGGCCACGCCTCGCACCACCCGCACTTCTGAGGCCAAGCGAGAATCTCGGATACGACGCACTTGAAAGTTATCCCAATCCCCCCACAACAACTCCAAGGTCTCGGTGGAAGCCCCGCCACGCCGCTCACCACGCTCCCAGCGCAAAACCGATTCCATGCGGTGCGGCCCCAACTGGGTGACCGTATCGAACGTGACAGCTTCTGAGGCCAACAGAAACTCGTCCGTTTCCGGTTCGGGCTCACCACGACAGGCCGTCAGCCAGAGAACTCCCAAGAGCGCCTTGGAGAACCTCAACGTCCACACCCTCCGCTATCCGGAGTGCTCGTCGTCCGAACCTTCCGACTCTTCCAGCATAGACCGGAGTCGCTCACCACACGCTTGTACCAACAGGTCAACCCCCCGACCAGTCACCGAACTCAGCACCAACGGAGGATGTCCCAGCAGCTGCTCAAAGCGGTCCGAAATCTCCTGGATCTCCTCAACATCCAGCAAATCGGCTTTGGTCAGAACCACAATCTGATCGCGGGCCGCAAGCTCCTCCGAAAAAGACTCCAGCTCACCACAAAGCGCTGTGTATCGCTCCAACGGGTCCTCTAATGCCTCTCCAATCTCCATCACGGACACGAGATGCAACAGGAAAGAACAGCGCTCCACATGCTTCAGAAACTGAAGCCCCAACCCCACACCCTCACTAGCCCCTGTCACCAAGCCCGGAATATCCGCCACCACGAAGCTGGCCTCCGTACCCACAGAAACCACGCCCAGATTAGGAACCAGGGTAGTGAATGGATAGTCCGCC
>JAYZDK010000202.1:0-10962 GCA_036337845.1 Myxococcota bacterium | reverse complement strand
GGGAACACGGTGCCCTACATCTTGAGCAACATCTTCCCTCGAGACCTGCCGTTTTACGTGGCGGCGTTCTTCTTTGAAGACGAAACCATCGACCTCACAAACACGGCCGCACCCCAGTTGGGCGATATCTTCTCAGACCTGCCTTTTCGGGAGATTCCCGCCGTGGAAGTCCGCACCGGGGGCATCCACACGCTGAATATCGGGCTCACCGAGCCTATCTTCTACGACCCAGACGAATAAGCCTTGTTCAGGGCTGAATGCCAATCGCGCCTGGAATGACTGTAAAGCCTTCTCCCAGCGATGTGGTGCCCCAGTCTTCCACCACCCCGCCTGCGCTCATCTGCACCTGTTTCAGACCTTGATTTTCTGTGACAATTACGTGCCCGGACAAGGGGCCGTTTCGCACCATCGCAGCAGCTGTGGGCAGCGCTGGGTTGCTGTCGGCGTAGCTCAGCTCGCCGCGCAGGGAAAACCCTGTGCTCCCGCCTGCTTCCAGCACAAATAGGGCATCTCCGTAGCCACTGAGCACCAACACGGTGTCTCCAAAGGGAGAGTCCATAAGCACCACCGGGTCGTAGACGTCTTCAATGATGCCTGATGCCACCAGGGTGTCCCCGGTGAGCTGGGCCACAGCGATGCGGTTGGGAATGCCCGAGAACTCCGAGTTGTCGGCCACCAGCACAAACTGCCCGTCGCCGGCTAAGGTGGCGTCCGCCATGTTGGCCTCGTCGTCTCCAAACGCATCTGCGGCAGAGATGGCGTCGCCGAGGGTGTCGAGGTCCACCAGGGCCACATCATCGCCTGTGTTGGTGCCCGGTACTTCCTGGCCCACGATGATGGCCTGGTTTTCTTGTATCAGAAAATCGGCAGCGACTTTGGATTCAAACATGAGCTCAGCACCGGAGAGCATGCCGTTTTCACAGGAAATGTCGGCCCGATAGATGCCCCCGCCGTTCACCGGCCAGTTCGGGTCCACAATCCAGACATGCTCGCCTGTGGCGTCGGGAATCACCCGGCTGGCGTAGAAATCATCTCGGTAGGAGAAGTTCGCCATTTCTACCTGGCCGTCGTCGGACACCCGAAAGCTGCCAATGCTGCCGTCTTTGTGGGCCACCATGCCTACGGAGCCATCTGGGGTGAACACCACCTCTCCATCGGTGGCCCGTCCCATTTCAAATGTGTTGCCTGTGAACTCCAGCGCACCGTCTGCGGTGAGCGTGAGCGTTCGCCAGGTGGAAGCCGGAAGGCCGTCTGCATCGTAGGGATGAGAGATCACCACCAGGCGGTCCCGGTCAGGGGGCTGGGGCGTGGCCCGGCAGCCAGTGGGGCCCGGCTCGGCGGTGTCGTCGGTGCCGGAGTCGTCTTTTCCCCCGCTGCAGGCGAGCAATAAAGCAGCCATCCAGAAAGTCATGGTTGTTCCTCCGCAGTCTTCGAACCCCTATCACCACGCAGGGGCTGCGGTAGCGAATTCACGCTTGTTTGCGCGGCCTGCGGGTTATCAGGCCCGCATGTACACCCTGGCTACGATTTTCCTGCTCACGGCCTGCTCTCCCCAGGACGGCTCGTCTTCGGACAAGAGCGGTTCGGACACCAACTCGGTGGTGGACACCTCTGATACCGCCACAGCTCAGGGCAGCGACACCGCCAATGACGTGAACCCAGACGACCTCTACGGAGTCGTGCCGAACAACTCGATTTCGGCGCCGCAGTTCACGGTTGTCAATCACGACGGCAGCACTCGCACCCGCGAGGACCTCATGGGCCACCGCACGGTGATGTGGTTCTTCCCGTTCGCCAGGACCCCTGGTTGAACGACAGAAGGTTGCGGGTACCGCGACCACTACAATGAGTTCCTTGCCCTGGGCGTGGACGTCGTAGGAGTGGGCTTTTCGGATACGGACACCATGGCGCAGTGGGTGGAGGAAGAGTCCTTTCAGTACGACGTCTGGACCGACACCAGTGAGCGCACCCTGGCCCAGCACTATGGGGCGGTGGATTCGTCTCTCGCCCTGTTTCCGGCTCGGGTGACCATGCTCTTGGACCGAAACGGCGACCTGCTCTTGGAATATGTCGACGACGTTCGCGTGGGCACGCACCCCGACCAGGTGCTGGAAGACTGCCAGGCGCTCTTCGGCGAGTAGGTGCGCTACTGAGCCGCGCTCTTCTTCACAACGCCATGGGTGTGGAACACCCCGGCGGCCAAGAGCGCGAGAATGGCTGCATTGAACACCACCGCACCTTTGCCAAAGTCGGTCACGTTGCCGCTGAGTTGCTCGCCCACCACACTCCAGAGCCCCACGCCAGTACCCAGCATGAAGGTAAGCAGAATGCGCCGCTGAATCTTGGGGTCGGCCACATCGCGTACCACGAGCGCCATCACCCCCACGCCCAAGTTCATTGAGCCGTTGAGCCGCACCAGGCTCATCTTCACCTCTTCATACTGACGGCACAGCCGCTCCACGCCCTCGGTCACCGCCCAGCCGGTAAAGCCGGCAAAGAACGTGGGCCAGATGGCCATGGCGCCACCAAGGCCCACCATGACAACGCCCAAGATGGCCAGCACTCGCTTGTATTCCATGCGTGGGCTCCAGCACCTCCAGGCTACGCCTGGGGCTTGAGCCCTGTCAAAGCCCTACGGCCGCCACCCCTGCTTCCACAGCCAGAGGTTGCCGGCGAACTCGATGATGGTGTCTCGGTGCACCTTGGAGAACCCGCCTTCTCGGGCATGCATGGTGGTCTCCACGCTGCCCCACTTCAGGCCGCGCTCAGACGCTTTGAGCACAGCCTCTGCATCGAGAAACCAGTCGTATGAGGAGAGTTCCAGGGCCTCGAAGACCTCTTTCTTCATGAGCTTGGGACAGCCATTGGCGTCGCACACCCCGGAACCCATCCACTGCACCAGGCGGTTGTAGGTGCTGCTCACCACTCGGCGCTGCAGGCCATCATTGCGCTCTACCCGGTGGGCTTTGCACAAGTCCAACTCCTCAGAAACGAGCTTCTCGTAGCAGGCCACCAGCGTAGCGGCGTCGACCTGGCCGTCTCCCCACATCCAGCCCACAATCGGGGTGTCCAGGGCCCGCATGCCCACCAGGATGCCTCCGCCGTAGCCGGCATTCTCCGAGAGATGCACAGCCTCGCAGGCATTGATGTCCACAGACAGGCGGTTCACCAGGGCGGGGGTGCCATCGGTGGAGCCGTTGTTTACCAGCACCAGCTTGTGGGGAATCTTCGCTTGGGTAAGCCCCTCGTGCACGGAGCGGACAAAGCCTTCTGCAACGGCCTCCTCATCAAAGAGAGGAATCGACAACCCAAGTGCGGGACCCATCAGCCCGAACGCTCCTGGGCCAGTGCTTCAATGGTGCCCCAGCGGGTGCGCACACAGTCGGGAAAGGGCTCGCCCCGCTCCATCCAGCCCTTGATCCAGGTGCGGGTCTTGGGGTCGGAGGGGTAGCCGGAGCCCACAGCGCCCAGCGCATCAATGCAGTGGTCCCGGCGCACTTTGCCGAAAATACTCGCAGCGCTGCACGGGGGGTAGTTCAAATCCGCCTTGGGCTCCACCACCAGGGTGGGGGAGTGCTCGAGCTGAGCCAGTAGGCGCTTCTTGAAAGCAGGAATGCCAGCGGGGTGACAGGGCGCATCGATAATGACCGTGTCCGGGCGGTAGGTACGAATCAGCTCCACGAACACTTCTTCTTCCAGGGTGTTCAAGTTGCCGGCATCGATTGCCGCTGCGGAGATCTCCCGCACTGCGCTGGTGCCAATCGCGCCCAGCGTGACCACCAGCTTCTCTCGGCGCTTGCGGCTGAGCTTCTTGGAATCGGTGGCGCCGGTGGCTTTGATTTCGGGAATACGGGATTCTTCCACCACAAAGGCACCCACCACCATGGGGCCCAGTACCGAGCCACGCCCGGCCTCATCCAATCCCATCACCAGCATGGTGTCGAGCTAACCCGCTGGAGAGCGCTGGGGTGTGGCTTTCTTGGAAATGGGTTTTGAGGGGCTGTTTGAGGCCCTCAAACGAGCCGGCTCGGCTACTTGAAAAGGACAGAAAGCGTTGTCTTCGGTGGCGTACCGCCTCTCTCTAAGTGCAGGTAAAACGTGGTTAATCACCATTTTTACTGGATTATAGAAACGAGGCTTGGGTCAGACAGATCGGATTGGGGGTGGGCTCCATCCTGTTTCGCCTGCCCGGAGAAACCACGTCACTGGGGTGTCAGAAGGCGCTTTGGGTTGCTCGTGAACCCTTGACTCGCCACCTAGCGAGGCATTAGATTTCCGCGACCCTTTGGAGGGGGTCCCCACCCATGGCAAGTCCGTATCTGCCGGTTCTTGTGTCGCTGACGATCGCCATCGTTTTCTCGCTGGTGTTTGTTTGGCTGTCCAAAGCTTTCGGGCCCAAGCGGCCCACGGTCACGAAGTCGAGCGTCTATGAGTGCGGGATGCCGCCTGTCGGGGGTGCCCACCAGCGCTTCTCCATCAAGTTCTACCTGGTGGCAGTGCTGTTCATTCTCTTCGACTTGGAAGCGGTGTTTATCTTTCCCTGGGCAGCGACCTTTCGGGACTTCGTAGATGCGGGAGCCGGGCTCTACATCCTGGGTGAAATGGCGTTCTTCCTGTTGATTCTCTTCCTCGGCTGGTTTTACGTGCTGCGCCGGGGTGCTTTGGACTGGGATTGATCATGGGATTGGAAAGCCAGGTACAGGTTCCCTTTGTGACCACCACCGTGGACTCAGTCATCAACTGGGGCCGCAAATATGCGCTCTGGCCCATGCCTTTCGGCACGGCTTGCTGCGCCATTGAGTTCATGGGGGTTGTTGGGCCTCAGTTCGATGTCTCTCGCTTTGGCGCCGAGGTGGTGCGTTTCTCTCCACGGCAGGCCGACTTGCTGATGGTGATGGGCACGGTCACCCAGAAGATGGCTCCCGTGCTCAAGCAGATCTACGACCAGATGCCAGACCCCAAGTGGGTGGTGTCCATGGGGGCCTGCGCTTCTTCCGGTGGCTTCTACGACAACTACTCGGTGGTGCAGGGCATTGATGAGCTTGTGCCAGTCGACATCTATGTGGCGGGCTGTCCCCCACGGCCTGAGAACGTGATTGGCGCAATCCACAAGCTTCAGCAGAAGATCAGCGGTGAGTCCACGGCCGATTACGCCGACGAGGTCACAAAGTAGCCATGGACTCCGCTGTCATTCTCGAACGTATACAGGGCCGGTTTGCCGGCCGGGTGCTGGCAACCGGTGATTTCCGGGGGCAGCACAGCGTCACCATTGCTCCCGATACCTTGGTGGAGTTGCTCACCTTTCTGCGGGAGGACTCCGAGCTCGATTTCGACATGCTGATGGACATCGGCGGTGTGGACTACCAGGGCTACGACGACCGCAGCCACCGTTTTGAGGTGGCCTACCAGCTCTACTCGGTGGGGTGGAATCACCGCTTTCGCGTGAAGGTCGCGGTTGAAAACGACACGGTCAGTGTGCCGAGCCTCTGGAAGATGTGGGGATTGGCGAACTGGATGGAGCGGGAGGTGTTTGACCTCTTTGGCATTCAGTTCGAAAACCACCCCAACTTGCGGCGCATTCTCTGCCACGAAGATTTCGAGGGCCACGCCCTGCGCAAGGACTACCCCATCAACCGCCGTCAGCAGTTGTCTCGCCCAGTCGAGATGCTCCTGACCGATGACCCGGACTGGGCATGAGCGATCTTGTTACCGACAAGCTCATCCTGAACATCGGGCCGTCCCACCCGATTACGCATGGGACCTTGCGCATTCAAGTGGAACTCGATGGCGAGACCATTGAGCGCACGGCTTGCGAGATTGGCTACCTGCATCGGGGGTTTGAGAAGCAGTCGGAGAACTGCTTTTACCAGTACGTCATTCCGTACGCCGAGCGCCTCAACTACATGGGCCCGGTGCACAACTCCAACGCCTGGTGCTTTGCCTGCGAGGAGCTCTTGGGCATCGAGGCGCCGCCTCGTGCGCAAGCGATTCGGGTCATCACCTCGGAGATGGCGCGGATTATCGACCACTGCGTGTGCATTGGCACCAACCTGGTGGACCTCGGCGCCCTGACGAACTTCTGGTACCTCTACGGCTATCGGGAGAAGGTCAACGACCTCTTTGAAGAGCTCTGCGGCGCTCGGATGATGGTGAACTACCCCCGCATCGGTGGGGTCTCGATGGATGTCGAGGCGTCTTGGGTGAAAAAGCTTCTGGGCGTCATGCGAGACATGGACGAGGTCATCGCCGACGTGAAGGGCCTTGTCGCCAACAACCGCATCTTCCGTGAGCGTACCCAGGGAGTGGGCATCATCAGCCGAGAGCTGGCCCTGTCCCATGGCGTGACCGGCCCCTGCCTTCGGGCCACTGGCCTGCCGCTCGACCTGAGGAAGACTCAGCCCTACTGGGGATACGAGCAGTACGACTTTGATGTACCCACCGCGACCAACGGCGACACGTTCGACCGCATCATGCTGCGCTTTGACGAACTCAATGAATCTCGCCGCATCATTCTCCAGGCTGCGGAAGGTCTGCCCACCGGGCCGCACATCATTGAAGACCACCTCGTGGCGCTGCCCGAGAAAGACAAGGTCTACAACACCATGGAAGCCCTCATCAACCACTTCAAGCTGGTGATGCATGGCATTGAGCCTCCGCGGGGAGAAGTCTACTCAGCGACCGAGGGTGGCAATGGAGAGCTGGGTTTCTACATTGTCTCGGATGGAACGCCCATGGCCTGGCGGGTGCGCATTCGCCCCCCTTGCTTTGCGAACTACTCGGCATTTCCCCACATCATGACCGGCAGCCTGATTTCGGATTTGGCTTCTGCGCTGGGCTCGATCAACGTCATTGCAGGGGAGCTGGACCGCTGATGGCGACTTTTCCTTTACCCCCGACCGACCAAGGCCACGGCGACGTGTCCTGGACCGAGGCTCAGTCCGCCGAAATCGAGGGGATGATTGCTCGGTACCCGGAGAAGAGAGCGGCTGTCATGCCGGTCTTGTGGCTGGCTCAAGACCACTTTGGCTGGCTGTCTCTCGATGTGCTTCGACTTGTGGCCAAGACGCTGGAGCTTCCGCCGTCTCATGTGCTCTCGGTGGCCACTTTCTACACCATGTTCAAGAAGCAGCCCACCGGCACGCACCTGTTGCAGGTCTGCCACACGCTCTCTTGTGACCTTGCCGGTGCAGAAGGGCTGATCACGAGAATCCAGAACAAGCTGGGCATCAAGGTGGGGGAGACCACCGCCGACGGCAAGTTCACCCTGCAGCGTGTGGAGTGCCTGGCCGCGTGTGGTTCGGGCCCCATGATGCAGGTGGGCACCGACTACTACGAGCTGCTCAAAGACGACACCGCGATCGACGCCGTGCTCGATGCGCTCGCCAGCGACAACCCCCCTTCACTTCCACGACCGGAGATGGACCAATGGACCTACACCAGAAAGTCCTGAGCCGCATCTGGGATGTGGACGGTTCGCACACGCTGGACGTGGCGCGGGCCAATGGGCACTACCAGTCGCTTGAGAAAGCGCTGAAGATGCAGCCTGCTGAAATCACCGAAGAGGTGACGAACTCGGGATTGCGTGGTCGTGGAGGCGCAGGCTTTCCGGCGGGTCGCAAGTGGAGCTTTATTCCCGGCCCGGAAAAGCGCGGTGGCAAGCCGGTATACCTGGTGTGCAACGCGGATGAGTCCGAGCCCGGCACCTACAAAGACCGCTTCTGCATGTGGAACGACCCGCACATGCTCATCGAGGGCATGATCATTGCGGCCTACGCCATTGACTGCCATGTGGCCTACATCTATCTGCGCGGAGAGTTCCGCCCGGTACAGGCCCGAGTTGATGCCGCGATTGAAGAGGCCAAGGCTGCGGGCTTGTTGGGCAAGAATATTCTGGGTTCGGGCTTCGACTTGGAGATCCACACCCACCTCGGTGCGGGGGCATACATCTGCGGTGAAGAAACCGCCTTGTTGTCTTCTCTTGAAGGCGAGCGGGGACAGCCCAAGCTCAAGCCACCGTTTCCCGCTGTCGAAGGTGCGTGGCGCTGCCCCACCATCGTGAACAACGTGGAAACCCTCTCGGCGGTGCCCTACATCATCGAGAAGGGGGCTGCCGGCTACCGGGAGTTCGGCACCGAACAGTCTCCGGGCACCAAGCTGTTTTCCTGCTCGGGCCACATCAACAACCCGGGTGTCTACGAGGTTCCGCTCGGAATCACGATGAAAGACATGATCGAGAAGGTTTGTGGAGGACTCCCTGAGGGCCGCACCCTCAAGGCGGTGATTCCCGGTGGCTCATCGGTACCGGTGATGACCGCGGAAGAGGCCATGAATGCCAACATGGACTACGAGTCCATTCAGGAAGTTGGTGGCAGCTACCTGGGTTCGGGTGGATTTATCGTGATGGATGACACCACCGACATGGTGGCCGCACTCACCAACCTGCTGCGCTTCTACGCACACGAGTCTTGCGGCCAGTGCACGCCGTGCCGCGAGGGCGTTGGCTGGATGTACCGTGTCCTGCAGCGGCTCTGTGATGGGGTGTGTACCGAGAGCGACCTCGAAACCCTCTTAGACCTCGCCAACAACATCCACTCCCGGACCATCTGTTTCTTTGGTGCGTCCGCGGCGATGCCGGTTCAGTCTTTCCTGGCCAAGTTCCGAGACGAGTTCATGGCTCGTATCGACGAGGCTGCCACCTCTTTGGCTGCACCGCTGCCGGTGCCCGAGGGCGTGCTCGACCAGGGAGCGCCGTAGACCATGCCTACTGTAAAGATCAATGGTGTCGAGGTGGAGGTCCCGGAAGGGACGAACATGATCGAGGCGGCAGCCATGGTGGGCGAGGAAATCCCCCACTACTGCTACCACGCAGACCTCACGGTGGCGGGCAACTGCCGCATGTGCTTGATCGATGTGGAAGAAGGCGGCCGTGGGCCGGACATCGCCTGCAACATGCAGGCTCGAGACGGGCTGGCCATTCGGACCGACACCGAGCAGGTCAAGCAGATGCGCAAGTCCGTGATGGAGATGCTGCTCAAGAACCACCCACTGGATTGCCCCATCTGCGACCAGTCGGGGGAGTGCCGGCTCCAGGACTACTACATGGACCACGGCCAGCACGACTCGCGCCTGGCCGACCCGAAGGTGACCAAGCGCAAGCGCATGGACATTGGCGACCACATCGTGCTCGATGCCGAGCGCTGTGTGGCATGCACGCGCTGTGTGCGGTTTGGAGACGAGGTCACGGGCACCGGTGAGCTGCGCTTGTTCCAGCGTACTGACCACACGGAAATCGGGATGTTCCCCGGCGAGCGCTTGAACCACGAATACCAGGGCAACCTCGCGGATATCTGCCCGGTGGGAGCCCTCACCAACAAGGACTTCCGCTTCGAGAAGCGGGTCTGGTACCTCAAGGAAGCCAACTCGGTCTGCGATGGTTGTGCTACCGGCTGCAACATCTCGGTCTGCTATCAGGGCTCGGAAGTGTTCCGGTACATGCCGAGACGCAACCCAGATGTGAACGCGTCTTGGATTTGTGACAGTGGGCGCATGCGCTACAAGCGCCATGCCGCATCGACTCGGCTGCTCGCACCCCGAGTCGATGGATCACGGTCGAGCTGGCCCGATGCGCTCGCAGCGGCTGTGGAGCGGCTGGCTGGCAAGAAGATTGGAGTCGTGCTGGGTACCCAGGCCACCCTGGAAGAAAACCACCTGGCTCGACGCCTCGCAGAAGAGCGCCTCGCTGGAGCGATGATCTTTGTGTTGGAAGGCAACGACCCAGGCGCAGAGGAGTCTTCCGACGAGTTGTTGATTGATGCCGACAAGACCATGAATCGCTGCGGTGCTGAGCTGGTGGCCTCCATGTCTTCCGCAACGGCCGGGGGAGAGGCATTGAAGTCGGCGCTGGCTGCGTCTGAGATCGAGGCCCTGGTAGTGCTGCGCGACGATGCGCTCGGCCGGCTGGGGGTTGAGGCGCCGCCTCTTGTGGTGTTCCTGGGCGACCAGGCCAACAGCACCTCCAAAGCTGCGAACGTGGTGCTGCCGATGGCCTCTCATGTGGAGCAGCCGGGTACCACCATCAATCGGGGTGGGAGAGTTCAGCTGCTGACGCGTGGTCCGCTGCCGGTGGGCGATGCGCTTCCCGGCGTGGAAGCCATAGACCGCATGGCCCAGCTCTCCGGGGGCTCATTGGGCTCCACCGAGGAATGGGCGGTCTTTGAGTCGCTCGCACAATCTTGTAGTGCCCTTTCTGGCATGACCTACGGCGCCTTGGGTGGCCAGGGGCTGCCCTTGTCTTTGGCTTCTTCAGAACAACCCGACCCCGCACCTGCACCTCCGGCTAAGTAGCTCCAGCGAATGACCCTCATCGACAACCATTTCCTCGTGATTCTGATCAAGTGCGCGTTTGCCGTGGTCTTCATCATGCAGATTGTGCCCCTGTTGATCTGGGCGGAGCGAAAAGGAGCGGCGTTCATTCAGGACCGCCCTGGGCCCAACCGTGCGGAGATTCTGGGCATTCGGGCCGGTGGCCTGGTGCACACCCTCTCCGACGTGGTGAAGCTCATCTTCAAGGAAGACGTGGTGCCCGACCACGTGGTGAAGCCGTTCTGGCGACTGGCGCCCATCGTGGCCATGACCATTGCCTTGTCGACCTTTGTGGTGGTGCCGTGGGGAGACCACATCACACTGCCCTGGGGCACGGTGAACCTGCAGGTGGCCGATATCAACGGCGGCATGCTCTACATCCTGGCGCTGACCTCGCTGGGGGTCTACGGAATCATGCTGGCGGGCTGGGCTTCGAACAACAAGTACTCCCTGCTCGGGGGACTCCGCAGTGCGGTCCAGATGGTGAGCTATGAACTGGCCTTGGGGCTGTCGTTGGTCGTGGTCTTCATGATCTACGGGACCGTCAGCCTGGGGACGACCTCGGTGGTTGACGGCCAGATATTCCACGGCGGAATTGTG
>JAYZDK010000201.1:0-11664 GCA_036337845.1 Myxococcota bacterium | reverse complement strand
CGGCGGAATCTACGTGAACGCCGGCTCGTTTTCGGTGGTTGATGGTTCCTTTACCGGAAACTCGGCCACCGGAGGTGGGGGAGGCGTCTACACGTATACCCCTGCGCAGGAAATCGATATTTCCAACACCGTTTTTCAGGCGAATACCGCGGATTCCGACGATGGCGGTGCGATTGCTGCGGAGCGAAGCACCGCTCTGACGATTCTGGCGTGTACCTTTGACTCGAACTCCGCCACCTTTGGAAGCGGAGGGGCGATTGCTTGGTCCACGGGCTTCTACGTAGATGACCTCAGCATCGAGTCGACGGATTTCGAGTCGAACGAGGCGGGCTCGGATGGCGGCGCAATCTACATGAATCGCGGGGATGAAGGGAGCTTTTTGGAACTCGACTTTCTGCGAAATACGGCAGATGGTGACGGGGGTGCGATCTATATCAATCGCACCAATCAGGTTCACTCGATTCGTTCTCGCTACCATAGAAACCTCGCTGCGGCGGGTTCGGGTGGAGCCTGGTACGAAAGCAGTACTTCCAGTGCCAGTACGTTCACGAACAATCTTGTTGTTGAGAACCAGGCCATTGATGGTGGAGCGCTGGCGCTTGATTCGACGGTGGATTCCTATGTTGTGAACAACACCTTTGTGGGAAATGATGCGGCCAATACAGGCGCTCATCTCCAGGTGGTTGGTGGAACCGTTCGGTTTATCAACAACATCTTTGCCTGGGGGCTTGATGGGGGAGGCATCTACGGGGACTCTACGGCCGCGGTCGGTTCAGACCTTTACTACAACGATGCCTTTGACAACTCGGGAGGCAGCTACGTTGGTGCCTTTACCAACCAGACGGGTCTCTCTGGCAACTTGGGAATGGACCCCATTCTCAAGAGCTATTCGCTGGATGCGGATGAGGGTAACGACGACCTTCATATTGAATTGATTTCTCCCTGCCTTGATGCTGGGCACCCAGGTATTCTCGATGTAGACGCTTCTGCCTCAGATATTGGGGCATATGGTGGACCCGAGGCGGATGTCGAGGATGCCGATGGGGATGGGTACTTTGACCATGTGGATTGTGATGATGGCGATGGTTCCATCTTTCCCACTGCGATCGAGATTCCTTATGATGGAATCGATCAGGACTGCGATGAAGAGGATCTTCGAGACGTAGACGCAGACGGGTTCGAGGCGCTCACAATCGGAGGTCAGGATTGTAATGACAACGATCCCTCGATTTATCCAGGTGCGCCTGAGACCTGGTATGACGGGATTGATGGGGATTGTGATGGCGAGTCCGATTTCGATGCGGACAGCGATGGATATGATTCCAGCGCGTATCCTGGTGGAGACGACTGCAACGATGCAGATGCGGGCGTTTCGCCGAGCGCCGTGGAGGTCTGGTATGACGGGATCGACCAGGACTGCGCGGGCAACTCGGACTTCGACTCTGACCAGGATGGCTATGATTCGGCCACCTTTGGAGGCCCGGACTGCAACGACACGAATGCCACCGTGTATACCGGCGCTACGGAGATTCCCTATGATGGTTTCGACCAGGACTGTGATGGGCTGGACCTCACCGATGTAGACGGAGATGGCTTTGATTCGAGTGCCGTACTCGGTGGGATCGACTGCAATGACCAGGACCCCAATGCCTACCCCGGAGCCTTGGACAGCCCGTACAACGGGGTCGATGAAGACTGTGATGGGTGGTCTGATTTCGACGCGGACTTTGATGGGTTCGATTCAGCCAGCTTTGGTGGCGCCGACTGCAATGACAACGACTCGAGTATTCATCCGGCTGCCTTTGAGACCTGGTATGACGGCTTGGACCAAGATTGTGATGCGGCCGATGACTTTGATGCCGACCTCGATGGCTACCGCAGCCCCATAGGCGGTGGAGATGACTGTGACGACAACGACCCCACGGCCCATCCGGGTTCCTGGGAGAACTGGTATGACGGAATTGACCAGGATTGTCTGGGCGATGATGACTTTGACCGGGACAAGGATGGGTTCCGGGTGCTGGACGAGTGTGATGACAACCGTGCGGAGGCGTATCCCGATGACCCGGATACGCCGGAGTACGACCCCGCGCCCGAGCTGCTCAATGGCATGGATGACGACTGTGATGGTTGGGCAGAAAACGAAGACCGTGATGCGGATGGTTTGATCGATTGGGACGAGTGGGCGTTGGGTACGGATGCGGAAGATGCCGACTCTGACGATGATGGCGTTCAGGATGGAGACGAGGTTGCTGACCCGAACAACCCCATCGATTCGGATTTGGATGCGCTCATTGACCCCTTGGACGACGATGATGACGGAGACGGCATTCTCACGCTGCGGGAAGTCTTGGTAGACCCCAACCGCGATGGTGTGCCCGATGTCGATGTGGATGGCGATGGCATCAGCAACCACCTGGACCGGGATTCGGATGGGGATGGTTACCGAGATGAGGTTGAGGGAGAAGACGACGACGACCGAGACGGAATCGCCGACTATGTGGACTACACGGGAGACTACACGGGAGGGGGCTGCGGTGGTCTGAACATGAAATGGGCAGGAATCTTGATGCTGGGCGGGGCGATGTTCCGCAGGCGTCGGTTCACTGTTTTGAGGGAGCCCAAAGGCGTTTCGGCGCTTGTGTGGAGCGCACTACTTTGTGGGGTTCTACTGCTGCCAGCGACTGTGCGCGCCAATGGGGTGGATAGTCATGGTTTTCAGCTTCTGGGAACGACTGGGGACCTGATGCGCTATGGGCGGATGGCCTACCCGGACGGTGGCACGCGAGGGGATATTGACCTCTCCATTGTGGCCGATCACGCGGTCCGGCCGCTTGTCGAGGTGCTGGACAATACCCGAGAGCCCGTGCTCTATGCCCTGACTACTTCCAATCTATCGGTGTCGGGCTCGGTGGCTCCGTGGACGCGTCTTGAGCTGGTTTTGCCGGTGCATCCCATTGGTATTGCCCGAGATGGGGGGTTTACGGCGCTGGGGGATGCCAGGCTGGGTGCTGTTGTGCCCGCCATCGTTCCACATGGACGCCAACCGGGCGTGGGCTTGGCGCCTAGCGTTTGGTTGCCTACGGGCTCGAATGAATATTTTGTTGGAAATCCTGGTGTTTCGATCGGGGGAGTCATCACGATTGCCCAGGAAATAGGAGACCTTGGCTGGGTGGCAAACATCGGTGCTCGGGTGGGAAAGTTAGAGCCCGAGAGAAACCTTCGGGCGGGAGCAGGCCCTTTGGTTGGACTCGGTGGGCACTATCGAGTGACCGATGATGTCGCGTTGACGCTGGAAACCACGGTTCAAGGGACCACGGGTTGGGGAAGTTGGCCGATTGAGGCCATGGCTGGTAGTCGATTTCGCCTCAAAGGAGGGGTCTGGGGAACGGCTGGCGTGGGTGCCGGTCTAAACGACCATACTGGGACCTCTTCTATGCGCGTGGTTGCCGGGCTTGGCTGGAACAAGCGAGTGGAAGAGCGCGAGGTGGAGTTTGTTGGTTGGTTCATCGACCCGGACCGGGACCGTGATGGGGATGGTTTCAAGGACCTCGATGATGCGTGCCCGGACCAGGCCGAAACCGTGGATGGTTTTCTGGATGACGATGGCTGCCCGGAACTGGATGGAGACGCGGATGGGGTGCCGTTCGAGCGAGATCTCTGTCCTCGAGAGGCGATCTATGTGGAGCAAGACCCCCGATTCTCGGATGGTTGTCCCAAGATAGCGGAGCTGGCGGGAAACCGGATTACGGTGACCGAGTCTATTTTCTTTGAGGAAAACAGCACCCGGCTGATGCCTAAGTCCGATGCGCCGTTGGAAGCGATTTTCCATGAACTTGATGCCCATCCAGAGGTGCGACATCTCTTGATTGAAGGGCACACCAACAGCAATGGATCCGCGAGTTTCAACTATCGTTTGGGCCGACTGCGGGCCGAGTCGGTGCTGACATGGCTTGAGGAGCGCGGCATCGATAGGAACCGGCTGATTGCGAAGGGCTATGGGTTTGATGTGCCTCTTTTGCCGCATGACCACCCGGATGCGATGGAGATGAATCGCCGAGTGGTGTTCCTGGTACTGCGCCCGGAGGGAGATCCCGGGCCGGAGCCTGCTCAAACAGTCTTTCCCAAGTTCAGTCTGGATTCTGAAAAGGCTGCGACAGGACCGATTAGGATTCTTGAGTTTGAAGGGATGGACTTCCCGCCCGAGAAGGGGGCGCCTCCGCGGAACCCCGAGCCGTCTTCTGCTGCAGAAACTCCTGCAGTTGGTGGTGTGACGGCGCCGATAGAAGAGGCTCAGACGAGTATTTCTGTTGAGACAGCCCCGGTGGAAGAACCCGTTGTACCAGCGGAAGTGCCAGTGGAAGCGCCAGCGGAAGTGCCAGTGGAAGCGCCAGTGGAAGTAGTACCGGAGGTAGCCGTGGAGGCTGCGCCGGTGGAAGAAACGCAGGATTCGTTGGAGGAGCCGGTGCAGCCCGAAGAGGAAGCCTTCCCAGATTCGGACGAATCAGAAGAGGTGGAGGAAGATACGGGCCGCTCGTCCCTTTTTGGGAAGCGCAAGCGCAGTAAAGAGGGCTCGACTGCTGAATAGCGGACCCCGTGGAGCCCGAGAGCGCTCCTACACCCCAAGTAGACCGAACGATCCGCCGCGTGAGTAAATGAGGTGGGATGGGTGTTCGGGGGGCTACTTCTTGTTGCGTGCGCGTGCTGCGGAGACCGGATCGACGTCGACCCAACTGGCTCGATTCCCACCACGTGAGTGTAGTTTTCGCAGTTGGCGGGTGACCACCCCATGAATGTCATCGTGGTCGGCTGTGGGAGGTAGGTCGCTCAAGCTTGCCCCCACCACTGTGGCCGATAGGCGTACGAGTTGGTCTTTTACGCTGATCCGGATGGCCTCGATGGCCGCGCGGGCCCGCTCGGCGACGATAGGCCCTCCACCTCGATCGGTTTCCGGAAGAATGGCGGCAAACTCGTCGCCTCCCACCCGCGACAGGAAATCCACGTCCCGAACGACGCGCGAGAGCGTGTTGGCGCACTTTTTCAGGATGTCGTCGCCGGCTTGTTGGCCGAAACGGGCATTGAGTTCGGTGAAGTCGTCGATGTCGACGAACACAACACTTAGAGGGCGATTGTATCGACGTGAACGACCGATTTCTTTGCGTAGGGCCGTCATGAAACGACGGCGGTTGGGCAAATTGGTCAGGGCGTCGAACTCACGGACCGTGTGGAGTTCGACCCGCAAACCCTGGACTTCGGCTTCAAGGCGCTCCTTGTCTTCTCGGAGTGACATCGCAAAGACCAGGAGGTCTTCATAGGGCATGGATTCTGGACGGTTTTGGCCTCGAGTACGCTGGACGCGAACCTCCAGTGAAAGCTGCTCCTGAATGGGAAGGTTGAGTAGCTCTGCGGACTGCGTGGACTGGAGCGCGATGTTGTCGACCAACTCCATCACTTCCTGCTCGCCCAAGGCAGCCTCTTTGGCCAGGATGGTCACGGCGTTTTTTAGCCCAGCCTCGATATCGGGCGCGGTGAGCACTTCGCTGATCCGGTCGGACCATCTGAGGATGGAGCAGAGCCGCCAAGCCTCGATCTTTGCGATCTCTTCTGGAGATTTGTGGTGGCTTTCAACGGCTTCAATAAGGGGCTTGGGTAAGCGCCAGTGCTCGGTGGCCTTGAGAAAGGCTTCCACATGGGTGGTTTGGAAGAACTCTTCCTCGGCGTCGATACGCTCTTGCCCGTTGAGTCGGCGGATGCGTTCAAACTCGTATCCCTGGTCTTTGAACTGTTGTAGCAACAGGAGCTTTCCGAACTCCAGGCACATTCCGGTAGAGAACGCGGCGTCTGGGTGCACGTCACCGTAGCGTCCGGCCAGGATCATGGCCGCCGAGCCTCGGTGAACACAATCCTCCCAAATCTGAGACCGCTGTTCTTCAGGAATCTTGGCGCTGGTGAGGTTGGTGAGTAGGGTGCTGGTGAGAGCGATATGGCCGGCGCTGGTGGTCCCGATGTGGAGAATGGCGCGCTTCGGATCGAACATTTCCCGGCCAGCCGTTCGATTTCGAGCGTTCGCGGTTTTGAGCAAGAGACGGGAGAGAGCCGGCTCTTCCTGAATCATCTTGTCGAGGTCGGTATCTGGTGCTGCCCCACGCCAGGCTGCATCGATAAGGAGACGAACATCTTTGGAGGGGGGTAGGAGCATGCTCTCCAAGGGCTATTTGCCCTAGCTCAACTCGGCAATCGACAAACTTAGTTTAGGAGAAGTGAGATTAGGGCTCAAGCCGAGAGCCATGTGTCCGATGGGCGAGCAAGTCCGGAGTTCACTGCAGTGGCAGCCCCAACCGTCGCGATACCTGTTCTTCAGCGCCTAAAAGGGCACTCCGATTCCCTTTTCGCGCTGGCGTTGTTTGGGTTTCTCGGCATTATGATCATGCCGCTGCCTCCGATTGCACTTGATTTGCTGTTGGCGCTTTCCATCAGCATTTCCCTGTTGGTCTTCTTGGTGACGCTCTATACGGGACGTCCTGTCGAGTTTTCCGTATTTCCTACGCTTCTCTTGATTACAACGGTTCTTCGGTTGTCGATCAACGTGGCGTCCACGCGCCTGATCCTTCTCAATGGACTGGAGGGCACTCGGGCGGCTGGCCGCATCATCGAGGCCTTCGGCCAGTTTGTGGTGGGGGGTAACTACGTGGTCGGTCTGGTGGTGTTCATCATCCTGGTGATCATCAACTTTGTGGTCATCACGAAGGGTGCGGGGCGGGTCGCCGAGGTGGCTGCTCGATTTACGTTGGATGCAATGCCCGGTAAGCAGATGGCCATTGATGCCGAGCTGAACTCGGGGCACATCGATGAAGTTCAAGCGAGACAACGTCGGGATGAAGTGACCCAGGAAGCGGACTTTTATGGCGCGATGGATGGTGCCTCGAAGTTCATTCGTGGCGATGCGATTGCCGGCATCCTGATCGTGGTGATCAATATTGTGGGTGGCATCATCATTGGTGTCCTCCAACTGGGAATGAGCCTTTCGGAGGCAACCCGGACCTTCACGCTGCTGACGGTGGGGGATGGGCTTGTTGGACAGATTCCGGCCCTGATCATCTCCTCGGCGGCCGGTATGTTGGTGACGCGGGTGGCGGATGATGGCCAGCGCCTCGATGTTCAGATGGGGCGCCAGTTGTTGGGCTCAAGTCGGGCACTTGGCGTGTTGTCGGTCATTTTGTTGGGGTTGACCTTTGTTCCAGGCATCCGTCTTCCTTTCCTTGTGATGGGTGGGCTTGTGGGTGTACTGGCCTGGCAGATCAGCAAGCTGCCTGAAGTGGACACAACACCTCCTGGTGAGGACGATGAGCCTGGCGGGAAGGTGTTGCCCACGCCTGAAGACCTGCTGCAAGTGGAGCCGCTGGCGCTGGAGTTGGGAATCGATCTGGTCTACCTGGTTGACCAGAGAAAGGGTGGGGAACTTCTGGAACGGATTCAGCGCATTCGAAACCAGTTCGCGCAAGACCTCGGAGTGGTGCTGCCTTCTGTGCACTTGCGGGACAATCTACGACTGGATGGCAACGAGTATGTGTTGCTGCTGCGTGGTGAGGAGATTGCTCGAGGGGTTGTGCACGCAAGACAGCACCTCGCGATTGATCCCGGAGATGCAGCGCAGCCCATTCGCGGCATTCACACGGTGGACCCGGTATTCGGGCTGGACGCCTGGTGGATTCCCCACAATGCGGTGTTGGCCGCACGTGGTCATGGCTACACGGTGGTGGATGTGCCGACGGTGCTGGCCACACACCTTACCGAGTTGATGCATGTGCACGCTCATGAGTTGTTCGACATGGCGCAGCTCTCGACGATTCTGGACCGCATTGCGGACCGGAACCCCAAGCTGGTCCAAGACCTCATTCCCGAGCCCCTGGCCAGACAGACTGTGCTTCAGGTGGTGCGGAACCTGGTGCGTGAAGGCATTTCTGCTCGCGACATGCAGACCATTCTGGAGGGACTGGCAGACTATGCGGACCGCACGACGAATCCGCACATTCTGACCGAGTTTGTGCGGCAGCGACTGGCGCGACACATCTCCAAGCGAATTGCTGACCCCGACGATACCGTGCACTACATCGCATTGGGTCCGGGTGCTGAAGACGCGATTAGTGCAGGCCTGCAAGGCGGTGAGGGTGGGGCGGTCAGTCTCACGCTCGACCCGGCTGTCAGTCGCCAGCTCATCACTCGTATTCGCGATGAGAGCGAGAACTATGCGGGCATCGGACAAGTTGTAGTTCTCTGTCCTCCCCTGGCTCGCGGCCCGCTTCGCAGGATGCTCGAGAAGGTGCTTCCGCGTCTTCCCATCGTTTCACCAGCGGAGCTGTTGCCCACCGTAAAGCTCGATCGAGTGGCGGTGGTGGATGTCCCGCTACGACGAACTCCAGGTGATGCATGATTTCTTCTCAAGCCCAGACCTTTCCGACCGATTCAATGACGGACTTCAATAGTCGGCAACTCCAGGAGGCACGCTGTGTTGCAGACGCGTAGCATGTATGCTCAAAACGCTTATTCTCGAGGAGAACGTTGCGTCGAGGGATTGACCCGAGAGGAGGTCACTCGACACTATCAACGTAAGATTCTTCTCATCGCTCGACAGCTTGTCGATCGACTCCCCCCCCACACGAACATGGAGTTCGAGGACCTTGTGTCCTACGGCGCCATTGGACTGCTCGAAGCGTTCGATCGGTTTGATGATGCCCGCGGAATCCAGTTCTCGACCTTTGCGGAGTACCGTATTCGCGGTGCGATGCTGGATGCGCTCCGAGGTGAAGACACCTTCACCCGGCGGCGGCGCCAGCTGGCCAAGCGCATTGCGTCTACGACTCAGACGTTGCGCCAGGAGTTGGCTCGTGATCCCAGCCCGGGAGAGGTCGCCGAGTGTCTTGGAATCAGTATCGACGACTACTGGTCGGAGCTGGACCGGGTCAAGCCGGTGGTGCAGCTTTCCATCGACAAGGCAGTCGTGGGCGAAGAAGATGAAGGACGGACACTGTTAGAGCAGTTGGCCGCAGACCCGGAGTCTCAGCCTGGACACAGGCTCGACGTGGCCGAGGTGAAAAACCACCTGGAAGAGGCTGTAATGGCCTTGTCCGAACAACAGCGTCACTGCGTGATGATGTACTACGGCAAGGAACTCTCGTTGGCGGAAATCGCAGAGGTCTATGAGGTGACCCCCTCAAGGATTTCTCAGATTCTCAGCGAGGCTCGAGGACGTTTGCGCAAGAAGCTGATGTCCAAGATTGATTTGAACGACCTTTCACTGGAGATGGGCACATGAGTGGAGATATCTACGCTTCCCTATCGGGTGCTTCTGCTGCAATGCGGCAGATGGATGTACTGTCACAGAACATCTCGAATGCGAACACCACTGGCTACAAAGAGATGCGGGTCACCTTCCAACTTGAAGGCGCTGGAAAGGGCCCCCTGGGCCAGGCTACCGCTGCTGCGACTCCCGCAAACCCTGACTTCCGAGATGGAGGGCTGGAGTTGGACGGGAACGAAAATCACCTGGCTCTTCAGGGAGAAGGCTTCTTTGTTCTCCAGGCCGGCGAAAACGAGCTTCTCTCTCGTGCCGGCGCTTTTCACCGAGACTCGGACGGTCGACTGGTGAACGCTCGGGGCCACCAGGTCATGGGAGAGGGGGGTGCGATTGAAATCCCCGTTGAAGAAAGCTTCAAAGTCACTCAGGAAGGCGTGGTTATTGGGAGTCGTTCCGGAGAGATTTCCAGACTTAGAATTGTGGAATCGACCAATGTTGAGCCCCTAGGTGGTGGACTCTGGCGATCTACAGGAACCCTGCTTCCATCGGATGCGAATGTGGTTCAAGGTGCGCTTGAGCGCTCCAACGTGGACCCACTTCGAGCCATGGTCGAGCTGATTGAAGCCAGCCGGTATTTCGAGGCGTATCAGAACGCCATGCGGACCTCTGATGAAATGGACTCCAACCTCAACAATGCGGGAGGGAATAGCTAATGCGTGCACTTTTTGCTGCTGCTTCTGGTATGACCGCGCAACAGACGCGGATCGACAACATTGCCAACAACCTGGCCAACGTAAACACAACGGGCTTCAAGAAGTCTCGTGCGGTGTTTCAGGACCTCTTCTACCAGGAGATGGTGGGGACGTCCGACGAGGCTGCGGACCGCGCATCGGGTGCGGTTGCCCAGGTAGGTGCCGGTGTTCGCATGGCCTCCGTCGAGAAGGATCACACTCAAGGCGGGGTTGTTCAGACGAACAACCTGCTGCACGTGGCCCTCGATGGCAATGGATATCTGGCTGTGGAAACCGAGAGTGGAGAGCAACTCTTTACTCGAGATGGTTCTTTCACCCAGGATTCCGATGGGAACCTGGTCACGACTGGTGGCCTGTTGGTCGCCGGTAACATCAACATTCCGCGGGATGTCCAGAACGTACAGATTCTGAGGGACGGCACGGTCCAGGTGATCATGGCCGACGACAGTACCGAGTTCACGACTGTAGGACAGTTGGAAGTCTCGGACTTTGCCAACCGTACGGGCCTGCGCTCGCTGGGTGGCAACCTGTATGCGGAGACCCCTGAATCCGGAGAGCCTATTTCGGTGGATCTGGGTGAGGATGTCGATGTTGTACAGGGATTCCTTGAGACGTCGAATGTGGATGTCGCGGATGAGCTGATCCAGATGATCATGGCCCAGCGGGCTTATGAGCTGAACTCTAAAGTCATTCAAGCAGCAGATGAAGCGCTGCAGATGGCGGCCAGTCTGCGCAGATGATTTCAAGTTCACTGCTTCTACTGGTGGCAACAGCTCAGGCCATTGACCTGGAGGTCGTGGAGCAGAGCTTGTTGGAGTACGCCATGGAGCGGTGTGATGCGGTGGAGGTAGAGGTCGCTTGGAGCGGTCTTTCGCCTCATCTGCCGGGCGGTTCTGAGTTGGACCTCAAGTGGGATGGTGACCCTTGCCGGAGTCGCCCCTCTTTGCGGCTCTTGGCTGTGGAGAATGGGGAGATGTTGGGCCGCTGGAGTGTGCGGCCGCACCTTCGGGTCTGGGTGGAACAGCCGGTGGCAGCGGGTCTTACCATGGCTGGAGACCTCATAGAGGTGCTCCCAGGACATGTACTTGTCGACAGCATTGTCGGCCGCTCTTTGTCTCCAGATACTGTACTGCAGGCCCGTGTTCGCATTGAGCCGGGAGAGCCGGTGACGGATGCCGTAGCGGAGCCTGTACCGGACGTGTTTTCAGGCGCGAAGGTGATGGTTCGGGTTCGGCGTGGACCCCTTGTGGTGACGGCTCCAGGCACTCTGATGCAGGATGCGGCCATGGGGGACGTCGTTCGTGTCACCAACAACGCGACACGAGTTGTCCTCAAGGGAACGCTCTCGCGGGCCGACATTGTGGACCTGCCATAGGAAAATCTTATGTTCAATCTCCTCCTCCTTCTTTGTCTGGATGTCTCCGCTCAGGACACAGCTGAAGCTCCTGAGCCCCAAGAAACGACGGAAGCAGATGCTTCTGACGCTCAGCCGGGAACTGTAGCGGAGCCGAGTGAGGTGGCTTCTGCGCCTCCGGTTACAAGCCGGTCTGCGCCAGCGATGCAGAGTTATCGGAGTCGGGTGGCCTCGCCGGGTTCAGTCTGGGTGGAGAGTGAGGC
>JAYZDK010000200.1:0-22915 GCA_036337845.1 Myxococcota bacterium | reverse complement strand
CACCTGCCCACCCCGGCCCAGCAGCTGTACCTGGACGCGCTCACCAATCAACTAGACGGGGACTGGGCCGCTTACGGTTTTCAACTCCATAATCTCGAATCGACTCTAGGCGAGTTGTCGGGCCTGTCCGACACAACGCTGCCCGCTGCCGATCCCGAAGAATAGGCAGGGTCCGTGACCACCGCTTTCGTCGCCGGCGCAACCGGGTATACCGGTTCGGCACTCGTTCGAACTCTGGCGGGTTCCGGAGTGGATACGGTTGCACACGTTCGACCCGATTCTCCGAAATTGAATTTCTGGCATTCGCAGTTTCGCGATGCGGGAGCAACACTGGACACAACCGCCTGGACACAGGCCGCCATGGAACAGGCTCTCAACACACATCAGCCCGACCTTGTTTTCGCGCTATTGGGAACGACGCAGAAACGTTCTCGGGCCGCCAGTATCCAGGGCACTGATGCCTCGTATGAAGCCGTGGATTACCAGCTCACCCACATTCTGCTCCAGGCGTGCCTCCAGAGCTGCCCTCAAGCTCGGTTCATCTATCTATCCTCCATGGGGGTCCAGGCGAGCAGCCGCAGCCGCTACATGAAAGTGCGATGGAGGATGGAGCAGGAGTTGCTCGCGAGCGGAATCTCCTGCACGATCGCTCGACCCGCCTTCATTACTGGGGCTGACCGTAGCGAAAACCGCCCGATGGAACGCGCAGGGGCAACAGCCACAGACATGGCACTGGAGTTCGCCGGGCTTCTAGGATTTCGCCATACAAGGCAGCGTTATCGGTCGACGAATGCCACGGACTTGGCGGTAGCCCTCCATCGTCACGCCACCCAGCCCGCACAGTCCCAGCAAATCGTAGAAGCCGACGCTCTGCGTCCTTGAGCACAGTACACACTCACTGCCACCGCAGGGAAAGTGGGGGCTACAGCAGAGAGGCCACCAAACGGTTGCGTTCGGCGGCGGGCTGATGGCCTTACAATCGGCCAGGACTCGTTGGGTTTGTGGAGGCGCTGCTGGCACAACACTCCCCTCTTTCAGGGTTGATCCGCTGAATTCAAACAACCCCTCCTGCGGAGGAAAAGAACAGAAAAGGCAGACGGGCTGGGAAAGTTGACTCCCAGTCGCAACAGTCAGAATGCAGCCTACCTGACTGTGATAGCGAAGTAGTTCTTCACGACTCAAACAGATCTAGGCTCCGGAATCGACTATCCTGATTGTATGAAGACGCCGCCGATGCATGTCGGGCTGATACGACCGCCTATTGTGCACCTCCCGAAGAGCCTCAGTTCTTTTGGTGCAATCCCGCCGATCGGGCTGGCCTATGTGGCGGCTGCTCTTGAAGAGGCGGGTCATTTGGTGGAGGTTGTGGACGGTGCCGGTGAATCACTGGATTCGGTGCACCCCCTGCCCGGTCCAGAACGGCTGGGAAACCTTGAGATTCAGGGGCTGAGTGTCGAGGCTATCGTGAACCGCCTCGGTCCAGAAACTCAGGTTGTGGGCATCACACACATGTTTCTACACGAGTGGCCACTCGTGAAAACCATCTGCGAATCGGTACGTAGCCGTTTTCCCAAGGCCACCATTGTGCTTGGAGGAGAAAACGCCAGTGCCTTCTGGCCTTGGGTGTTTCAGCTTTGTTCAGCCGTCGATCATGTCGTGCTCAACGAGGGAGAAGACACCATTGTGGAGTTGATGGAGCGGCTGTCCAGTGGTCAGTCCGTAGAGGGGATGAGTGGCCTCGTGTGGCGAAATGGAGAGCATGGGCAGGCCGGTGAGCGACGGGATCGAATCGTAGACCTCGACAACATGGCGCGTCCCGCCTGGCACTTGTTTCCGATTGACAACTACATGAACCACGCGGACAACCACGGAGTCCACCGAGGCCGCGCGATGCCCATCCTGGCAACGCGAGGATGTCCCTATCGGTGCACGTTCTGTTCATCACCGGACATGTGGACCACCCGCTATGTCACCCGGGATCCCGAGGAAGTCGTCGACGAGATCGAAACCTATGTCGAAGAATACGGCGTGCAGAACCTCAACTTCTGCGATTTGACCGCCATCCTCAAGCGCAAGTGGATCCTGGCCTTCTGTGAAGCACTGGAATCCCGCGGCCTGAATGTCACCTGGCAGCTGCCCTCCGGGACTCGCAGCGAAGTGCTGGACCGAGAAGTGTTGGAGCGCATGTACGCCACCGGCGCACGAAATGTCACCTACAACCCAGAGACCGGCTCTCCTCGCATGCTGGAAATTTTCAAGAAGCGCGTCAAGCTAGACCGGATGATGGAGTCGCTGAAGGAAGCCAACGATATCGGAATGGTCACTCGCACCTGCTACATCGTGGGCCACCCCAAGGAGCGTCGCCGAGATCTGCTCGACACAGCCAAACAGCTTGTCGCCACAGCACGCGCAGGAGTAGACGACGCATCGGTCATGGTTTTTGGGCCCTTTCCAGGCAGCGAGGATTTTGAGGAGCTCATTCACGATGAGCAGCTGCAAATCGACGATGATTACTTCTACCTGGCCCTGGCACGCTCCGGTCGTAGCCTGCAGACCTGGCATCCAACCCGCAGCACTCAAGAGATCGTGGCCACGCAACTTGCGCTGATGGTCCTGTTTTACGGCGTGGCCTACGCATCCCACCCTCAAAAGCTCATGGACCGAGCCCGAGCCATGTGGAGCGGAGAAGAATCCAGTGCCGTCGACCAACTTCTACGTGTCAAAATGCGTCAGTTAGCCAGCCGAGCCACACATTAGTCCCGAGCCAATCATGCCTTCAACTCTACGCGGTATTTTCTTCTTGGCCCCTTTGGCGTTCTCGATGGCAGCCTGTGCTCCCAAGGCCGATCCAGACGCCCCTCCCCGCTGTGAGACCGCCGAAGTCGGCCCTGGCAACGCCACTGCGGGCCGACTCTACATCGACAGTGATGGTTCCGATGCCAGCACCTATTCCCACGCCTTCGATGCCGAAGAAGACCAACCAATGGCCGGTAAATGGCTGCGATTGATTGGTGCCGATGGCGAGCAGGAAACCGGTACCTGCGATGACGGGACCTATGCCTTCAGCGACCTCGACGATGGAACCTACGTGGTCGCACCCGATCTCTCCGATTCGGGTACATGCCTTCAGAAGAATTGTGCCACTCGTTTTCCGGCAGCCATCGACGAGGGTGAAGTAGTGCTGTTGACCTGGGGGGACTCCGTTCCGGTGATTGGAAATCCTCCGTTCTTCCCCAAGCGTCTCAAAAAGCTCCTTGGAGACCTCGCCAGTATCGATAGCCGAAACGTGGCCCAAGGGGGCAGCGTCTCCACTGACTGGCTGCCTGGTACCAATCTCTATGAGAATCAGCTGCTACCGAATATTGCAGATGCCGACGTGGTTCTGGTGTCCATTGGGGGAAATGACATTCTCTATGCCATGCAGAACGTCGACATCACAGACATCGAGGGAGCCATCGAGCAAGGCTACGAATTGATCGCTGAAATCTTTGAAAATGTGCTGACCACCGTAGAAGCACTCAAAGCGGAAAACCCCGATATTGACGTCGTCTATTGCCTCTACGTGGACTACAGCATCGCCACCGAAGGCACATGGGGCCTGGCCGATATGTTTCTACCCGAAGGCACAATCAGCTCACTCTTGGAGAGCGCCCGAGCTCTTGTAGGCGCTGAAGACTCGATGTTGCGGGCCGACATGTTTGCCGCCTCTCATGAGCTTGAAGACCCACTGGACGACTACATGTACGATGATCTGCACTTCAACGACCGAGGACAGACCTTCTACGCTGAAGAGATCTTCAAGACCTTGGGTGGGGTTCTGATTGGAGAATCTCCACTTGCTGGCGAACCGCGCTCGCCGTTGGGTACCTCACACGATTATTCATTCCTGGACTAAACCCCAGGGGAGGAAATCGTGATCCCGGAATTCACCGGCACACGCACAGTCGGGCTCGCTCAGCCCAAGTTTGACACCTTCACCGGTGTCACACGGCCCACTACCCTCGCGATCTTGGGCGCCATGCTCTATCTGCGTGAAGGCTGGCTGGTGGGTAACTGTGGCTTGTGGGGAGCTCTTTTGGTGATTGCGGCCGCCTATCTCATCACCGGAACCACCGCACTTTCGGTTTCCAGCATCGCTACAAACACTCGGGTCAAGGCCGGAGGCGCGTTCGCCATCATTGCTCAATCCCTAGGCGTTGAGGCCGGCGGCGCGATTGGGATCCCGCTGTTTCTTGCTCAATCCGCTTCTGCCGCCATGTATCTCTACGCCTTCACCGAAGGCTTTGCCTATATGTTTCCGGAGGTAGACTCCACTCGTGTCGTGGTGGTGGCATTTCTTGTTGTAGCGGCCATCTCCTGGATTTCAGCCAACCTGGCATTTCGAGCCCAGGGCGTGCTGATGCTACTGGCAGCTATTGCCCTGATATCCGCATTTGGTGGTCTCTTTCGGACTCCATTGGTCACCCCCAATCTTGCTGGCACGCTGGCAGAGGCCTCGCTCAGAGATGCCTTTGCCATCTTCTTTCCCGCATCGACCGGCTTGATGATCGGAGTGGGAATGAGCGGCAGCCTGAAGGACCCACAGCGCAGTATCCCCCGCGGCACGATGACGGCCTGGGTTGTCACGCTGGTGGTCTACGTGGCCGGCGCCTTCTGGTACGCATCTATCGCATCCGAGCGGGCTCTTCTGTACGACAACACCATTGCCATCAAGGCCGCGCTGGTCCCAGAGCTGGTCCTCATTGGCCTGCTCGCCTCTACGCTCACAGCCGCCACCTCCTGTCTTGTCGCAGCGCCCCGGCTACTCCAAGCCATGGCTGCGCAACGAGCGGTTCCAATGGGGGCCTGGCTGGAACTCCAATCCCCAAAAACTGGAGAACCTCGCAACGCCTCGATCGCCACCTACTCGCTCGTGATGACCTATTTGTGTGCAGGTTCGCTCGACGCCATCGCCCCCATCGTGACGGCCTTCTTTATCGTGACCTACCTGGCGCTGAATCTGGTGGTCTTTCTGGAACAGCGACTGGGGATGATCAGTTTCCGCCCCACCTTTCGGGTGCCGGCCTACGTCCCCTTGGTCGGTGTCATGGCGAGTCTTCTCGGACTGATGGGATGCAGCCCGACCATTGGGCTGACCTGTCTAGTCCTCGTGGGGATCATCTATCGATGGCTTCACGGCCAGGACCTGCACACACCTTGGGACACCGTGCGCTCCGGCGTTGCGGTATCGGTAGCAGACTGGGCTGCCAAACGAACCGCGGGCTTAGAGCGCTCCTATCGTGCCTGGAAGCCCGACCTCCTCGTCCCAGTAGACACACTTGAAGAAGCTCAGCAGTTAGCCCCCTTCCTCATGAAAGCCACCCACCACGCTGGCTCGATCAAACTGATTGGACTCAAGGACGATGCCGACCTCCACGAGGGGCTCCAGCAGATGTGTCGAGAGCTGGACACAAAGGGCATCTTTTCCTCTTGTACCGTGTTCTCGGCGCCCGATTTCACCCAGGGTGCTCTGATCGCGATGGATACAATGCGCGGCGCATTTTTTCCTCCCAACCTCATGGTCGTTGACGCCACACAGCACGATCAAGCCTGTTTACAGGCTTTGGTCGACCACAGCCTGACTCTGAAAATGGGCCTGGCTGCAGTACTTCCAGCGCCGGACGGTTCGTTCTTGGGGAACTCCCGGCGCTTTGAGGTATGGCTGTCGGACCGCAGCCCAAGATGGAGCCTGAGGTTGCACAATGCGAACGTCGACCTGCCTATTCTGCTGGCGTATCTACTGAGCACTGGCAGTCGAGGAAAAGTCGTTCTAAGCACGGTGATTCAAGACGAATCCAACCAGCCCAAAGCACAGGCCTTCCTAGAGAAAATCATCGATCGCGGACGCCTACCCTCCAATAGTGAGGTTCACGTCAACGTAGGAGATTTCCTTCCAGCGATTGAAAAAAGCACCCATACAGACCTGGCGTTTTTTGGCCTTCCTCAGCGAGTGGAAATGTCGCGGCTTAGAGGGCTGCGTTCCGCAGCCAATTGCGCTTGTGTCTTTGTTCTGGACTCCGGCCAAGAAAGTCTTCTCGCCTGATGCCACGAAAGATCACACACCGATACACCGACCCACTGGATCTGGTCTGGCTGGATACGGCCCGCAGACTGGGCATCACGATCCAGCGCAGCCAGTCGGTCTTTGCCAGCTGGGATGGGCAAGGGGTACTCACCTTGAGCACGCCGGAGAATCTTGACCCAGACGACTCCCTGGCACAACTGATATTCCACGAAATCTGCCACGCACTCGTCGAAGGGCCCGAGGCCATGAAACAAGCTGACTGGGGCCTGGAAAATCAGGATGCCTCAGACCTGGTACGGGAGCATGCCTGCCATAGGCTCCAAGCTGCCCTGGCCGACCCTTACGACCTACGCATGTTTCTGGCAGTTACTACCGACCACCGAAACTACTACGACAACTTAGGAGCACTGCCCCTTGCCGACTGCTCCGACCCCGCTGCCGTCCTAGCCCGCGCCGGATGGCTCCGCTCCCAAGAGCCGCCCTACTCGCCTGCAATACAGGAAGCCCTGGCCGCCACCGCTGACCTACTGGAGATCACTCGGCCTTTTGCATCCCAAGACAGTCTTTGGCGACTGTAGGTCGCCGTTAGTCGCAGTGCCCATAGCGGTCGCGGCAGCCCACCTCGACAATCCGCACTTTGGCCACTCCGTCATCGAGCATATCGACGCGACGGGCCGCTCGCCTGGACAGGTCGATGATCCGGCCATCGATATACGGCCCCCGATCGTTGATCACCACCCGAACGCTACGCCCGTTGTCCTCACGGGTCACACGAACCACCCTGCCCAGAGGCAGCGTCTTGTGGGCGGCTGTCTTCTTCCAGGGCCGAAAGGTCTCTCCAGAAGCTGTGGGACGGCCTGCAAACCCCGGCCCGTACCATGAGGCCAGCCCACTCTCCACATGTCGCGGTCCACATGCCAACAACAACCAGAACGCGAACACTATTCAGGCCGCTGCCCTGGGCCTAGCCCATCCAAGAACAACTGCCGAACCGACTCAATCTGTGCATCCAGGTTCTCCAAGGTCCAATCACGGGTATCAATGTCGTCCAGAAGCTCCACTTTCAGCGGGCCAGGCCGAACCTGAAACGAGCGCGCCGGCCAGTATCGGTGGGCATCGTGCACAATGATGGGACGAACCGGAAGTCCTGTAGCCAGCGCCATATGCGCAAACCCCTTCTTGAAGGCCCCAAGGCGTCCATCTCTACTGCGAGTCCCCTCGGGCCACATCCAGATGCTCAAACCACTCTTTTCCACCAGCGTAGCGGTCTTGTTCATGCCAGCGATGGCGCTCTTCCGATTGCCCCGATCGATCAACAGATGTCCCGCGAGCCAATAAGCCTGGCCAAAAAACGGAACCATCACCAACTCCTTCTTGGCCACCGCACAGCCCCCGATAGGGCACAGCCACATGCCGGAGAAAATGTCCATGGCGGACGTGTGATTGCTCACGTAGATTGCCGGCGTGAAGTCCTGAAGTCTCTCGAACCCCACCTTCTGTGGCACCCAGCCGCCGATCCATAGAACAGCACGGCCCACAAGGTGTCCATAGATATTGCCCGCTCGAATACGGGCCAACCGAAACGGGAGCATCAACACCATGATGGACATCAGAATGACGGCACAACCCGCCACAATAAAGAAGCCCACTGAGAGGCGAATGACCGCCTCCAATCGACCAAACGGAGGAGGCAGCTCAACTGCATCTGGAATGTTTGTTTCCACACCTGGAAGGTAGCCGAGTCCACTCTGTCGCGCATGCGAGACAACCCGGTTCCCTCATTTGAGTTAAATGGGTCCCTGCCGATAACTTCCCTTCAATTCGAGCGAATCACACCATGCAACGCGCCGCTTGGCTCAAACAGGCTCTGGCTGCAGGAAATGAGTTTCATTACCTGAAGCAAACTCCCTGGAAACATAATCTGCGAAACGCGATCGCTTTGACCTTCGTATTGACGGCCTATGTGGGCGTTTTGGCATTAGGAGCGCTTCTTCCCACCTGGCTCTACGTACCCGTCGGCGCCCTGTTGTTGGGAAGCCTTCTTTTTGGCTTGTTCGTGCTGGTTATTCACGAATGCAGTCACAGCATGTTTGTGCTCCTCAAAGACCGTGAGCGCTCCAAAGCGCTGAACCACACCATTGGCCGCATTGCTGGAGACCTCCTCTTCACTGACTACATGCAGCACTGGGCTCGAGAACACACCGTCCATCATCTCCAGCCCACCGAAGAGATTGATCGCCAGGACCTCCTTCGCTTCTCAGGCAAGGCGCTCTTCAAAAAGTATGTGCAGTGCTTGATTCCAGGTGCCGCTCTCAAGAACAATCCTTCGCGCCAGTATGGCTTCTCCCTGCGCCGAACCCTCATTGGGCTCGTGTTTCACGGGACAATCGCGGCCATCGCGATCTCCCTGGTCCACTGGCACACAGCGCTGGTGATTCTGTTCGGCTGGAACGTCACCTCAGCGTTGACCATGACCAAGGTGGCCCAGGAACATGGCTCTGGTCTGGACACCGAGCAGGACCCCTACCTGCGTTCACGAACCTATTTTTACCCCAGCCAGAAGCTCACCTCGCCTTTCAACATCCACTACCACTTTGAGCACCACGCGAACTTCAATGTGCCTTGGTACCGACTTCCGGCGTACCACGCCAAAGTGCGGGAATTGATGCCTGAAGCGCTCTACCCCTACTACCTCACCCGAGGCTCCAAAGAGTTCTTTCAACAACTCGCAGGAACCCGAGAGCTCCCACCTGCTGAGCTCAACACCCTCTTGAGAGGTGGTGAAGCCGCTACAGCTTAGGAGCCAAGACGCCAGCCAAGGACCGAGCCACCAAGGCGTTACCTTCGGCGTTCAGATGTCCCTGATCGAACGGGAACACCAGCGAATCGGCCTCCGGCCCGCAACAGTTCCTGACGTCGTAGAGTGACACGCCGTTGCGCTGTGCATAATCCTCAAGCCAGTTCGCACCAATGCGGTCTACCACAGGGTGATCAGGGCCTATCTGCAAGTCCGCGTAAAATGGAAGCAGCCCCAAGGACAAGCTCCCTCCCCAGGGTTCCAGTGCCTGGGCAATCCTCTCGAAGTTTTCCGTGCGTTCTGTATCCGTCACCCGGCTCACTCGGGGTTCATTCGATGCAGTCCCTGGCAACAACTGGGGCTCAGTAGCCATCGGAGAAATACGCGTCAGCAACCAGGCATACACCCGAGAATGACGAGCCAGAAACACCCGCACAGCCGCAGCGATACCTCCTGGACCGTCCAAAATCTCAGCATCGGAAACATGCACCAGATTGTGATCATGAAGGGTAGGAATCAGGAGAACAAGGTCCGGCTGATATCGAGCCAATACCTCCTCCAACAGCCACCTCATCTGGGTCGTACTGTGCCCGGGTTGACCCGCATTGATCACCTCAACATCGTTGCGGCCGAGGTTGTGGAGTTCGAGTTCCAGACGAGCCGAGAGCGTTTCCGAATCATTCACTCCCCACCCAAAGACGTTCGAGTCCCCCATCAAGGCCACCCGTAGCACATCGGGTTCTTTCTGCAGAGTGTGTGCGGTGCGCAGTCCATCGGGATTGGTGCTCATCACAAAATCGTGAGGCTCCTGCATGCCATGCATCCGATGATTGGAAAGACCCGCATTCACCTGCCAGCCACCGAGCGCATCCCGGCGATAGGCATTCGGCGTGCCCGCGACTGACAATACAAGCTCCAGCACCACCCAAAGCACACCGCTGACAAGGACCCCCATGAGAGCTCGCTTACCCGGGGTGATTCGTCGGTTGCTAACGCTCAGAACGGCCTCCGTTCACTCAACCGACCGGTTTCGGCCGCCCGTTTCACCGCGCTACAGTCGGACCCCATCGGAATCCTCACTTCCTCAAACCAGCTCGCGAGTGGATCGGTGTGGGGCGTTCCGGAGGGTCCCTCAATGGAAAGCAGCGGATTGCTGGCACCAAGCACCCAGGAAGCCTTTCGAACCTCACTGACGCCGACGACGTGATTTTCATCCAAGATGGAGCCAGACAGGTCCACACGCTTGGACTGAACCCCGTAGATGTCCCCTTCAAGCCACCCCTCACTCCTCATGGTGATGCCCGGTTGACCATCTTGGTCCATGTCGTAGACCCTGGAATCGACCCGAGCAGCCTCTGCGGATGGGGGAAACGTCTCATGGGTTCCTCGAAGGCCCCAGGCTTGATGGTGGCCTTTCATTCGATATCTTCCTTCAGCGTGCTCAATGAACACAAGCTCCTGCTCACTCATGGGCAGTGTTCGTTGAGCCTCTTTGGGTATCCGAATCAGCGTTCCCGCTACCTCCTGGTTCACCACATCGCAGAGACGGCTCTGCTGCCGATAGCGGCCGTTCTCCGGGTCCCAGTGGCGCGTCACCAGCAAGAGATTGATCCCCCCGGAGTCTCTCTTACCCACAATGGGCAAACGAACCTCCTCCGCCGTTACCACCTTGAGCGCAAAAGTTCCGGCGAGGGCCCCCTCCGAAACAGCCCCCCCCTCCGGCACCTGTCCCGAGGCGGTGTTGACGCACAAGAACATCATCCAAGGTAGCAGTCCCAGGGCGCGCTTGAACGTGCGCTGTAGCTGACCTAATCGGTGGTAGAACGGGGTCGTACTCCGCTCATCTTTGGGCTCATAGGGGCCGGTAAGGTACGGCACGTAGATAGAGCGACGCAAGCTAGCCTGACCTCGTCGACGACTTCGTGCTACCCGATGCCAGAGCCTTCCATCATGAAGTGTGAGGTCTCCGGGTCGGGTCTCCACCACAAATTCCTCTGGGTCCGGACGATGCCAGACAAAGTAAGGCTTGCGAAAGCACATGGAAAAAAATCCCTGCCGATGAGTCCCTGGAAGGATTCTCAATCCTCCATCCTCCGCTCCAACAGCGTCGAGATGGAGCCCCACGTTTAGCTGTGCAACCGGCATGCGGAGGTAAAACAAATCACGCAGCCCATCCGTATGCCAGCCCAATCGGTTTCGAACGCTGCCCGGTGAGTTGAGGAACCGGTTCACCACCACGCCATCCTTCTCTTCTTGACCAATGCGGGCTTCGCTACCGACGAGCGCCCGAACGGGCTCGAACCTCTCGTCCCCAAAGAAGTCCTTCAACCACGACGAAAAACAAGAAGCAAACGCGAACCGCTGAATGAACACAGCACCCTTCCAATCCCGCCCGAAAAACAGTGGAACCCCCCGAATCTTCTTGGTCCGTTCTGCCAACAGGCGAGCTTCCACGCCATCGAGCTCCTCAGCGATCCGGGCCACCTCGGCCTCACTCGCGACCCCCTCGAAGTGAAGGTACCCATAGCGATCAAGAAACTGACGCTGTACATCCGTCAACGTGGTTCCAAGTACAAAACGAGCGCCCGGTTCGGGCAAGGCTGTAGCGTTGTCGCTCATGCCGCCCCCTTTGCATCCACAAGCGCCAGTATCGCCCACACCAGGTGGTCCTCGATGGCCTTCTCCCCTTTCGCACCCCTAAGACCAGTCAGCGCATGCACCTCAGTTGGGTTGCCCAACGCGTACCGAACCAACAGATTGGTTCCCGACTGGAGGACCAGCCGCATCTGCTGCGGGTCCACACCCGCCACCGACCCAAGCGCCTGGGAGCCCATCTCCAGAAAGGGCAACATATGCGCCTTCCTGCGACCCTCATCCAAACCTCCCACTGAAACCACCGAGCGCATCAGGAGGCGCAGTTGGAGCTGATGCGAACGAGCGAACCGCCAGGAGTGGCGAATCACCTGCTCCAACACATCCGGACGTTGCTCCTCAAAGAGGCCCAGCAAGACGCCCTCTAGACCCGCGAGGTCATCGTACATCGACTGTAGACAGGCTTCGTGCAGGCCGTCTTTGGAGCCAAAATGGTGGTGAATGGTCGCCACACTGACCCCTACATCCCGGGCCAACTCCCGTACAGAACAGCCATCCACACCGGCTGTAGCAAAAAGCCGTGATCCGGCGTCCAATATACGTCTACGAGTCTCTGCGGGATTGGCTTGAGGGGGGCGCGCCATAGAATCACCTCCGGCTTTCGCGGAATATATCGAACGTTCGATTACTCCGCAACCCAAGGGGCATTTCAGCCCCAATCCGTCAGAGCCCAGGAGCTACAAACAGGAGTGCTTGGCCTCGTTCTTCCCAGCCAGTACTGGCGGGTGCGCCCACAAACAGCTCAGCCAGTCCGTTTTCATCAAGGTCTGGAGACAAACACACAGACTGCAGCCCCGAAACAGACAGTCTGCCAACGGCGGCGGTACCAGCCACTGTGCCCTCATAGACCTGACCGGGAAATAGTGACACCTGCTCATTCTCGATCCCTACCAGCAGGTCTGGAACCGCGTCACCCGTTGCATCCTGTCCTCCCGCTAGAAGCGAACCAAACTGGTCCGATGAGTCCACAATTGAAAAGACTAACTGCAAGTCATCTCCCAGCAGGAATACACGCCCATCACACCCCCCCACATCGCCGCAAGGCATCCCAATGCCGAGTTCCTGTCGGCCATCCCCGTCGATATCCCCAAGCCCCGACACCGCAGCCCCGAAATGTCCAGTGGACTCTCCGGGCCGTACCCGCCAGGCAAGTCCAGAGACATCGAGCACGCCAGCCTCCTCTCCCAGGTACTCTCCCGCAATCACCCACAACTCTGCACTACGATCTCCCACTGCCAGCTCATGAAGCCCATCGCCATCCATGTCACCCGCATCCCGAACCGTGCACCCCAACATTTCCGAGCCAGATTCGAACTCAACACCCACCCCCTGCTCCAGCGAGGCCACCTCCAAAGAATTGGAGAGCAACCAAAGCCGCATTTCCCCACAGGCAGACACCACCAGCGCATCTGCTTGAGACCCCTTCAAAGCTGAGAGAGAAACCCGTGCCAACGAGTCGGCCCCCAACAGTTCATGGCCGTGGGACAACGGACCCCCTGACTCAGAGCCAAGAACAAACACCTCGCTCCTATCCAGGCCGTGCCAGCCAGCGCTTGACTGCAGGCTCACCGCCATTTCAACTCCCTGGTCTCCTCCAAAGTCTCCAAGCACCATGTCGGCATGCTCAATGGATGCTTCCAGTCCAGAGAGTTCGTCATAAAAGACGCCACTCTGGGATGCCTCTGAGCCTGTCAATAGGGAAGCAGCATCCTGGACCCAGCCAAACCGAGCATCCCCGTCCGCCCCCCCATACAGCCAAGCCAGCGCACCCCCGTCGGCCCGCACCAACTCGCCCAGGCGGTCCCCTTCCACCTCACCCTCCCACACCCGAGCCGCATCGACCGCAGAAATCTCTCCCTCATATCCACAGCCAATCGCACCCCCATCACAATCGTTGTCACGCCCATCCCCACACACTTCCAATGCTGCCGGGTGCACCTCATCATCCTCATCATCACAATCCTGTCCCCCGTAGACCACCAAACGATAGCCATCGGAATCCGCGTCGTAATCGTCGTCACCCGCACAATCAGCATCCAAACCATCGTAGGGGCGGTCCGAAGCTCCTGGATACACCCGCGCATCACTGTCATCACAGTCCTCACCACCGTACTCTATGGAATCATACCCATCGGAGTCCTGGTCTTTGAGGGCATCGCGATACGCTGCATGTTGGTCGCTGGTGGAAAGACATCCAACCAACCAAAGTACCGGTGTAAGGTGCATAATCGCACCTTAGCAGACCCCGTGTTCAGGGAGTGGGATCCACGAGCCGTTCTGGCATTTCAGCCAGACCATAGGCAGTCACTGCCACCACCGCCACGTTCTTGGCGAGCACATCCGGGTCGATCTTATCGAGGGTATCCGCCCAGGTATGATGAATCGGCCAATAGCCAGAGGTGTCCTGGTGAAGCCCGAGTCCGGGCACACCCGCTTCCGCCAGTGGCCCGATGTCCGCACCCGAGCCGGACATCCGAACAGACGATGCATCCAAGTCTTCCAAGAGCCGCAGCACCTTTTGAAAACGGTGCCTTGCCTCATCGGCCTGCTCCTCGCCTGCCCTCACGTCCAGCCGATAGCCCAACGGCATGCCCGCCCCCGTGTCTGCCTCAAGAGCCGCCACCACATGGGCCACTTCATCCTGATGGGTGACCGGGTAATCCTTGCCACCAGCCAGGCCGTTTTCCTCATTCGTGAACAACACCACTCGAATGCCTCTTCTAGGAGGAGTCTTGAGCTCTCCAATCAAGCGAGCGGCCTCCATCACGATGACGCAGCCTGCACCGTCATCCTGAGCGCCCTCCCCCACATCCCAGGAGTCGAGATGGCAGGCTAGGATTACGTGCTCCGGGCCATCCTCTCGCCCTGGAATATCTGCGACAACATTGGCAGACATCGCGTTGGGCTTGAAGTGTGCCTCCATCGAAAGGGAAACCCGCACAGGTTTTCCGGCCTGGTAGAGCCGATGGAGAAGATTGGCTTCTTCATGAACAATCGCTGCTGCGGGAATCTTGGGAACATCTTCTGTATATCGGGTGACCCCTGTGTGAGGAGTGGCCAGTCCTGGGGGGGAAACCGAGCGAACCAACACCCCTACCGCACCAAGCTTTGCCGCTCGGGAAGGCCCTTCCACACGATATGGGACTGTGTCCCGGTAGGTGGTAAACACCGCGTTGTAGAGGACGATCCGCCCTTCCACAGCACTGCGTCCCAGTGCCTCAAGTTCCTCGAAGGAAGAAACCACAACCACATCGGCTTCCAGCGGCTGACCGCCTGTACCCACGCTGTTGCCCAGCCCCAGGATGTGGAGTTGACGTGCCCTCGGCTGAACAAGCGTCGCGCTCTCGGCACCGCGAACCCACACCTCGACCTCAACTGGGTCCTTACGCACATTCGAAAAACCCGTTTCAGTGAACTGCTTTACGCTCCAATCTATGGCACGCTCCAGCCCCTCGCTGCCAGCAAGCCTGGGCCCCGCGGTGTCACATAAATCTGTCAGGAGCGACATCGCAGAATGGTTGCCCATCGCAGCCTCTTTGAGGGCTTCTGCTACAGCTTCCATCCCAGACGAAGCACTTCTCCGAGCTTGGACCGGCCAGGCCACACAAACCAGGAGCACCATGAAACCACATCTTTTCCAATTCATTCCATCACCTGCGCACACCACTTGGCGTTGTAAAACACATCACATCCATCCAGTCTCTGAGACCGGTAAAGTCCCCCTTTCGGGTCTACGACATCGAGCTGCCACACAACTTCTTCCCGCTCCCGATCCAACTCCACCAGGGAGGAGTTGGAGTCCGGGTTGGCACGGGCGCAATCGACACAATGCCCCCGCGTAATCAACACATGGTCACCGACGATATCCACATCACCCCAAATGGGCTCCTGCCATCCAGGCTCAGTCCATTCCCATGTCTTTGTGGCGGTCATGGCGACCTCGTCGATCTCCAGTTCCAACACTCGAGAGAAGTGCCCTTCCGGCCGATTCGTTCCGTTGTCATGAATCAAGACCCGATCCCCTGAAAACTCGGGGGCATGCTGGTGATAAAACCATTCCTGATCGGACAACTCGCTCCCATCCATATCCAGCAGTCGATAGTCGCCACCGGCCCCCAAGCACCAGTCCAACTCGCCGGTCTCTTGCACAAACCGACAAAGCCGACTTGGAGTTCGCATGTTGACCCAGGTTCTGGCGCCATCATCGCGTTCTTCCACCCCAACCCAGTTCGCATGAAAGGGATCGTTTCCAGACACCAGCGGCCAGCCCTGGTCCACTGCCACCTGGGAGTTCCAAGACCAGTGCAACTCTCGCGTCAGCCGATCAAACATCTCGACCCCAAACCCCGTAAAGGTGTCTCCCTCATGGCTGTTTTGGACGGTCACCAGCGCGAGAATGTCCGACTCTCCTACGGGTTCCACATGATGATGATAGCGGTCACCGGTCAATGGCCCTCCACTGCGGAACACCACCTCCCCATCCAGGTTCACAATCTGCGGCTTGCCGCCATAACCCCCTCCATAGAGAATCTGGCCGCCCCCCAACAACGTAGCGTCCAGGTCGCCCGCGGCCTTGTAGGGCACAAGGTAGGACCAACGCACCCGGCCTTGCGGGTCCACAATCAGCAGTTTTTGCTGATTGGGGTCCTCCCCCTTCTCCAAGTGATTGAACAGCGTATAGGTACCCACAATGGCAGCTGGGTCTCCCGTGAGAACCAACTCAGGAATGTTTTCGGCTGCCATCCCCGTGCGAACCCGGCCCCAGGTGCTCACGGCCGGCCCCTCCCAGGTACAGGTGTAGACCGAATCCGCCAGGAGCCCCCGAACCCGCAGGCCATTCTCAATCACCGTGTCCACATGCTGGGCCGACGCCACGTGAATCTCAGTGGGCTCTACATCCAAGGTGCAGGTCAGCACCCCATCTGCCGCATCACCAGGAAGAGTCACCACATCCAGTGAATGAGCCTGTACCGAGATCTCAAGCTCACCTTCCTCGAAGGTGTCGTGGTTCCGTGAAGTCGGTTCGTTGCACCCCCCCACCAACAACCACACCATCCACACGCCGTTCAGCCCCATGTCCTACTCCGAAGCCCCCCCGTCCTATACCCTTTGGTCGAGCACCCGACCAAACATGATAGAGTCCGCTACGAAAGGAGAGTTTCATGCGCTTGTATTTCATCCCGCTCATTCTCGCGGCCTGTGGTGGCAGCTCAGATCCTGCACCCACGGCGCCCGCTCCAGCGGCCCCAGCCCCCCAAGCGGTGCCGGCGCCCGGAACAGAGCCTGTCTCCCCTGCAGCCATCAACGCCCCTACGGGCGAGGTCACAGTTGAAGCAGACGCTGGCAGCGATTTCGATGCAGCCGGGACATTCACACAAGCATGCGGCCCTTGTCACGGAGCCGCGGGGGCCGGTGATGGCCCAGCAGGCGCCGCGCTCCCCATCAAGCCGACCAGCTTTGCTTCCGCCGACTTTTGGGAGGGCCGGGATGATGCCAGCGTCGCCAAGATCATCAAGGAAGGTGGTGCGGCTGTGGGCAAGTCTCCGTTGATGGCACCATTCGGATCACAGTTTGACGACGCACAGATTGCAGCATTGGTTGCCCACATCCACACCTTGCAGAACTAGCCAGCAAGGACCACGAATCTCACAGGCCTATCGAGTGCCTGTGACCACCCAGCTGAAGTCCGGATTATTGGGCCCAGCCACCACATCGCAATCCAAGCAGCCCAACCCGCCGGTAAACGTTGCGGTAAACACACCCTGAAACTCGGTGTTGGAGACAAAGGACCCATCGAGGTCGTATTTCTCCGTACAGCCACCGGGAATCGTAGCGCTCGTCTCAAAATCAACAGCGCTGGTAAAGGTGCCGCTTAGCGAGGCGGGAAGCGCCCCACCCACTGCCGAAATCTCAATGGTGGGGTGTTGGTCGTCGATGTAGACCTTGTTGAAGTTGATCACCACATTGTTGAACGCACACGACATGGTGACCGGCTGGGCCAGGTCCCAGGTGTCCGAATACGAACACAACGAGTCGGTTCCACTGCAATTCTCATCAATGCCGTTTTCACAAATATCCTCATGGCCCGGGTGAATTCCCGCATCGAAATCATCACAGTCGTCGCATGAGGAGTGCCCATCTCCATCGAGGTCCTCCGCATCCAGCGTGCTGGGATTGCAATCATCATCCAATCCATTGCAGGCCTCCTCCCCCATGCCCGGATGGATGTCGGGATGGGAATCGTCGCAGTCCGAGCAGGTGTCATACCCATCGGTGTCTACATCCTGGACGTCCGGCGTATCTTCACGGCAATCATCATCCACTCCGTTGCAGGTAATTTCGGGCACGTAGGGATTGATGTCTGCATTGGTGTCATCACAATCCTCACAAGAAGTCACCCCATCCTCATCAAAGTCGTCCTCATCAAGGGTGGAATCGTCACAGTCGTTGTCGAGGGAATCACAAGGCACCTCGGCAAGACCCGGATTGATAGCGGCCTCAGCGTCATTGCAGTCCAGGACCGCAGCGTCATAGGTGGCCGCGCAGTCCGGATTGGCTCCGTCGAAATAGCCATCTCCATCCCGATCGTACGCATCGTCGACCGTGACCTCCGAACCATTGACCTCTCCGTCACAGACCGAATTCTTGGCCACGCCCACGTCATAGGCACATCCGCCAGCCCCCACCAGTCCAACCAGAGCTCCCGACAGTCCCCACCGAACAAACAGACGCCGCATCACCACCTCCTTTGAGTTCAATAACGGCTTTTCAAGGTGATGGAGCCGCCATGGTCCAGGTCAAAAGCCAGGAAATAGCAGGATACTGAGCACGGTTCTGTAACGGTAGGCCCCAATCACCGAACTGGAGAAGCCGCCGGTCATCCGATGTCAGATACTCAGAGCGCTCGAACGATTCGAAAGCCCAGATCCCCCCGACTTTCTTCCTGAGATACGACCTGGCGCACCCAGCAAGAAAGGTCTCCGACGGAATCTTGGAAACCCCCTCCACGGATTACCCGAGGCGCTGCCTGTTCCAAGTCATCCCGGCCGTCCTCTTCCTGAGCCGGAAACCCCAGGTCCATTGAGGAGGTCCATTCCCAAACATTGCCCAGCATGTCGTGAAGACCCGGCTTGTTTGCCTCCAATAGTCCCACCGGCTGGCAGTGTCCTTCTGCGTTCTCACGAGTCCAAGCAGAGGCCGCCGCACCACTGGAATCATTCCCCCAGGGATAGCGCTTTCGAGAACCGTAGGCGCAGGCATATTCCCATTCCATTTCAGTCGGCAGCCGGAAGTGCTTCTGACTGACCTCGGAGTACCAACGGCAGTACGCCAGCGCATCCAAGAAGCTCACCCCTACCGCCGGATCATCTGCGCCTAGGGACGTTTGAGAGCGGACATACCCAGGACGGAAAGATTCAAACTGAAGATTGGTAATCACATGCTTGGATATGTAGAAAGACCCCACCTCGTACTCGAACACAGCGCCTTCGGGCCCTGCTGAGAATTCGTCTCCTCGCACAAGCCAGAGCACAGCCCGTTCATGCTTGGTGTATGTCGGAATGCTCACGCGACCTCCACGGCCTCGCTGTCTATCTCATCCTCGTATGGATGGCTGCCTCAAGCAGGTAGGTCGTACCGAAATCGGGTTTCCCCAATTCGAATGCGGTCTCCGTGACGCAAGGTATGAGCGCTCACAGACTCGCCATTCACCTCAATCTTGGCAAAGCGCCCACGCCTCTCCAGCACATGATTACGACCGTTCCACCCCACTACAGCCACAATGCCTCCAGTAAACCGGCCTGTGACCTTCACATCGCCCCCCTCCCCAAAGCTCAACTCATTTTCACGGGGGGTGTAGGACTTTCGTTCACCAGACAACAACCAAATGCGAGCGTTGTCGACCATCTCGGTTTCGCGCTGAAGGCGCTTGAGGGTCGCGGCATCCATCTGAAAGGTCGCGTCTCCACCCGAGCGCAGGTAGTCCGGATCATAGAGGGGCAGATAGCCGATGTAGCGGCCATTCCATAGCTGGTCTGTTCGGCCATCCCCGAGAAAGACCAAGTTGAACTTGCCCACTCGAAGCTCGTCCCCATTCGACAGATCCCACACCTCGATCTTCTGTCCATTCACCAGCGTGCCATTGGCACTGTTGAGATCCTGGATGTGAACGCCAGCCGCGTCCACCACCACACGTGCATGTTGGCGGCTCACCGACACGTTCGGCAGCAGCAGGCCCGAGTCATCCCCTCTGCCGATCACCAACTCACGCACACGTATTGGGAAGTGCGAGTCTGGCTGTCCTGATACACGAACTATGAAGCTGGGCATAACACTGCTTCCATCTCCAATACTGAGTATAGACCGAGCGGAGGAATAGAATGAACAACCATATTTTCTGGATTCTGCTGCTCACCTCCTGTGGAGCCAGATCTCCTGAGGCCTCCAACATGGAACCCCCGAGCACTTCTTCCGCCGCAAGCCAGGGAATCGAGCATGCAGGACTTGCCCGCCTGCTTGAAAATCACTGGGAAGCCACCCTTGCGGCCTCCCCTGTCATGGCGACACGACTGGGCGACCACCGCTTCGACTCTCTCCTAGGCGACCCCTCTCTGAGCGCCCACGAGGCCTGGATGGAGAAGGAAAGCCGGTGGCTGGAGCAAGCTCGAGCACTCACCGACCTCTCGGAAACAGATGCCACCACCCACCGGCTCTTCATCGAGGAGCTCGAAGTTTCCCTGGCACTTGAAACCTGTTCGCTACATCAATGGAGCTTTTCACCCCGAAGCAACTTTCTGGGGTTTGCCAACTATCTCGTCGAACTACATCCGTTGACCTCAGCGAGCGACAGCACCGCCCTTTTTGAACGAACCCGGGCACTACCAACCTGGCTCAACGCGCGCCTGACCACACTGCGCGAAGGTCTCAAACGGGGCTTGGTCATAAACGCGACCTCCACACAGAAAGTCATCCAAATGGTGCAGACCCAGCTTGAACAACCTCAAGCCGAATGGCCCGAACTTCAGTTTGAATGCCCCGAAGACAACTGCTTGGAGGACTCTCAACAAAGAGACCTGGTCGCGCAATACAACACCCTTCGAGAAGAAGTCCTTGTAGACGCCTTGGAGACCTACCTCCGCTTCCTGACGGAGGAAGTCCTGCCACTGGCTCGTGGGCCCGAGTCCGCAGGCCTGATTTCCCTTCCTGGGGGTGCACAGTGCTACCAGGCCCTTATTCAGCGCTACACGACACGCGCCCTCACCGCCGACGAAATCCACCAGGCCGGCCTGGATGCCCTCTCCGAAATCCATGAAGAATTTCTGAGTCTGGGCGGCACCCTCTGGAATTCCGCGGCGCTTCCCGAGATCTTTGAGCGATTGCGCACAGACCCAGAACTCTATTTCACCAGCGAAGACGAGGTCGAACAGAAGGCAATAGACGCACTGGCAGCCGCAAGAGCCAAGATGGCCGACTACTTTGCGCCCGCACCGAAAGCCGAATGCGTCGTGGAGCGCGTTCCCGAATACGAAGCGCCATACACAACAATTGCCTACTATCGACCCGGCTCCCCCGACGGAAAACGGCCCGGTGCCTATTTCATCAATACGTACGCACCCGAGACCCGTCCGAGACACGAGGCCGAGGTGCTCGCATTTCACGAGTCCATTCCCGGACATCATCTGCAATTTGCACTGGCACAAGAACTTCCAGAGATGCCCATGTTTCGGCGGCACCTCAATCAAACCGTGTTCGTAGAAGGCTGGGCGCTGTACACCGAACGCCTCGCGGAGGAAATGGGCTTGTACAGCAGCGATGTCGACCGCCTGGGCATGCTCTCTTTTGACGCTTGGCGCGCCTCAAGACTGGTGGTCGATACAGGTATTCACGCCAAGGGCTGGACACGAGAACAAGCCGAATCATTCATGGCAGAAAACACCCCCCTAGCGCTCAACAACATCCACAATGAAGTAGACCGTTACATCAGTTGGCCCGGCCAGGCTCTGGCCTACAAGACAGGCCAGTTGGAAATCTGGCGAATGCGAAGAGAAGCAGAGACCGCCCTAGGCGACTCCTTCGATATCCGCGGCTTTCACAACGCCGTCCTATCCGGGGGCCCGGTGAGTTTGTCTGTGCTGCAGCAACAGGTCGATACCTGGGTGAAGGACACCCAAGACTCCGCACCCTGAGCCAGCCCGCCCCTTACAAGGCTGTCCGTTATGCGTATCGCATAAGAAAGAACCCGAACGCTGGCCTCAGTACAACTTGTGCAGTAGCATCTGCGCTCAGCCGGAGACCCATTGCGCCGCTCTCAAAGCCTGCTGATTGTTGCCGGAATCCTGGGCGCAGTGACCCTTGGATACGGCGTGATGCGTGTTCAATCCATGCTCCGCGGGGGCGACATCGACGAGATTTCAGAGCGTCTTCCAGCCAACACCCCGGGGATGCTGGCTGTGCGAGGTGCGGCCGAGTTGTTTCTGGAGTTCGGCAGCGCCCTGCCAGACCACAAGGCACTCCCCACCCTCGTAAAGAATGACATAGACGCCGTCCGAACACAGATCTCAGCAGATCTGGGGTTCGACCCACTGACACGAGAGGGGTGGGAAACCACCGGTTTGGACTTCTTTCGCCCCGCGGGGCTCTCCATCGACAGCATGGACCCAAAGAACTCCACCACGCGAATCCTGCTGCCAGTCTCCGATGGAAATGCGGTAGTGGAGTTCATTGACCACGTGCTCACACACACGGAAATTCCCCATGAAAAGAATCCGATTCTAAACCGTCCGGCCTGGACCATCGCCAGTCAAGTGGGGCTTGTTCTTGACGGAGACCAACTTCTCGGAATCTCCAGTGCGGAGGCCGGCTTCATTCCCAAACAGGCGCTCACGGAGTGGCTATCTACCTCCCCCACAGAAACCCTGGCCGAATCGCCCGGCTTTCAGCGCACCCTAGATGGACTCGGAGACGACTGGCAGGCCTTTGCCTACGCCTCCTCCAACCTGATGGACGCGCTCAAAGAACAGGCCCTTTCCAAACTTCCAGGGAGCGTGACTTGGGCAGAGTACCTACCCGTAGAGTCCGGCTACACCATTCACCTGGACAACAACCGATTTCGTGTCCGTTATGGCGCCCTGCTTCCCAAGCCACCCCCTTCCTTTTTTCTGAAGGGTGCCTCCGGCCTGGCGCAGAAAATTGGAGGCGACGCTCTCTTGACCGCTCGTGTAGGACTGGACCTACCCACATGGCTGACACAAATCCAAGCCAACGAAGAAATGCAGAACGCACTCGATTACGCCTTGGCACTCGGTAGTGGATTCGTCGGCGCGAACCTACACACGGAAGGGCTGGAGAATCTCACGGGTCGTGTTTCCATGGCGATACTCGAGCCCCTGGATGCCAGCCGCAAC
>JAYZDK010000199.1:0-15718 GCA_036337845.1 Myxococcota bacterium | reverse complement strand
GGGGGCTAAATGCTCCCTAATCTCAAGAGAGAGACTTCCCATGCGAACCTTCCTCATCCTATTGCCCGCCCTCTTTTCAGGGGTTGGCTGCATTTGGGAAATCGACCCCAAACAGGAAGACTCCTCGTCTACAGACCTCGGCGATACCCCCACAGGTGACGGCGAACCGTCGCCAGGCGAACCTGATACGTCGGGGGGCGGCTCCGATACGTCCATAGGGGACACCGACTCCGGCGATGAAGAACCGCTTCCGGTTGGAGACAACATTTGCGATCAACGCGTTCCCAGGGACCACCATATCGGTGGGATTCCCGCATATGAACAATGTGATGAATCGCGAGAAGCCAACATCTGGACCAACGATGGACTGAACACCAGCACTGAACGACAGGGACCGGGATGGATCTTGACCCAGACAGGAGTACAGGAAGGGGGCTCGGGCGGTTACCAATGCACCGAGCTCGCCATTCGCTACCTGCGCTATGCTAGAGGGGTCACCGACTGGCCTGTAGGCAAGGCCCTCAACTGGTGCGAGGGGACTCCGAGCCAGCTTGAAAAGCCGGCAACCCCTATCCATGGAGATATTGTCGTTTACCATCCGGGATCCTGCGGGGCGAGCACCACCACCGGTCATGTCGCTGTCGTGGACGTGGTCGACGATGCCGCCCAGACCTTTGAGGCCCTCAATCAAAATAGCTTCGGTCGTAAAGAGTGCAGCTTCAGCGATGCCAACTGCTTTCTCCGTCCTGTGAACTGATTTCGACAGGGTTGCATGTGGTGTTGGTGTCGAGGCCTCGGCAGTCTCAGGCGTTGAGGTGTGTAGGGCAATCAGTCGAATCCGAGTTACTTCAAGTTCCCCCCTGCGTCTCGATAGAGGCGCTACCTTCCCCCCCTCAGACCCCGAGTCTACTCATGAAAGCCAAGATTGCCTTCCTTACATTTGCCACCACCTTCAGCTCCATTGCTGCTGCCGGCGAGCTCACGCTCGGAGAGCTGAACACCGGTGCCATTATTGAAGACACCGATATCCTCCTCACTCCCAATTTCGAGATCTCGAAAATCGGTCTGAGCGACAAGCTGGAGCTTGGCACCTTTGTGCTCGGCAATGCGACGGGGTTCATCAACCTCGGTGCCACGTACGGTCTCATTCAGAATGATGACAGCATGCTCACTGTGACCGCATGGGGTGCCTACGAACTGGCGTGGGAAGACGAGGACACGGGGGAGAGTGGCGGCAACGTCCCGTGGCTCTGGTCTCAGGTGGACTACACCATGCCGATGGGTGAAAACTGGCTCACCATAAACGCGGGTACCGGTGGAAGTATCGAAGACGGCGGATTCGTGTTTGGTGGTTCCAATCTCTCGCTCTACTACTTGATGCTCAACGGCGACAAGGGCTGGCAGTTCGAGATCTGGACAGACCCATACGGTCTCTCCCAGGGCAGTGCTGCGTTGGATGTCACAGGCGTAGGTGGACAATGGATCATGGCGATGGAGACCTTGCGATTCGGTTTGGGTCTCGACGTTATGGGCACCCAAGGCTTCATCGACAATACACCCTTTGGCTCTATCATTGAGGAGAGCGACTACTCGCTGCCTGTCATCGTAGCGCCGAGTGTGTATCTCGCCTTCCGAATCTGAGAGCATCGATGGTTGACACGGCTCCTTTCCACCTCCCTGTCCTTGGACTCAAGGGGGTAGGGAAGGGGCTGTTGTTTAGCAGTCCTTATTCACCAGTTGATGTGTCTGGTTGGGGTCTAAACGGTGAAGTCAAAGCTCCCGGTGAGTGAACCGTCCTCTGCCGATTGGAGTGCGATTGCTCGCTCGGGTGCAGCGGATGCCCAGGGATCGGCACCAATAAATGGGTCACCCTCAAAATAGAGCTGCGTAGTCAGGCGCTCGACCCCGTCAACATAGATTCTGACGTGGATGTGGCTGGGCCTGAACGCGGCTCCGTTGAGATACCACCCCGGTTTCATGGTCGACATCGCGTATGTGCCTTGCGCGTCTGTGGCGAACTGCCCGTAGTACCGGAACTTGGGGCTGCTCATGTCATAGTCCACGGAGTCTGCGCGAGACAACGCGTTCGCGGGTGCCACTGTGGGAGTTGCGTGCCACATTTCGATCACGGCGTTGGCGATGGGTTCGCAGTGCTCGGTACGCACGGAACCGGAGAGTGTGAGCTTCTGTCCGCTGTGACCGTACAGATCGAATTCACTTCGCACGGGGATGCCCTTGCGCCAATAGGGCCCGGTGATGTCATCCGATGTGGGTGCGCACTCGGTTGTGGCCGTTGAAATGGCGTTCTGTTCCGTGCTGGACGCAGCGTTTTCAGGGGCCACTGACTGGGCTCTTTGATCGGTAGACCCGCCCGTGGATAAACGCTTGGCCCGGCCCATTTCGGGGCAGCCGATCAAGAATGATGCAACGGTGGTTGAGCCGATCTTGATGAATGTGCGTCGATTCAGTGGCGTTGGCTTCACGTCAGTGCTCCTTGTCTACGATAACGCCCCAGCCTGAACCGTAGCGGCGGCCCTCCAATGTTGTACTGCCATACGGCGGCAGTTGGGCTACGTGGGGTACATGCTGTCGCTACTTTTCAGCTTGTCGATGTGGGTGCACCTGCTGGGAGCAGTGCTGTATGGAGGCCCACTGGTCTGTTTTGCTATCGCATTGTCGATTCCTGCTCGTTTTTCGGGGGTGGGAAGACACCAGTTGATAGGGATGTATCAACGCTTTGGTTCCCTCATGGGGCTCTCCATGGGTGCCCTGATTTTTGGTGGCATCGGACTCCACTGGGCGCAATGGGGACTGCACTGGCCTGGAGGTGGTGTTTCCGGGCAGCTCGGGATCAAATATGGCGTGTTCTTTGTCCTTTGGGTTTCCAGCTTTCACCTGGAAATCTGGACTATAGACCCCATTCGACTTGGGGCGCCGGAACCCGCGAAACACGTGGTGCGTTTCATCCGGCAGCTACAGGTCAATTCGCTGCTTTTCTTGGCCGTCCTGGCGCTGTCGCTGCTGTAGTTCCCGGTCTGGATCTGCAGGTTCGGTATCTACGGTGTATGTGGCCAGACCTCCCCTTGGTGCGCCCAACATTGAAGACCGCCGAGCAGATCTTCTGCGCATGTATGGCTGCGGCCTACGCTGACACTTGTGACCGTAGGGTAATAGCTGCCTAGTGGGGTGAAGCTGTGTTCTCCCCAGCAGTGAAGTAGGCCATTTATGTCCAGGCCACAGCTTTGGTCGAGCGCAGAAGAGGTGGTGACGAAGCTCAGGGTCTCACTCGGCATACTGTTCGGGATGTATTGATTGCTTCCCCAACAACTGAGGCTGTGGTCTTGAGCCACGGCACAGGCGTGATTGTGGCCGACGCTAAAAGACAAATAGGTACCTGAGGTAGGTTGGTCGTTCGGTAGGTTGCTTCCCCAGCACTCGAGCGCGCTTGCTGCTGTCAGTCCGCAGCCATCCGCTGCCCCTTGTTCGATGGTTGTGAATGAGGCTGAGGGAAGGCTGTAGCAGCCTTGGCCCCAGCAGCTCAGTGAACCACTCATGGACAAGCCGATGGCTTTCTTCCAGCCGGGGGAAACCATGCTCAGGTAGGTGCTGCTGGGTGTACCAGATACCTGGCCGTAGCCGTCCTCACCGAAACAGCTCACCTCGGAGGTGTTTTTGTCGAGCCCGCATGCCCAGGAACCATATTCGCTGGTAGCGATGGCCGAGTAATCGCCGTCGATCTGGATGTTGTGCATGATGCTATCGGTACCAAAACAGGTCTCTGTTCCATCGGTTGTGACTCCACAGACAAAGTTGTTTGCCGTGCTGTAGCTTTCAAAGGTCTCCCGGGGGCCACGGCAACTCTCGTCGGCTGCGGGCAGGTTGGGGACATTGCCGCTGACCTGGAAGCTGCCATGAATCACAAAAGGGGGTTCGCTGGTACTGGAGTCTTCGGGGGTTGCGGCTAGGAGGAGTTCGCCTCCTACCGAGACTTGAATCTGTGTGTTGGGATCATTGGGATCCACCTCGGAGAGTTGGAGGTTGGTGATTTTGACACTGCCAGCCTCGGTACCGAAAGCCGCTTGCATATCCTGGGGGATGTCATTGCAGCCTCGGGTTTCGACGTTGACAGTCACCGCGGACTGGGGGTCGTATAGGTAGGATTCATGAAAGCCGTAAAGCCCTTCCCCGCAGAGGCCTTCTAGGTTGATTTGAACGGAACAACTGTTGGTGCTGTCGGTGGTGAGCAGCATTTCGAGTGTCCGAATCTCTTGGGTCCCAGTGGAGGCGCTGAATGTGCCAAAGAGAGAGGGCGTTTCACAGGTCTCGATAGTGGTGATGGTGCCATCGGCAAAGGCGAGATCAAAGCTTGGGCATGGAGGCGCGGGTTCTCCCGTGTCACCGGTGTCGGTATCGGCGTCAGCGTCAGCGTCAGCGTCAGCGTCGGCGTCAGCGTCCGCGTCAGCGTCGGCGTCAGCGTCAGCGTCTGCGTCTGCGTCGGCGTCGGTATCGGCGTCAGCGTCAGCGTCTGCGTCTGCGTCTGCGTCGGTATCGGCGTCTGCTTCTCCGGGATAGGGCACGCATTCGCCTTGATACAAGGCTTCGTCATCACCACACTTGGGACCACAACTGGTTGTAAATAGCAGTGCTGCGGCGAGGGCAGGGTGCAAGGCATTGAGTCGCATGACTTCATCCGGGTTTTCGGGAATAGTGGATCTTAGAGCATTGTTACCACACGCACTACGTCGGGTTGAAGTGCGGTTGTGTCCGGGGTGTTCTATCTGGGACTTGCTTCCTGTTCGTCGCGCTTGCAGCGGCTCGAGCGTTCAGAGTCCGAAGGCCCAGGCCACCTTGGTGAAGACTTGCCACTCCGTGGGTGCTGCGAGCGCTGTCCAGTCACCGGCCGAGCGTATGGCGCCTCCGAGGTAGGCGGATTGGCCCGGTGCCTTTTCCCACGCCACCAGGGTCTCCAGTGAGTTTTCATCGCTGAAGGAACTGCGGTCCACGATCAGGCGAAGCCACGTGTTCTTGTTGAGATACAGCTCCGAGCTGAGCCGATAGATGTACCCCTCGTAGGCCAGGGAGTCATCGGGCATGATGAACTGCTGCCAGGTTGTGCGCTGTCTGATGGTCAGGCGTCGACCAGGACGCAGGGTCAGTATACCCCCAAAGGACTGCAGGGCACCCACCACGGGCGCATCCTCGTCATAATACACAGCGTCGCCGCTGCTAAAGCCCAGGCCGTAGCGAAGGGTCTCGTTCAGTGAGCCGTTGAGGGTATGGAAGAAATCGATACCCTGGAGTACTTTCTCGGCGTAGAGTTCACTCCAGTGGCTCGTGTGGGAGCTGAGTTTTACGCCGTTATCCAGCTCCATGACGATGCCGGGCGCCAGGCTGTGGTCTCTTCGGTTCCAATCCGTATCGAGACCGAGATCGGCGGAGAAGAGGTCGAGCCCGATGCGGGCGATGCCCTCCGCGCTCGGGTAAATCTGTCGGGTCGCCGCTGCGTTCAGGCTCATGCGGTCGGCATAGGTCACGTACCCGTTCTCTGCGCGAAAGTCGGGGGACACATAGGTGCTGCCGAGACCCAGCTCCCACGAGCGACTCTGGTGGGACAAATCGATGGTTCCGGCTGGTCCCGTGAGGGTCTCGTCGTCGTGCAGGCGAGTGTGTGAGCCGATGGCTGCCGCACCTAAGATCCACGTGTCGGAGAGGCGTAGCGAGCCGTCTGCTCCGGCCAGGCGGTTGTACATCTTGGAGTCGAGAATGGTGCGGTCCGAAAAGAATGCGCCCACGGCACTGTCTGTCCCTACGGAAGCTCGCGCACGCAGGATGCTCGCCATGGCCAGGTGCCCTTCGAGCTCCGCAGCGGTCCAGCCGCCGCCTTCGGATACGCTTTCGCTCGGTGCGCTGTCCAGCACGCTGAGTGCAGCTACGGTCCAGCCCCCCTGCTCGGCTGTGGAGCGGACGCCCGCGCGCGGCTGAACCATCGATCGGGTGTAGAGCAGGTCATCGAATTCCGTCGAAAACCATTCGCTACCCTCAACGAAGAAGGGGCGCTTCTCCTGTAGGTAGAGCGCGTATCGATTGTTGATGTCGATTTGGCTCGCATCGGATTCGACTTGCGAGAAGTCGGGGTTGACGGTGCCCAGGGTGGCGAAGCTCGGAGAAGGATCGTAGCGGAAGGTCAGCCCAGGTGAGATTCCGGCGAAGCCCCAGCGGCCCTCGAGCGCTCCTTGGTCGGTGTAGCCGGCGGTGACCTCCGGCAGGAGCTGAAGTGCTCGGTTGGCGGGCATTTCACCCGACCAACCCAACAGCGCTTCTTGGACGAGTATCCCCTGGATATCGGGGTCTCTGCGCGGCCAGCCGCTGCGCTGGTGGGTGCGGGGGGAGCCGCGCAGGAGGCTCAGCCCGATCTGGTCCGGGCTCGCCGGATGACGAACGCTGTTCCACGGAATGCTCACCTCCACCTGGTAGCCGGTGTCGGTGAGGGTGCCGGCAGAGCTCCAACGCCCATCCCAGGCAAAGGAGTCGTTCTGGTTCACCACGCGAACCGCATCGGCCTGTACGCCGTAGGGGTTGCTCAGAAAGAGGTAGCCTCGCTGCCCGTCGCCGGCAGGATCCAGGTAGACCCCCACCGTATCGTCTCCGAAGATGCGGTCCCGTCGGGTGACGTGGGCCCACACTTCTGCCGACTCCTCGATGGTGACCTGCCAGAAGAAGTAGATTCCGCTGGCGTCGGTGAGCACGCGCACCCGTGCAGCTCCCTGTACGGGAGCATCGGGCTCGGGGTAGTAGGCATGGAAGTCCTCGAAGTGAACCGCATCGTCCCAGGCGGGTTCGTTGAGGTGTCCGTCGATGACGATCTCGGCTTGTTCCACATAAGGGAGCTGCACGTCGACGGGGATTGGCACGAGTTTGTCTCTTCAGGGGTTCGGGGCGGGACTGCCGGGAGGTGTTTACGATAGACGATTCGTGGAATCTTTGCTCGCGTGTGTGTGGCCCCGTATGGGCGTGGGTTGGCGACTCAACTCTCCATTCGTGGCGCCGCGGCTGGTATTCCTGGGCCAAGCGGGAGGACGCATCTTGTAGAAGGTGCTCATGCTGCCTATTCTTAGGACGGTCCGAATTTTCTGGGTGTACCAATCAGCGACGTCAATCGAATCAGTGTCAGATCAACTCAATCATCTTGGTGTGCCCTGTGAGTGAGCGTACACACACTCCCAGTAGTCTGACCTGGGCTCAAACTGCGGTGATCTTCGTCGGAGGAGGGCTGTTTATTTCCCTAGGCGATCGGGCCCACATCGGGTTTGGTGTCCTCATCCAGAACAACACCTCGTTCATAGGTCAAGCGTGGTGGGTTGTCCCGATGTTCGGTGCTGTCTCCTTGACTCTTATTTATTGCTACAGGGCTCTGAGGGTCTGGTTTGATGAGCCAGAAGCCAGGCGAGACCCCAAGAGAGCGGCGCTCAACGCGGCTCTATTTCTGATTGCCTACTGCAGTACCGGGCCGCTTGCAGGGCTGGGAGTCTGGTTAGCGTTGCTACTTGTGGGGATCTGGGTGCTTCGCGTTGTACTGCATCGCGAAAATCGAGCGACGCTTGTTCTCTCCTTTCTAATTGCAGTGCTCGGCCCCATCGGTGAGGCCATTGTTTCTGCACTCGGCCTGTTTCACTACACAAACCCCGACATCGGCCCGGTGCACTCTTGGCTACCGGCGGTCTATCTTCACGGCGGGTTGGTGGTACCCACGGTTGCAGCGTTTTTCTCGCCTGTCACCCACGCCGAGATGTCAGGTATCAAGCCGCCGGGCTCCTAGGTTTGCCTGTCCGAGGCTCTGAAAAGCCGCGGGTCACAGGGCGCACGGACGCCGGCAGTTGGTGCGCCTTTGCGGAGAGATTTGGCCGATGAGGATTTGCCTTCTCATTGGGCCTGCCTCCAAGACCTCAACCCGGGTGAACCGCTCCTAGTGCCTCAGGATGATGGTAATGATCCCTGTAATGAAACGCTTCTTGTTCGTCGCAGTTGGACTCGGTCTTGGTCTACAGGTTCCTGGTTTGGTCGACCCGGACTGGAGGGTTTTCACCATAGGTATACTGTGGTTACCGATTCTCGCGGTGCTTGTGGCTGGCCGGCAAGCGCGACAGAGCCTCGGTCGAATGATTGGCCGTCCGCTTCCGTGGGGCATGATGCTGCTTGCCGCATTCCTTGGATGGTTTCATTCAGTTCTGTCTGCAGCAATCGCATTGGCTATCGGGGCGGTCACTTGGAATACCGATAAGTTTTTGGTCGGTGAGTGGCTTATGGTCACAAAGGCCGATTTTCTCGTGTTCTTTCCGGAGACCGGGGAGACCTTCCCACTCTTTATCTTGCATCTCGTAGCGCAAGGGCTCGTGCTGGCCCTTGTCCATGGGTCGATTGTTTCAATAGGCGAAGAAGCGGGATGGCGAGGATATCTGCAGCCTGCACTTGAGCGTCGCTTTGGGCTCTTCAAGGGGACGCTCTTGGTTGGCATCATCTGGGGCTATTGGCATTTCGGGATCAGGCTTTGGGACTATGGCGATTTGGGAGCCCCAGCGGTTCTGAATGGACTCGTAATCTTTCCTGCCGAGATCATCGTTGCTGCGTTTCTCTACGCGTGGCTCGTGCGCAGGACCGGAAGTGTGTGGCCGGCGGTTTGCGCTCACGGGGCACACAACACCCTTCCGGTGTATTCGATGGTGGCTGAGCTTTCGTGGTGGGGAGTGAAAGCGGCGAGCATTGGAGCAACAGCGCTTACGGCGATTTTTGTTTTCCTGCTGTTTCGCTACTGCGAAACACCCAGCGAACGCTATCAATCCATTCTTGTTGATCACGAGTAGGACAGACGGTGTGGAGACCTACCGGTGGCGGGTCCTGTTGGACGCCGCCGGCGCCGTACGTGGTGAACGTGACAACTTCGTTTTACATGGCCCATGCTCAGATACAAGCCCCTTGAACGAAAGATTGGAGACCCAAGATGGCGACCTTGATGTCAGCGACCGTACAAGTAAAAGACCCCGAGAAGTTCAACCTGTATGTGTCGCAGGTTGGCGCAACCATGGCGCCCCACGGCGGCAAGATGGTGGCTCGCGGCAAGGTGGCCAAGCAGCTCAGCGGTGAAGTGAATCACCAGATCGAAGCCCTCTTTGAGTTTCCCAGTGCCGATGCAATCGATGCCTGGTACGAATCGGACGCCTACCAGGCGCTCATCCCCAACCGGGACGAGGCCGCGTACGTGACCGTCGTGGTGCTCGATAGCTTTTAGAGGGGAAGGGCCAGGTGGTCGGGCTCGCGGCCTAATGTCGCCTATTCGTCCCAACACCGCTAACGTCACGCACGATCGATACTACTCAGTGGAAATGTACAAGACATACTTGGCTTTGATTTCTTCAAACTGTTTGTCTGTGTAGATGCCAAGCTCAAGCAGTTCTTTTGCTTCCCGGATCTTTGCAATCGCGATTTCCCGCGTCACAAAGTTTGGATTGTAGATTTCGCCCAGACGCATTGCTGCGTCATAGTCTGAAATGGTGATTACACCGCTGAAGTTTGCTTTGTCTTTAGCGGAAACCAATGCACATTCCATCCAGATTATGGGCTTTCTTTTGGTGCCGGCTAACTTGATTTTGCTCACTTGAATTTCTGCGCCCTGCAGTGATGCGGGGGCCATGTATATGGTGGGGTCCGATGTTCCTCCCAGACCTGCCAGGATGGCTTTGGCCACAGTCGCGCCGTATGTACCGTTGTATACATACTGGAAATACTGATTGGTCACAGTTGTTGCTACGCTAACGCCAGCGCCAAGGCCATTGTTGGTGGCCCCTCCTCCAACCGCTACGGTATTGGCAGCCACCCCACCCGGAACGTGGACTGCGATCGTGTCTCCAACGGATACGCTGTACCCGTACTGTGTTTCATATGACTTGATGAAACCCTTCTGTATGTATGATGGTCTGCCATCAGCGATGTCCGCGTGCTTTACAACATGGTTCGTGATTTGCTCACCAGCATGGCTGTTTGCTGAAAGAACGAGGGATAGAATGACTATGGAGATCATTGCTGGGATCCTGGGTTTGGGTCGGCTTGAGGTGCCGGATATCGGTGAAAACTGCTTTCAATGTCTCGCGATCTTCAGTTCTGAAGCAAGTCCGACACTACCACGCACGTTCTCTAGATTATGAATGTTTGGACAGCTGCACCCTGACCTAGGGCTAGTTGGGGCAGGTGTTTGGGGGCGGGCGGATAGTGTTGGCTAATGCTCGCAAATTGCCGTCTAAGGATGGCTCTATTGTGTCCGTGGTGGGCTTCAGCCAGGGCCTGAGAGGCGACTATACGGAGGCCTGAGCCTTACCCGTTGGATGAGGGTGCTGTCTATTTGCCCTACCCGTAAAGCGCTGATGCTCCGGGACCCAGCGGCACTCCGCCGTATACCCAAGCCAGCAGCATGATGGTCCATCCGATCAGGAACGCGATGGAGTAAGGCAGCATGGCGGCCAAGATGGTGCCGATGCCCGCTTTGCGGTCGTACTTCTGCGCGAACACGATGATGATTGGCAGGTACGGCATCAAGGGCGAGATGATGTTGGTGATGGAATCTCCCACCCGGTACGCCGCCTGCGTGGCTTCCGGGCTCAAGCCCATCTGCATCAGCATGGGCACGAAGATAGGCGCCATGAACGCCCACTTGGCCGAGGCCGAACCCACCAGGAAGTTCATGGCGGAAGCCACGAACAGAAAGGCAATCAGCAACAGGCCGCCTTCGAGCCCAATGGACTGAAGCACTCCTGCCCCCTTCACCGCCGTGATGGCGCCCAGGTTGGTCCAGTTGAAGTAGGCCACGAACTGCCCAGCCACAAAAGCCAGCACCACGTACGCGCCCATGGACGCCATGGTGTCGCTCATCATCTGCGCTACGTCTTTGTCTGACTGCACGCTCTTGGTCATGATCCCGTACACCAAGCCGGGCACGATAAAACCGATGGTCACCAGGATCTCGATGGATTCAAAGAAGTAATGGAGCGCGTTGACCGCCGGTTCTCCCGGTGCCACCACCTGGTGAAGCGGTGCGCCCGGTACAAAGCCCAGCAACATCAGCCCGATGCCAAGCACTACACCCACACCGGCAGACACCAAAAAGGCGTGGGACTCCTCAGCGCTTGGGGTTGTGCCCCCTTCGTGCTGGGTGCCGTCGCCCTGGGATGGATCCCATTCCCCAAGCATTGGCTCGACGATCTTGGTGGTCACGAACGTGCCTGTGATGGTGATGAACAGGGTGGAGGCGACCATGAAGTAGTAGTTGCACGCCGCGTTGACGGTGTACGTGGGGTCGAGCGACTGCGCTGCTTGCTGCGTGAGGGCAGACAGCATGGGGTCAAGCCCGGTGATGAGCAGGTTGGCGCTGAATCCGCCGGAAACGCCGGCATAGGCCGCCGCCAGTCCTGCCAGGGGGTGCCGCCTTACGCTCGCAAAGAGCAAGGCCCCAAGCGGGGTGAGCACCACGTAGCCCGCATCTGCGGCCATTGAGCTCATGACGCCCGCGAACACCACGGTTGCGGTGAGAAACGATGGTGGCACACGGGTGACCAGGACCTTCAGCCCCATGGAGATAAACCCGGTGCGCTCGGCGACGCCGATACCGATCATGACCGTAAGCACGGGCCCGAGGGGGGCGAACTCAATGAAGTTCTTCACCGCATCGACAAACATCCAGCGGAAGCCTTCTGTACTGAGCAGGCTCTTGACCGAAAGCTCCACCACATCGCCTGTGCGTTGGACGACCTCGGCGCTGGTCCCCACGAACAAGGCAGATACCACAACGACGAGCAGCGCCATTCCAGCAAAGAGGGTGAGGGGGTCTGGAAGTTTCTGTCCCCAGCGCTCCACCGCGCTGAACGCGCGCACGAGTCGGGTTTGGGACGCTTGTTGAGCTTGTTCCATGGTGTTTCCTACGGGTAGGTGTCTGACAGTCTGGCTAGCATGGTTGGAAGCCGAACGAAAGTCCGCACTCAAATCGCTGGCCAGAATTTGAACCCTTTCCCCCAACCGGCGTAGCGTGGACCCCAACAAAACCCACGCTTGGAGTCGCAGTCATGGCCAAAACACACACGCCGGGATTTCTAAAGATTGTGAATGCAGCCAAAGCCCGGATCACCGAGTTCACGGTGGCCCAGGTCATGGCTCGAATGGATGGCGGCGATACGGGCTTTGTCCTGGTGGACTGTCGAGAACAGAGCGAGTGGGCAGCGGGCCACATCGCAGGCGCGGTCTACATGGGCAAAGGGGTCATTGAACGCGACGCGGAGAAGACCTGGCCCGACCCGAGCACCCCGATCGTCCTCTACTGCGGCGGGGGCTACCGCTCAGCGCTTGCGGCCGAAGCACTCCAAACCATGGGCTACACCGACGTGTCGTCCATGGACGGCGGCTGGCGGGGCTGGAACGCGGCGGGTGGAGCTATCGCACAGTCCACAGGCTAAACGTGCGGTTGGCTGTACCCTGAGTCAGGGGAGGAATGCCCGGTGTTTTGGGTATGTCCCCCTTGATCACAGGGGCTTGTAGTTTGTGGTGGTGATGGCTGACACATGCCCAATGTCGGCTTTGTTGTGTCCGTGATGTGTCCAAGTGCCACATCCGACTCAAGGAGGTCGAGAAGAGTGAGGGGAGGCTTTGGAGCAGGGTTGTGGGTAGCCGCCTCGTGGTAAAATCGGCACTCAGAGGAGTGGCGTTTATGGGCGTTCTACGGTGTTGTTTGTGCTTGCCACTATGGTTGGCGCTCGCTGCTTGCCCGTCCAGTGGAAAGGACACCGACCACACTGGCAGTGAGACGGATGTGGAGGCCGACGCCGACGCCGACGCCGACGCCGACGCCGATGCGGACGCCGACTCCGACTCCGACTCCGACTCCGACTCCGACGCCGATGCCGATGCCGATGCCGATGCCGATGCCGATGCAGACGCCGATGCCTGTGGTGATGCGAGTGTCATTCCCAACTTCGTTTCGCCAGCGGGAGCTTCTCTGGTTCCCGTGGTTTCGGATTCAGACCATGGGAGTGACAACATCTACGCGCCTGATGTTGTTCGCGTCTCGGACTCACTGTGCTTGATGTACTACGGCGGGCAGGGCAGCAATGGGCACGACCAGGTCTTTCTGGCCACTTCGACGGACTGCCAGCATTTCGTGCATTGGCCGGATGGGGCTGGGCCGACTGCCGTGGTGGATTCCGGCAGTTCCAACCACGTCAATGATCCTTCGGTCGTTGTGGTGGGAAGTACCTGGTACATGTACTACACCGATGCCGCCACTGCCGAGGACGACCGCATTCACCTGGCCACGTCAGCCGACGGGCTGACTTGGAGCAAGGAAGGCCAGGTCTTGGGCGTAGGGACTGGGGGAGCCTGGGATGATTTCAAGGTCGGAAGGCCGTCTGTGGTCTACCGGGAGGGCAGCTTCTGGTTGTACTACGATGGGAATGACGGCACCGCTCGGCATGTGGGGGTGGCCACATCAAACGATGGCCGGATTTTCACCAAGCATGCATCCAATCCATTGGTGCTCAATGCCGGTGCTATCGATGTGGCTCGCGTGGAAAACACGTGGGTCATGGTGCACGAGAGCCAGTCCGGAACGTATGCGTACACTTCTGCCGATGGATTGAGCTGGTGTGACGCGGGACAAGTTCTTGGCCTCAGCGGTGGGGGGTTTGATGCTTTTGGCCAGGTCACGCCGTTCATTCATACCGCTGAGGATGGTCGATGGGAGAGTCTGTTCTTCGGAGGCGCATCGGATTCCTGTTGGTGCAAGAACCGAGTCGGCATGGCACTGCCGCAAGGACAGTCGCTCTCGGCTGACCCAGACCTGGGTTGTGAGGGCTGCGTGACGGATTCGGATTGTACGCAGGCGTGTCGCGACGGTGGGCACGGTATCGATGGGTATTGTGCAGCTCCCGGCAGCGCTGATCCCGGGGCGTGCTGTGCATGCATCGGGATCTGATGGGTTGATGCGCCAGGAATCGTGCAAGGGGAGTTCGAGGGTGTGTTCGATAGAGACGGAGTCTATTTCTCCCCGCTGTGACCCTGGTGTGTCCGGGCTTCAGGAGCGGGACTCAGCCCTCTTCAGCCCGGCGGGTTTGGGTTTGCCTCTATGCGGATTGATGTCATAGTCACAGGGGTGGATGGAAGTTTTGGGTGCGCAGGGAGCATAAGGATTTGTTGGTGAATTCGGTGCGTGCAGCAGTGTTTCTTCTGGGGGTGATTGTGGGGTTGCCTGGGGTGTTTCAGACCGCATCTGCTACTTCCATTAGGCCACAATATGAGGCAAGTATGCGGTCTCTTATTCAGGAGGGTGAGCAGGCGAGGGTCGAGTCGAATTTCGACAAGGCCATCGAACTCTGTTGGCGGGCTGTTGAACTGGGTTTAGGTCGTGTGCAGCTGCGGGAGATCCGCATGGCAGAGGAATGCATCCATAAGGCGCGTGTTGGGCGACGTAATCTAGCACGATCTTTCTTTGCGGAAGGACATGCACAGCGACGCCAGGAACAGCTCCTTCAAGCGCGGGCCGCGTTTGCCGAGGCACTCCGGATAGACCCTGACTATTCGGCCGCAAAATCGGTGTTTTTGGAAGTACAGCAGCAGTTGCTCGAGCAAGCGAAGGAGGCGTTCGAACGTGCAGTTGTTCTAGAGAAATCAAGAAACCTTGAACCGGCGATAGCGCATCTCAAACAGGTTCAGGAACTGGTGGGGGACCCAAACGACCCGCTCTACAAGAAAGCAGAAAACCGTCTGCGGGACCTGGCGGGCGATTGAGTTCGCCCCATCACTGGTTCCGCAAAGGCTTTGTGAGCGAACTCAAGCGCAGCCGTGCTGACTCACGCGGTGGATTCCTGGTGGGCCACAGCCTGGGCCTGTGGGCGACGTTCTCGAAGTCTCTACGAACGGGAGGTGGACGACGCCTTGCTGGCTATGACGGTGGGCGATCTGCGAGGCCAGATCCGAATGCCCGATTTCTCCTGGGTCTCCAACAGAATGGACTGGCTCACCTATTGGACTTGGACGGTCCAGGGACTGGTACTCGAACTGGTGGGGCTGCTCGTGGCCATCGGGCTGGGAATCTGGAAGGTCCTGGCGGGCTGAATGGCGGGAGCAACCTTGACCGCAGGCTGGCGAGACTCGCAGCGACCGACAGGGCGAAAGCCTCGGCTCACCCCTCCAAGTAGCTCCTGGTAAACAGGGGCATTGCCTTTGGGGTGTCATGCTGTTGCACGCGTGCCCCAATAGGGACGCGGTTGACCCGACAATTGAGGTCTGAACGTGCTCGGGGGAGGCCTGGACGCCATAGCGGACATGGCATGGGATTTGCTACTTTTATCCCTGGGTGCCGGCGAAGGTCTTTGATGAGACGTGTGCAGTTCGTATTTTCGCTGTTGTGCAGCTCCTCCTTTGCTTCCGAGAGTTCGGAAAGTCGGGATTCGAGTGATGCTGGTTTTGACACCGGCGTGTTCAATCACCTCACGGAAACCGACACAAACACGGAGGTAGTGTGGCCTTGACCGCCTACGAAATGGCATTCTTCCTCTCCGCGTTCGCGCTGGGCGGAGCCCTCCTCTACGGCCTTCGACGTACCGATCGTGCTTCATTTCGGCTTGCTCTGCGCAGAGATGTAATGGGCATTGTCGGCTATGGGCTGTCCTTGTTCAGCGTATCCGTG
>JAYZDK010000198.1:0-6960 GCA_036337845.1 Myxococcota bacterium | reverse complement strand
GATGTGTTGTGGGTGATTGACGATTCTTGTTCCATGTCTGAGGAACAGGCGGCGCTGACGGCGAACTTTTCGGCGTTCATGACCTATTTCACAGACTCTGGTTTGGACTACCATGTGGGTGTGACTTCCATGGATATGGATGGCACAGCACCAGGGCGTCAGGGCAAGCTCCGGATGGATGGGGGCTCGGCCTACATCGACACCTCCTACGATGCGGCGAGTGCCATTGCGAGCTTTACCAATCGCGCGAATATGTGCAGTGGTTCTTCCTGTAATGGGTCGGGTACCGAGCGGGGTATTGATGCGACCTGGGGAGCACTCGTCACCCATGTAGATGGCGTGAACAGCGGCTTCTACCGACAAGATGCGGCCCTTTCCATCATCGTGATTTCCGATGAGGACGATTACTCCTACATGGTCAACATGTACGAGTTCATCTCGTGGCTTCAGAGTGTCAAGCAGACCGGCGACATGGTCAGCTTTTCTTCCATCGTTGGTCCCCAACCCCTGGCGGGTTGTAATGATGCCTACGAGCCGGGGGCTCGCTACCTGCAGGTCACACAAGCTGTGGGGGGTATCGAATGGTCTATCTGTGCCACGGATTGGAGCCAGATGCTCAACGAGCTTGGACTTCAGGCTGCGGGTTTGAAGCGGGAGTTCTTCTTGTCGGCTGTGCCGGTGGAAGCAACAATCGATGTGGAAGTCGAGACGCCGGAGGGAGACCTGATTCGTGACGAGCCCTTCACCTATTCTCGCTCGAGAAACTCCATTCAGTTTGAGTCGTTTGTTCCAGAACCGCTCTCTGAGGTGTTGATCAGCTACGAGGTGCTTGCGTCTGTTCCGGCCAGTGATGACTCCGACGAATCGGACACCGGGGAGTAGAAGGCCTCAGTCCTTTTGGGAGCGCCACCACTTCAGTCGTTCTCCAATCGTCTTCTCGTTGCCCCATTCCACCGGCTCGTAAAAGCGCTTCTGTTGGATCTCGGAAGGTAGGTACTGCTGGGCCACAAAACCGTGGGGGTGTTTGTGGGGGTCCTTGTAGTCCACCCCCGCCCCCATTTGCTCCATGAGGGCAGTAGGTGCATTTCTCAGGTGCATGGGAACCGGCAGTGCACCGCTCTTCTTGACCTCGGCGGTAGCGCGACCCAGTGCGTGGTAGGCGGCCTTGGACTTGGGTGCAGACGCCAGGTATGTCGTGGCCTGAGCCAAGGTCAGTCGCGCTTCTGGTAGGCCGATGAAGCGTACGGCGTCCGCAGCCGCGACAGCCAGGCTCAGAGCGCGAGGGTCGGCATTTCCCACATCCTCTGAGGCAAAGATGACCAGGCGTCTCGCAAGGAACACCGGGTCTTCTCCGCCCGCGAGCATGCGGGCCAGCCAGTAGATGGCCGCATCCGGATCCGAGCCTCGCATGGACTTGATGAATGCCGAGATGAGGTTGTAGTGCTCATCACCGGCGCGGTCATAGTGGATGTCCCGGCGCTCAAGAGCCTGTCTTGCACGCTCTTCGTCCAGGGTGTCGCCATCTTCGAGCTCTCCCACCATGCGTTCCAGCAAGCCCAGGGCTCGCCGGGCGTCTCCACAGGCGAGCTCGGAGAGTCGGGTGGTGACTTGCTCGCTTACCTCGATGTTGCGCTCGCCCAGGCCTCGTTCGGTGTCGGACCATGCCCGGTTCAGCAGGTTTAGAATGTCCGCAGGCTGAAGAGAATGTAGAGCGAGCACTTCCGCACGGGAGCGCAGTGCTGCAATGACCTCAAAGGAGGGGTTTTCGGTGGTGGCACCCATCAGGGCAATGGTGCCGTCTTCCACATGTGGGAGGAGCGCATCCTGTTGGGCTTTGTTCCAGCGATGAATCTCGTCGATAAACAACAGGGTGGCTCGGGGAGTTACACGAGCCTCGGCAATGACCGTTCGCAGGTCTTTGATGCCGGAGAGTACGGCAGACAGCGCCACAAATCGGGCGCCGGTTTCTTCCGCGGCCAGGCGCGCAATGGTGGTCTTGCCGCAGCCCGGTGGTCCCCAGAGGATGAAACTCGGAAGTGGGGGATGTCGCAATGCACGGCTGAGCAAACCGTCGCTTCCCACCAGGTGCATTTGTCCCACGACTTCGTCGAGGGAGCGAGGGCGCATGCGATCGGCAAGAGGTGCGGGCTTCACCGGTGCAATGTAGCGGGCTAAGAGTATGGCGCCATGTATGCGGCCATGCTCTCCGATGCCCACCTCAGTGGTCTCGACGACCCCAATCAGCACCATCTGGTGAAGTGGTTGGATGAAATCGAGGCACCTCGAGTGTTTTTGCTGGGCGATATCTTCGGGTTCTGGTGGGGTTTTTCTGAGGTGGTTTATGGGGACTTCGTGCCTGTGTTGGCTGCGCTGGAGCGTTTGAAGCGTCGGGGAGTCCAGGTGGATTGGATCCGCGGGAACCACGATTTTGCGATGGGCGCCTTTGTGGAGGAAGGTCTGGGCATAGGTGTACACGACCACCTCGACGTCACCTTGGGCGGAAAACGCTACCTCCTTGACCACGGGGATCGTGCGGACCGCCGTCTGGGCTATCGTTTTTCGAGAGGGTTTCTTCGCAGTCGCGTGTTTGCGGGCGCGATGCGGCTTCTGGGGCCAGGTTCAGCCCGTAGGCTGGGCGTCGCCCTGGCTGGGGCCTCACATGCCAACATGCGGACTCCTGAGGTCTTATTGGAGGCTCAGAGGCGTTGGGCCTCTGAGCGGCTTTCATCGGGGTTTGATGTGGTTGTTCTTGGGCACAGCCATCAACCGAGTGTTCAGACTACAGAAGAAGGGGTGCTTGTGAACCTGGGAGACTTCGTTTCCCATCACTCCTGGTTGGAGGTTGGCGAAACACTCACGCTTCATCAGGGCTTGTCCGAGGCCACTGAATCCAGCGGTTAGTCTACGGCGACTCGGTTCAGCAAGACCGGGTCTTCCAGAGCCTGGCCAGCACCCCGTACAACACAACTCAGTGGATCTTCGGTAACCACGCAGTCGAGTCCTGTGACCTGTTGAAACAGGTGGGCGAGCCCCGGTAGCTTGGCGCCTCCTCCGCACAGAATCATGCCGCGCTCAGAGATGTCGGCTGCGAGCTCCGGAGGGGTCTCCGAAAGGGTTGTTTTCACGGCATCCAAAATACGGCTTAGGGGATGTGCAAGGGCGTGACGAATGTGCTCGCTGCTCAATGTCACGGCACGTGTGGTTCCTGTGCGGCTGTCTCTTCCCCGGACGGTGGTGGTCTTCGGGGGTTCCATGGGAGTGGCGCTGCCCAGGTTGATTTTCAACTCTTCTGCGCTTCTCTCGCCAATCAAGATGCCGTGTTGTTCTTTGAGCATGGAGACGATGGCTTCATCCATCTGGTCACCAGCCGTTTTTAGAGAGGCCGAACGCACGAGGCCTCCCATGCTGATCACAGCCACCTCGGTCGTGCCGCCCCCGATGTCGACGACCATGGAACCGGTAGGTTCCATCACGGGTAGGGAGGCACCGAGTGCGGCGGCGAGCGGCTCGGGAACCAAAAACACCTCACGGGCACCCGCGGCTCGGGCGGACTCATACACGGCACGTTTTTCCACATCCGTGATGCCCGAGGGCACGCTGCAGAGGATGCGAGGGCGGAGCACACCCTGGCGCCCGATGGCCTGGGTGATGAAATGCCGCAGCATTTCTTCAGCGAGCTTGAAGTCGGCGATCACGCCACTTCTCAGAGGACGAACAGCCGATATGCTGCCTGGAGTTCGCCCGAGCATCCGCTTGGCCTCTACGCCGACCGCCACGACGTGGTGGTAGCCGGTTGCGGTCCCTTTCTGAACGGCAACTACCGAGGGTTCATCGAGAGCGACGCCGCGGCCTTGCACATACACGAGCGTATTGGCTGTACCGAGATCGATAGCGAGGTCGCGGGCCAGTCGGCCCAGTGCTTGGGACATGTTTCACTACCTTGAACTATTTCGTCAACATGCCTTTACCCAGGCCACCGGTCTCGGCCTGTTTCTTGTCGACCTCGACACCTACCAGGCGAGCGATTCGGGCGGCGGTACCATCCAGTGGCTTTCGGCTGTTTTCTACGACGTGGCAGTCTCCTGATTTCTCGCACACGGAAACCACGAAGGTGTCTTCGCCCTGCCCACCGGCCGCATAGGACACCTTCCCGATGTCATCGAAGGGTAGAACACGGTCGGCTCGAGGGCCGTCCTTGTATACGCATACCCAGGTAATGGCTTTGCGTTCGCCGTCTACGTCGACTTTGCACTCGGTGGCCCGTTCGGAGACCCACCAATACACGCCACCTCCCACAGTGCCGCAGGCGACAATCAGCAGGAGAAAAGGAAGCAGGGGGTTGGAACGCTTGGGTGGGGCTGCACTGAAATCATGAAAACAGTGCTTGCAGCGGGCTGCCGCTGTGGGCACATCGGCATGGCAGCTGGGGCAAGTCTTGGTATCCACGTCTCTCTCCCTGTTGTGTCGGCTATTGGCATTCCACGTATTGTCCTGGGGAAGGCCTTTCAAGTGACGGGTGGCTCGGTGTCTCGGGGTTCGGCGGCAAATCGGGCCAGGGTGGGAAGCAGCAAAGGCAGTGTGAGGGGAATTTGGCTGCGAGTTCGGGTCTTTCGGTAGATTTTGAACACTTTGGCCCCGGCCTTCACCATGCTCTTCGGGTCGTTGGGCCAACCCATCACAGCCGCAAGCGCATTGCGGTGGGGCTCGGGTAGGGCTTCAAGGTCTTCTTCGTCCCACTTGGAGAAGGGAAGTCCTTCTTGTTCGGCGAGGCTGAGCAGGCGAGGTAGCAGTTCTATCAGGAGCTGTTTGCGATCGATTTCGGCTTCCGGAATCAAATCGAGGTCGATCGCCAGGTCTGCCAGGTCTGTTTCTGGCAGTAGCTCCAGTTTTTCGATATCGGCCGGGTACAGCTCAAAGGCCATATCTTCCTCCTTGGGACTCCAGGAGTTAGAGATAACGCCTCGTCTACTGCTCGCACTCCTTACCGAGGTACCCCGTTCGTGTTCAGGCTTCTTCTAAGGCTTTGTACTCGGCCTGTTGGATTCGGGCTGTCCAGCCTGGCTCGTGGGCTCCTGGCGCTGCTTCTTCGTCGCAGGGGAGTCATCGAGTTGAGACTTGGGGTGGGAGAATCACTTGGGCATCGGTCTCGTATTGCGGACCTGGAGGCGTTGTTGACCCAGCCTGCTGTGCGAGGGGTGGTGCTTCGCGTGGGGCGTTTGGATTGGGGGTGGGCACAACTACAGGAGTGGCAGAAGGCCATTTCTCGGGTTTCGGATAGTGGTCGGTTCGTATTGGTAGCCATGGAGACCGCTGGAAATCGGGAAACATTTCTGGCCATGGCAGCGACTCACGTGATGATGGTGCCCTTGGGTGAGGTGGCTGTCGTGGGCCCAGCGGTTCACCTCCAGTTCTACGGTGCGCTGCTGGAGCGCTTGGGGGTTGATGTCGAGTTGGAAGCTGTCGGGGCCTACAAGAGCGCCGGGGAGACGGTGTCGTCGTCCCACCCATCCAAGGAGAGCCGTGAAGCGCTGGATGAGATTGTTGTCGGACTGCATGCCCAGTTGGTGCGGGCCATCTCAGAGGGGCGTGGCCTGGAGCCAAGCCGGGTAGAAGAGCTGATTGAACAGGCGCCACTGACCGCAGAAGAAGCTCTGGAAGCCGGGCTGTTGGATGCGCTTGGCTATGAGCAGGAGATCGATGATCTGCTCGAGGAACTCCTGGGCGGCCCCGCCAATCGTGTGGGAGCCGGCCTCGGAATCCGATTGGTTTCCTGGGCGCGCAAGTGCGATGCCTTTCTGGGAGACGACCCGGTGATTGTGGTGCTTCACCTCGATGGTCCGATTGCTTCAGGGGGTGGGGGACGTCGTTCTGGAAGCCAGGTGGAGTCTGAGGTGACGGTTCCTATTGTTCGAAGTCTTGCTCAGAACCCCCGCGTGGCGTCGGTAGTGCTCTCGATAGATTCGCCAGGTGGGAGCGCTTTGGCCTCTGATTTGATTTGGCGAGAGGTGGAACTGTTGAATCGGGAAAAGCCGGTGGTAGCTTCCCTTGGAAATGTCGCGGCGAGTGGCGGATACTACATTGCGGTAGGCGCGGCAGAGATTGTCGCGGAGCCCACCACGATCACGGGCTCCATTGGTGTGATTGGGGCCCGCCTGGCGCCCGCGGCTGCATTGGCTCGATTGGGCGTACATGGGGAAACCATCACCCAGTCCGAATCCGCAAAAGCGTGGAGTAGCCCGGGTGCGCTTCCCCCTCGATATCGAGCCCGACTCCGAGCGCGTTTGGAGGCCGTTTATGAAACCTTTCTTCAGCGGGTTTCAGCGGGCAGACGGTTACCGCTTGAAGCCGTGAGGCCGCTGGCCGAAGGACGGGTGTGGTCGGCTGAGGTGGCTGCAGAGAATGGTTTGGTGGATGTGCTCGGTGGCCTGGAAGTGGCCATTATTCGGGCACGCATGTTGGCAGGGGTGCGGCCGCTACAGCTTCACCGCCGGATCGATATTCGACCGAAAGCCCGCCGAAGCCTCGTAGAATGGCTGTTGGACCGGGTGAAAGGGCCTCAAGCGTTGCTGTCGTGGGTCCAGGTGCCTCGCTCAGCGCGGGTGTTGATCAATCACCCATCTGAGGCCCTAACGCTGCTCCCGTTCGACCTCGACCTGAGCTAGTCTGCGCCGGGCTCTCTGGATGCCGGGGGGCTTGGTGGTGAGTCGTTAGCAGGGGCTTCTTCTGCGTTGGGCTCGGTGGTGTCCGGGCCTGCGTCTTCTGGCGGTTTGGACATCCAGTCGGGGTCTCCGTAGAGGATCCGATAGGCCATGAGATAGCCGAGGACACGTCGAACGTAGCGCCGGGTCTCTGTATAGGAAATGCTGTCCGCGAACCGATCGGTTTCCGTGAGTTCGGGGCTCTCTACCAGCCACCGGTTCACGGCCTCGGCACCTCCATTGTAGGCGGCGACGGCCAGGG
>JAYZDK010000197.1:0-8927 GCA_036337845.1 Myxococcota bacterium | reverse complement strand
GGTCGGGTTGCCCGAAGAAGTCGAGGGGGTGTTGGGAGGCGGGCTTCAGATTGGCGGAACTGCCGCTCAACCGACGGTGGCCGGAGCGCTCCAGGTGATTGAGGGGCGAGTGGGAGGAGTCGAGGTGAGTCCAGCTCTTATTGCTGTTTCACCGAGTGAAACGGCCTACAAATTGATGGGGCTCTTTGGGCTTGGAGAAGGTTCCTTGGAGCTTGCTGGGAGTTTGGACTACGACTTCGATTCGGGGGTGGCTTTGGAGGGCCTTCTTCAAAGGGAAGGGCTCTCCATCGATGTGTGGGGCCGTGGGGTGCCCTTGGGAGTGCTGTCGGTGGTAGACCCTGCGATTGGAAAGGCGGAAGGGCTGGTCACTGTGCGTGGACATGTTGGAGGTTCGCTCGGGCAGCCTTCTGCCGACTTGGAGCTTCTCCTGGAAGAGGGCTCCATCGAGTATCCACCGCTGGGTGTGGTTGTGGAGAACCTGGTATTGCAAGCTGAAACCGAGGGGGATGAACTTCTCATTCGGCGGGCGTCCGGAAGCACGACAGCGCTCCAGGGACGTAGCGGGAGACGCTCGGGTAGTTTTCAGGCGGAAGGGAGCATTCCGTTTCGTGGAGAGGAGCCTTCCATGGAGGTGTCTCTTGATTTTGAAGAGGCTTTGATTTCCAATCTGGGGGACCTGCAATTGGTGTTGTCCGGGGGGCTTATGGTGACGGGTGAGTGGCCTGCATTGGTGTTTCAAGGGGCTATCGGGGTGGATGAGTCCCGAGTGGTAATCGATGAGGAGTTTTGGCTTTCTCAGGCCACGCTCAGCCTGGATCCCGACCTGAACATTCATCGTGAAGAGACGGCTGTTGAGGCGGAGGGCGTGGCGGTGGAGCGTGCTTATTGGGAGGATTTTGTCGCCCAATTGAGTGTGGACCTGGGTAACAACAGTTGGGGTGAGGCCCGGGTGCCGCTGGATGCCACGTACGGCGCGGTCTCCAGTGCGCTGAGCACGGTTGCGGTGCAGGGACGGGTTCGAGGCACTCTGGAGGTGGATGGAACTCTGGAAGATGCTCTTGTGAAGGGAGAGATCGAAACCGACCGGGCGGAGGCTGTGGTCTTTGGGGCTGAATTTGACGTGGACCGGGGGGGCGTTGTTCGATTTACCGGCTCGGACTACCAGAACCCCGAGCTTGATCTGAGCGCTACGCATGAGACCAATGGGTATGGGGATGTGACGGTCGATATTTCGGGGACCGTTGAGGCGATGTCACTTCAGTTCCGGAGCAGTGAGGGGCTCAGTGAGAAGGACATCGCGGCCTTGTTGTTGTTGGGCCGTCCCACGTCGGAGTTGGGAGAGGGGGAAGGTGGATTGGTGGAGGCGGCGGTGGGAGCTCTGGCAGGTCGTGCGGAGTCCATTGGGTTGGGAGACTGGGTGGACCTGTTTCAGTTGGAGACACAGGGGGATGCCATTAGCGCTTATACGGTGGGAAAGGCTGTGGGAGACAAGGCCTTTTTGTCCTACAGTTGGGATTCCACCGCTGATGAAGATGAGAACATGATGGAGTTGACGCTGGAGGTCTTCTTTACGCGCCATGTTCAGACACAAGTAGTCACTGGGGACAGTGGTCAGAGCAGCGTGGATGTGTTCTTGCGCTGGCGGTTTTGACCGGGCCGGCGAGGCTAAGGGCGTAGGACGACTCGTCCAAAGCAGTCGGGGGAGCGTGCTCGCTCGATTGCGCCCAGCACGTCTTCAAGCGGATATTCGGAGTCAATCTTGGAGGCGAGGTTGCCTTGGTTGGTTTGTTCGGCCATGTCCAGAACCAGTCTGTCGGAAGTGGTTTGTCCATGTTCTTGGTTCCACTGAAAGAGCCAGAATCCGCGCAAGGTAATGTCGCGAAAGACACTCTGGTCTACGCCGAGCTCGGAGGGGTTTCTGGACAAGGCCCCGTAGGATACGACGGTGGCTCCGGGTGCCAGGCAGCGGGCCAGTTGATGGGTGGCTGATCCTCCGACCGCATCGAGTGCGAGCTGTATGGGGGCACCTTCTGTGGCTTGTGCAACTCGCTTGGCCAGGTTGTCGCCAGCTACGACGATAGCGTCTCCACCGAGTTGTTGGATCAGGCTGGCACGCTCCGGGTTGCGAATAATACTGACGGTTCGTATCCCCATCTGAGCTGCCAGTTGAACCACCAGCTGACCCACAGAAGAGGTTCCCGGAAACTGTAGGATCCAGTCGCCAGGTTCAATTGTGGAGAAGTGGGTCAGAAGGAGCAGTGCTGTGGGGGGGTTGATGCGCAGCATGCAGGCCTGTACAGGGTCGATTTCGGCCGGCAGTCGAAGGACGTCCTGGGCCTCGACGAGAACCTCCTTGGCCCAGGCACCATGTCGGACTGGGAGCAGTACTGTGTCTCCCGGCTTGAGGCTTTGGACGGCGCTTCCCGTGGCTTTGATGCGCCCTACTCCCTCGACTCCGCCCGTACAAGGAGGCTGTGGTAGGAGCGGATAGAAGCCCTGAATCAACAGCAGGTCCAGAGGGTTGATTGGGCTGGCGGTCACCTCGATGACTACCTGGCTGGGGGAGGGTTCCAGTACGGGGAGTTCCACCAGTTCAAGGACATCTCTGGGGCGCCCATGCCGGGCATATCGTACAGCGAGCATGGTTCGGAGCTAATGCGCTCACTCCCTGGGCACAAGGCCAGAGTTTCGGGGAAACATGTTTGCATGTTTATGCATCACGGTGTATGAACGCGGCGGCATGACTAGTCGAGAACAACGAAGATCCCTCCTGAAGCGGATTGTGCAGGAACACAAACTGGGCTCCCAGGCCGAGTTGGTGGACCATCTGCGAGCGTGTGGCGTGGAGTGTACTCAAGCTACGCTCTCTCGCGATCTTCGAGACATGGGGATTGTGCGTCGAACCACTCCGACGGGACCGGCCTATACGCTGGAGCCATCCCGGGTCTATGCGGCTGCAGTGCGTCGCGTTGTGGGTATGGAGATTCTCGGGATCCAACACAATGGAAGTCTGGTGGTCATTCGAACACTGGCTGGTCGTGCGCAGGGGGTGGCTGCGTTTATTGATTCTTGGGACGAAGCTCGAATTCTTGGAACGGTGGCCGGAGACGACACTGTATTCGTTGCGCCCAGAAACATAGAGAACATTTCTGAACTGACTGAAAGCATCCGTCGATTGGAGACGGTTGGCTTGGAGGAGCCCGCATCATGAAAATCGTTACCGCCTATTCTGGAGGCCTAGACACCTCTGTAATGATCCCTTGGCTGTCTGAGAACTATGGGGGCGCGGAGATCATCGCGTACACCGGAGACCTCGGCCAGGGAGAAGACCTTAGCGCCATTCGCGAGAAGGCCATCGCAACCGGCGCCTCGAGCGCGGTGGTGGAAGACTTGCGTGAGCGGTTTGTCGATGAGTTCATTTGGCCATCACTCATGGCGTCAGCGATTTACGAGGGGATGTACCCGTTGCATACGGCTCTTGGACGTCCCCTGCTGGCGGAACGCCTTGTGGAAACCGCTATACAGGAAGGAGCAGACGCGATCGCTCATGGTTGTACTGGCAAGGGTAACGATCAGGTTCGTTTCGAGGTGACTGCCCGCGCCCTGGCTCCGCAATTAGAGGTGCTCGCGCCCCTTCGGACCTGGGAGCTACTCACGAGAGACGATGAGGTCGACTATGCCAAGGCGCATGGAATACCGATTCCCGTCACAAAGGAGAAGCCGTACTCGATAGACCAGAACATCTGGGGCTGTGCCATCGAGTGTGGTGAGATGGAGAACCTCTGGACGGAACCTCCTGCGGATGTCTGGCGAATGACTCAGGACCCCTCCCAGGCTCCCAAGGGTTCTGTGGAGTTGATTCTCGAATTTGACCAAGGCATTCCGGTTGCGATTGATGGGCGCCCCATGAACGGGGTCGAGCTTATTGAAACCCTCAACGGCGTGGCGGGCTCCTACGGAGTGGGCCGGATCGATATGGTTGAAAACCGGGTTGTGGGTTTGAAGTCTCGGGAGGTCTACGAGGCCCCGGCTGCAAGTCTGCTGCACATGGCGCATACCGAGCTGGAACGAATCTGTCTGGACCGGCCTACCTTCAACTACATGCGCCGCATCTCACAGGAGTACGCAAACCTGATTTACGATGGACTCTGGTTCGGCTCGCTACGCGAGTGTCTCCAGGCCTTTGTGGAGGAGTCTCAACGCACGGTGAGTGGAGAGGTTCGTATTCGTGTGAGTGCAGGACTGGCTCGGATTACGGGGAGGCGCTCTCCGTTCTCGCTCTATGATCCTGGGCTTTCCACCTACCATGAGGGGGACACCTTCAAGCGAGAGCATGCGGAAGGTTTTATCGAGTTGTTCGGCCTGCCCTACAAGACGGTAGCCGAGGTGCGTCGGAAGACGGGTAAGCCCGCATTCCAGCGCAGAGACAAAGCTCGTCAGCAACCGACAGGATAGGCGACTCTCGGAGGCTGCTTTATGGCGCTATGGGATGGCCGTTTTTCCGGAGGGCCTGCGGATGAGATGCTCCACTTCTCGGAGTCTCTCACTGTGGACCTACGTATGTTCGAGGAGGACATTCAAGGGTCCATTGCGCATGCCACGATGTTGGCAGAAGTAGGGCTGATCAGTGATTCGGAGCGAGATGTGCTTGTTTCGGGGCTCCAAGAGGTCGCGGTCGAGCTTCGAGAGGGGGCGTTTAGGCCAGGTCCAGACCTGGAGGACATTCACATGGCGGTCGAACACCGGCTCTCCGAGTTGGTGGGGGAGGTGGCAGGCAAGCTCCACACCGCTCGCTCAAGGAACGACCAGGTGGCCACCGATGTACGCCTCTGGCTCAAGAAGATGCTGCCGGAGCTGGAGTCTGGTGTGCAGGAGTTGGTGGGAGTACTGCTGAGTCGTGTGCGTGGTGAGGGGCGTACACTCATGCCGGGCTACACCCACCTTCAGCGCGGCCAGCCCATTTGGCTCGGCCACCAACTGCTGGCTCATGCCTGGGCATTGATGCGTGACCTTGAGCGGATACGAGGTGCGAAGTCTCGGGTGGACCGCTGTCCTCTGGGGGCGGGTGCTATGGCTGGCACTCCGCATCCTATCGATCGGGTCCGCACTGCCGAGCTCCTGGGGTTCTCGAGCGTTCTGGAAAACGCGATGGATGCGGTGTCTGCACGCGACCATAGCCAGGAAGTGGCGTCCGCTTGCGCCATTCTCATGACTCGACTGTCGAGGATGGCGGCAGAGTTGGTGCTGTTCTCTTCCAGTGAGTTCGGTCTGCTCAAGCTGGGCGATGCCTGGAGTACCGGGTCGAGCATCATGCCTCAGAAGCGCAATCCAGATGCCGCGGAGCTGGTGCGAGGAAAGAGCGCTCGGGTGTTGGGCAATCTTCAGGCGCTGCTCTCTTTGTCCAAAGGACTGCCGTTGGCCTATATGCGTGATTTGCAGGAGGATCGGGAGGCCTTGTTTGGGTCGGTGCAGACCACAATGGCCTGCGTCTCTGTGATGGCGGGTACCTGGAGAGACCTGACCGTGAATGCCGATCGGTACACCGCTGAGCTGGAAGGGGATTTCCTGCTGGCGACGGAGCTTGCAGATTATCTCGTCGAACAGGGACTGCCGTTCCGTGAGGCTCATCATGTAGTTGGACGGCTGGTTCTTTGGTGCGAAGAGCGAGGGGGGAACTTTTCCCTGCTGGATTTGAACGTGCTCCGTGAACATCACGAGCTGTTTGGTCCGGAGGCGTTGTCTTTTCTGGACCCCGTGTCTGCTATCGAACGTCGCACCTCATTGGGAGGAACGGCTTGGATTGAAGTTCAGCGGCAGTGTGACCTCTTGGACTCACAACTACAGGATCTGAAACCGGCTGAGTGATAGGGTGAGCCCTGCAGCAGTTTCATGATCGAATTTTTTTACGATATCGGTTCTCCGTACAGCTATTTGGCGTCCGAGCGGATCGAGGCGCTCGCTGAACGCACGGGTACGCAGGTATGGTGGCGACCGTTCCTGTTGTCTGGTGTGTTTCGAGAAGTGGGGGCCGATCTCGGTATGAGCCTGGGGCCACAGCAGCGCAACATGGTGCGAGACCTGGGCCGCTGGGCGCAGCGTATGGGGGTTTCTCTTCGGTTTCCCGAGGTATTCCCGGTCCCAACCACCGATGCGATGCGGCTCGTTGTGTTGGCGCCAAGAGCAGAGCGGGCTGAGCTCTCTCATGTGTTGTTTCGTGCGCTTTGGGGGGAGGGTCGTGACCTCTCCGACCCGAGTGTGCTCCAAGACTTGTTGGGAGACGAACGCGCGAACCAGGTCGCACAAAGCGAGGCCGATTTGAAGCTGGAACGGATTACTCAGGAGGCCATTGCGCGCGGTGCTTTTGGGTCTCCCTCCTTTTTTGTGGGCGACGAGTTGTTTTTCGGCAATGACCGGATGGACTTCCTGGAAGAAGCGCTTCAGCGGTCGGCTGCGAGGGGGTAGAGAGCGGTGTTGTGGATTGCGTTTACAGCGTTTCTGGGTACTGCGACTGCTGACGAGGAGCCGCTTTACCTGGCTCAGGTCGGCATTACGTTGCAACGTCCCCGCGACTGGACGGTTCCGCGATGGTCGGATTGGGATCTGGATGGACGTGACAGTCGGCGAACGGTGCAGGTTCATGTGTATTCGAGCACCTACCAGGTCCCGGTGGATGACGATGCCACACGGGCTTGGGCGGAATCGTTGGCTTTCCCATGGTTGGAGGAGACCCAAGGGGCTGTAAACCCCACCGTGGAGAGCACCGCGGAGGTACTTCGTGATGGGGTGGCTCACGGGGTCTCTGAGGTTCGTTACCTCTACAAAGGAGAGCATGCTGCGGTTGCGTGGCAAGACTCCTTTGCGGTGGAGGGGCGCATGGTGCATGTGCTTACGACTGCAATCGAAGGAAACAGATCCAAGGCCAGAAGCGCGTTGGACACCTGGGTCAAGGCTGTTTTGGTAGACAAGCCCGCGAAGGATATCGAGGAGCTTGGGTCTGAGGTGACCGCGGCAGGGTTTGCCTCTGAGTTACCGGATGGCTGGCGGATTCCCCTGCGTTCGGAGTTCTTGGAAGCTGTTCAGTTGGCATCCAAGCTGGGACAGAAACGCGTGACCGATGAGTCGTGCTGGATGGGAATTCGCCCCCGAGCAGAAGGTGAGACAGCCATGCTGTTGGCCTGCACCATGGAGGTTTTTCTGGGTGTGGTGGACGAGCATTCTTTTGCTGCAGTCGATGAACGTCTGAGAGGCAGTTTGTTTGGAGGCTTTGGTGAGAAGCTGGATGCTGCAGAGTTGTTGCAGGCTCCAGGTGCACGTGTTTCTGCGCTGTACCGACTGCCTTCGGGGGGAGACACTGCGGTCTGGGTGGCAGCCACTCCCTACAACGCGGGACTCGTTCTGACTTATGGCCTTGGAAATACTGGAGAAGATGCGGACTTGCGGGCTGCGGTCGAACACGCCGTTGGCGGGTTGAGCTTTCTTGATCCGGACGGAGGGGCGCATCCAGCGGCGGCTGGAGATGTCCTGATGTACTACCTGATGCATCGTAAAACCCACCCATTTGTGTGGGTGCCTCTGATTCTTTTGGGCTTGGGTTTCTTCCAGTTGGTGGCTCGCGCACGCACCTCACCGTCCTATGAGGACTGGGATTGAACGAGCCTGGAGTCGTGAGAGCCGGCTATACTCCCAAAGGCCACTGAATGAAGGGCATTTGATGCGGTTCTGTTCTCAATATTTCCGGCTGGCGCTGATCGCGCTTGGAGTGCTGAGCTCGGGGGATGCTTTTGCCATCTGCAATGGTCATTATGGATTGAAGATCAACGAGTTGGTTGCCAATCCGGATGGGTCCGACTCCTCGGCACTGGGGGAATGGGTAGAGGTGTACAACGCCGGTTCTTCCCAGGTGAATCTTGCGGGTTGGGCAATTGAGCGGGCCAAGAGCAGTAGCTCGAACTGGAGTGCAAGAGCCTCGCTCTCGGGTACGTTGAGCCCGGGGGAGATCTACACGGTGGGCGAACTCAATGCGCCAGGCGCTATCGATTTGCGTTTGGAGTCCGGTGAGAAGCTCGACTTTGGTAATGCCGGCTCCAATGCCGATGGGGTGCGTCTGGTTTGTGATGGCAGCGTTGCAGATACGGTGCTCTATGGTCCGGCGAATGTTGGCTACGATGATTGGCAGGATGACAGTGGGTTGGTGGCTTCTGACGATCGGCTGGCTCCGAAACCCATAGAGGGCCAGTCGCTGGCGAGAATAGTGGATGGGGTCGATAGTGATGATTCAGGTGCGGACTTCTGTGGCAGTGAAGCTCCGAGCCCGGGTGGAGAAAATGCGTGTGACGCGGGCTCGGATACTGGGGATACCGGCATAGGTCCCCAGGCGGAGTGTGATGGAGATGTGGTCATCAACGAGATCATGACGGACCCCGAGGGAAGTGATGGTGGCTATGAGTGGGTGGAGATCTACAACGCCGATTCCATTCCTGTGCCGTTGAATGGCTGGGCTATCGAGGCTGCCAAATCCGGTTGGTCTGAGGAGGTCGAGTTGTTCGGCATTCTTCCAGCAGGCGCCTATCTACTGATTGGGGAAGAGAACGTGTCGGGGGGGGTCGATATTGAAGCCAGCCTTGATTTCGGGAATGCGAGTACGAGTAGCGATGGCGTTCGGCTGGTGTGTGGTGATGGCGTTGCGGACACGGTGCTCTATGGAAGCCCGAACAGTGATGAGTTTCGCGATGACGGTGGAGGTGTGGCCACCTCGCTGGCTGAAGTCGCCCGTGGTGGTCAATGCCTGGCGAGGATCCAGAATGGATACGATACCGACTTGTGTGGGTTGGACCTTGCGGTAGTGGAGCCCAGCTATTGCAGTCCAGGGGGGCCGAACCCGGCCATAGAGCCCCCGGTCTGTGACACCGAGAACACATCTGTAATCA
>JAYZDK010000196.1:0-8364 GCA_036337845.1 Myxococcota bacterium | reverse complement strand
AGAAACACCTCGCCACCACCGGACTCCCAGCTCACTGGACCCAGTCGCTCGGACATTCCGTACTTGCAGATCATGTCCCGAGCCAGACTGGTAGCCTGCTTGAGATCATTCGCAGCACCCGTAGAGATTTCACTGAGCACCACTTCCTCGGCAGCCCTACCCCCCATAGCCATCGCAATGCGCGACTCGAACTCACCTTGAGTAAAGCCAGTTCGCTCTTCCGGTAGATACCAGGTCAAGCCCATCGCCATCCCACGTGGCGTAATGGTCACCTTGTGAACCTTGTCCGAGTCGGGCAACACAGCCGATACGATGGCGTGTCCGGCTTCGTGGTACGCCGTCCGACGACGGTCCCTCTCGGATACCACCGCGGAGCGACGCTCGGGACCCATCATGACCTTGTCCTTGGCAGCGTCAAGGTCCTCCATGTGGATGGTCTTCTTGTCTTCCCTGGCAGCCAGAAGTGCGGCCTCGTTGACCAGGTTCTCCAGCTGAGAGCCGTTCATGCCAACGGTACTCTTGGCCAGGATTTCCAGGTCCACATCTTCCGCCAATGGCGTGCGACGACTATGCACCTCGAGAATGCCCAGACGGCCCTTCATATCGGGAGCGGGCACGACCACGCGGCGATCGAATCTTCCTGGACGCAGCAACGCTGGGTCGAGCACATCCGGGCGGTTGGTCGCTGCCATGATGATGACGCCTTCGTTGGATTCGAAGCCATCCATTTCCACCAACAACTGGTTCAGCGTCTGCTCGCGCTCATCATGGCCCCCGCCCAAGCCAGCACCTCGATGGCGTCCTACCGCATCAATCTCATCAATAAATATGATGCAGGGTGCGTTCTTCTTGCCCTGCTCAAAGAGATCGCGAACGCGACTTGCGCCGACGCCTACAAACATCTCCACAAAGTCCGACCCCGAAATGGAGAAGAACGGAACAGCGGCTTCCCCGGCCACTGCTCTTGCGAGCAGGGTCTTGCCCGTACCTGGCGACCCCATGAGGAGAACTCCCTTCGGAATACGTCCCCCCAAGCGCGTGAACTTCCTCGGGTCTTTCAGGAAATGAATGATCTCCTCAAGTTCTTCCTTGGGTTCATCACAGCCCGCCACATCCTCAAAGGTGATCTGACGCCCCGTATCAGAAAGCAGCCGAGCTCTGGATTTCCCGAACGACATGGCCTTGCCGCCTCCCATCTGGAGCTGCCTCATCATGATCAGGAAGAACACGAGAATGACGAAAATCGGCAGCCCGTTGAGAAGCAGGAGCATGAACCAGGACTGCTCGGGTTCTGGCTTGAAGTCCGGCACTACGCCATGGTCGGAAAGCGTCCGAATCAGGAAGTCGTGCTCCTGAGGCCCGTTGGTTTTGAACTCTGTTCCGTCATACAGAGTCCCCGAAATCTCGGATCCCTGAATCAGAATCGTCTCCACGTCCCCCTCATCCACCTTGGCCATCAGCTCGGAATAGGGGAATTCGACGGTACGCATTGCCTCTTGATTACCGGCCATTACAAAGGCCAACAGCACCAAGAGAGCTATGAAAGCCCAGAGAAGTATGGTTCGACTATGATTCTTCATGTGTTTGCGAGCGTGCTCTTATCTTCAGGTTAGCACCGGCTGAGGCCTATAGCGCGGCCTTCCAAGGCCCACCAGGGGCGACAGAAGGACTCCCCGTCAGTTCACATGAAACCATTGTGGTTCCAACAGCTTCCGGGTTTTCAATACAAACTCCTGGCAACCAGCGTCTTTCCCCCACGACAACCACAGGGTGGTAGGGCCGAAGTCCAGGTGAAATACCTGCCACCCGCAGCCGTTCTCGAAGCGGGGTTCCATCCAGGCGCTCCCCTGGCAGAATCGAGCGAGTTTCCACAGGTTGGTCACATCGAATCCGCCAGATTCCCCACAACCCATCTTCGATACAAGCCGGCGCCGGTGGGTCCGGAAGACAACGGATTCGCTCGGTGTCCCGAACCAGTCGCCACCCGCCAGGCAGTGGTATCCAAGACCCGGCTCGCTGCATTTTCTCCAGCGCATCCAGTTGCACAGCAGACAAATCCTTGGACTGCCCTCTGGCCAGGCGAACCAACTGCTGAACCGATCTGCGTCGCAGAGGCGATGCTGCGTTCTGCCAGGCCTCCAGCACAATGCCATCCTCAGCCAACAGTGGCGCTGCCAGCTCCTGGAGATAGCGGTCATCCTCGGCGACAAGCTCCGCTGACCTCGCCATTGCCCCAACAGCCCCCGCTCTGACCTCGGTGAGTACCGGCAGCACCTTGTGTCGAATCACTCCCCGAGTGCCTTCTCGATTCGAAGGATCTTCCACCCAACGCAAATGACGAAGCCCCGCCCAGGTTTCGATGAGCTTTCGGGATTCTCGCAGCATCGGCCGCACATACCGCCCCCGACGAGGAGACATGGCACCCAAACCCGCAGAGCCCGCACCACGCGCAAGGCGATCCAACACCGTTTCAGCCTGGTCATCCCGGTGATGTCCCAACGCGATCGTGGGAAAGTCCAAGGAATCCAGCCAGGCATACCGGGCTGTTCGGGCACGCTGAGCCACATTGGGGCCGAGCTCCAAGGCAAGACGATGGGAAACGAAGGGCAGCCCCAATTCCTCCGCCATGTCCCCTACCCGTCGAACCTCATCTACAGACTCCGCACGAAGCCCATGGTCCACGCTGAGCACCGTAGGTTTTAGACCCATCTGCGCCATGATGTGCATCAACACCATGGAATCCACCCCCCCAGAAACAGCCACTGCCAGGGGTCCAGGCTCGAACAACTTGTGCGATTCACCAAAATTTCGAACCCGCTGTACCAGGTCCATCACCTCGATTTCCAGCCGAGATTCCCGAGTTCTCGGCGCAGACAAAGCAATCAGCCGCTCTCGGTCGTCATCGGGGTGGGCTCGACAACGGTGACTGTGCCCACAGGTACCACAGCGGTAATGCAGCACAGACGTGCCACCGGATTGCTCAAAACCCACCGGCATCATGATGCCGCCGCACCCCGCGTTGCGGTCCCCCGGCACAACATCCACATGCACCGAACACAAACACCACGGGCAGTGATCACGCACCATCGCACCGCCCAGTGGCACCTCGTTTCCACAGAAGGAGCAATCAAAGGCTTCATCCACACGTATGGGATTACGACGCTCCCGAGAGGGTGCCTCACGTGCTCGTGCTCGTCGCACCAAGCGCTTGCCCGGCCAGTGGCAGGCATCCTCTGGGAGTTCCACTCCCTCTTTGCGAGCAATCTCTACTACAGCAGACTTGTACTCGATGCCCTGGATATCGAGCCAGCCGCCAAGCTCTTTCTGCATCCCGCGTGTCCTCGCCTCTTGCAGTCTCAGGGCGAGTTCGTTTCTAGCTGCTTCTTCCACGAGATAACCACCGTCTCTCTACCTGTAGCCCATCTGTCGTGACAAGAAAGAGCTTCTCTCATACGAGAGGGGTGTGATTGCGTTTATTTTGGCCATGGTCGTCGCTCAGGCATCGACCCCATCTCCCAGCCTGACATCGATCTGGGCCGCCGAAATTCGCTCTGCGCCCGCGAGCGTATTTGCCCCACACATCACATCTCCAGAGTCGAATGTCCGGCAGCAGGCTGCGCTGGCCTTGGGCCGTCTCCGGGCTTCCGAGGCACTTCCGCTGCTTCAGCAGCTGGTTCAGGATCCAGACATACAGGTTCGGGCCACAGCCAGCTTCTCGCTCGGACAAACTCCAGGCAGTCGAAACACGATTCTTGAACAACTGGCTGTGGAGACAGACTCACTCCCGCGACAGCGGCTTGTCGCCGCCTTGGGCTTTCAGGCACTGGATGAAGACATCCCTCTATTTCTCAGCCTGCTCCAGGACCTCCCACCCATCGCCCGTGAAGCCGCTATCGGTCTGGGACGTCTGAAGATCTCAGGTTCGGAAAAACTCGACACGGTGGAGGTCACAACCGCACTCTCAGAATCCTTGAAGGGGTTCAACCCGGCTCTGAGAACGGCCGCCGCATTTGCCCTGTCGCGAATCAAGCCCACCAAGATTTCAGACGCCGCCTGGCAAGACCTGTCCAGCGCTGCCCACAGGGACCGAGATCCGCAAATACGAGCCAGATTGACTCGCGCACTTTCCCTTGCAGCCAAGGAACAGGACAAGGACTTTTTCATTCGCCAAGCCCAGGATTCCGAAGAGGTCGTTCGGATAGCCACGGCTCGCTCCATCACAGACCTCGGGATGAAGGATCCGGTCCAAGCCCTGATATCCATGCTGAATGACCAAAGCCGGGCCGTACGACTCACTGTGGCCCAGGAGCTCTCCAAGCTTGAAGGAGTTCCGAACGCTGTCTTCAGGGAACTGACAACCCAGACAGAAAACCCCGCATTGATCGCAGCGGCCCTCACGCCTCTACTCCTACAAGACCCGACAGAACAGGCCCGAACCTGGCTCGCTGAGCACCAGCCACTGGTAGTGCGTCAAGCCGCCGTTTCTTCCCTGTCCGACCCCGTTCAACTCCTGAGAATTGCCACTGAAGAATCCGCAGCTTCCCTGAGAACAACAGCCGCTATCCGTCTTACCGAACTCACTCCCAGTCCGAGTTCAATCGAATCCCTCCTCGCGGATCAAGACTCGGTCGTTGCTGGCATAGCCCTGAGCTACCTCTCCGAAAACCCCGGAGTTCTCCAGCTCTCTGATGTGCTGAAGCTTCTAGGCACACGAGCAGAGCTGGATGTAGCGCTGGAGCTCCTGTCCCTGGTGGAAGGCCTGCAAAACAATCAACGTGGCCCCGCGAAGTCGGCCGTAGCAGAGTTTCGCCTGCACCCGGATTTGGCCGTACGCGCCACCGCAGAGCAACTGGCTACCGAGATGGGTCTACCTCCAGCACCCCCGGGGGCATTCCACCCTCCCCTACCGAACCTGGCCTCCATCACTCAGATCAGAGCTGCGCGAATACTCACCGATGCCGGCGAGATTCGGGTCGAACTCCGCCCGGATATCGCCCCCATGGCCGTCCATCGATTTGCAACGCTCGCCGAGGAGGACTTCTACGATGGCCTCCTGTTCCATCGGGTGGTGCCCAACTTCGTGATCCAGACAGGATGTCCTCGCGGTGATGGTTGGGGCGGATCCAAACGCTTGTTGCCCTCAGAACCTTCTTGGTTGCCCTATAAAAGCGGTGTTCTGGGGATGGCAGATGCGGGCTACAACACGGCAGGTTCACAATGGTTCATCGCCCTGTCCGAACAACCCCATCTGGAAGGGCGCTACACCGCTTTCGGAGCCCTCACGCTTCAAAACGGCGTACCCAAACGCGTTCAGTCCGGCACTCAAATCCTGGATGTGATCATCGAACGCACATCGGCAACAACAACGGTTGAACAAAGCCCCACTGGCGAACCGTGATGCATCCGCCGATAATGGGTAGAGACCCCCGAGAATCGTGAGTTCACTTCTTCCCCCGATCCGGATTTCGAAGGATGGGCTCCAATGCGTGGTCGACCTACCCTGGAAGGGAGTCAAGGCCTCTGATTTAACGGCTGAGGCCGTGATCGACGGATTGATTGAACAAGGCATCGTTCCAGACACGATCGATACAGTCCGCATCGCAAACCTGTTGAGCAGCACCCGTCGTGAGGGCATACGACACAAAGAGGTAGTGGTCGCCATGGGCAGGCCTCCAATACCAAAGGGGTGCCAAGTACCGGTGGCGATCGGAGAATCCACCAATCGGTGCATCTTTCCAGGCAGCCCTGTGGCGGTCCTTGAAGCGCTTGAACACGACCAGGAAGGACGCAGCGTTGAAGGCAAGGCTCTAGCCCTTCCGTCTCGCGGCTCAGACCCGAAACTGAAACTGCTAGACGGCGTTGAGCTCTCTGAGGACCAATCTCAAGTGCTCTCCACTTGTTACGGCCATCCCCGAGTGCGAGGCATGAGCGTGGGCGTAGAGCCCGGTTTGCGGTTTGATTCCAGCAACATGAGCGCACACATGGACATCATGCCGATGCTCCTTTCGGGAGCCCGAGTCAGCGAGGTCCAGGTCCTTGAGTTGCTGGAGTCCTGGAACATCGAAAAGGACGCAATCCGCCGAGACGTCATCAGCGACACCATCGAGGCGCTTTGGGGTGGAGAAGCGCCATTCTTTGATCTGCTCGTCGCGGAAGGTACGCCCCCAGACATCGGGAGCAGTGGGATTCCCGAACTCCTGGGCGACCCCGACAACTCCGTCGCACTGCCTGGTGAAACGATCGCTCGCCGAAGCCCCCAAAGACCACCTTCCTCAGGACGCTCCTTGATCGGTGCGGAAATCCTTCCGGCTGTCGCGAACCTACAGGTGACGGAAATGGCCGCCGGAAATGGTGCAATTCTACGAGATTCGGAGTTCGCAGCGGAGGTCTTCGGGCAACCCACGGTCACGGGACTGGAAGTCGCGGTCACGCCCTGCATCCACATTTCCGCGGATCAGATGAGCTGCAGGATCGACATCTTTCCAACCCGTGTCGATGGGAGCCCCCTGACACTCGATACTCTGGAAAAACAGCTTCAGGATGCGGGAGTCGACCCGCAGTGTATCCAACGAGAGGTGCTTGAAGACTCCCTTTCCAGATCTCACCGATCTGGCCTGCCCATTCTGGACGTTCTGGTCGCCCAAGGTGAGGAAGCCCGGGAAGGAGAGGCTCCCCGCATCGAGAGCCAGGGAGACCTCAGCATCTCCTGTGTACTCCCTGGGGATCCATTTGCCGCTCGAACCACAACTGTCACCCCACAAACGGGCAGAACGGTACTTGGTGAGACACTTCACGCACCCGAGCCCACGACTCCAGACGACCTTCCTGCTACAGATGGATTTGAGCTCATCGGTGATGAACTTGTTGCCACAGTCTATGGCCAGGCCGCCTTTTCCGACGAAGGGCCGATGGTCATCCCTGCACTCCACATCGCTGAAGACGACACCCAGGCGACAGCCGATATTTTTCCCGGTCGCCTCGGAAACCAACCCCTCTCAGCCGACATTCTCTGCGCCGCATTCAGCGAGGCGGGAATCGATATGGCATGCATTCAAGTGGATGCCATAAAAGCTGCACTCGAAACCTGCAGAGAACAGGGCGTTCCACAGCGGGGCGTGTTGATTGCCAAATCTCTCGACGCCCAACCGGGAAAACCGGGTCGCGTCGAATTTCCGACTGAACCCACCCTCTATGGCGCCTTGTCCGGTGACATCATCGCCTCTCTGGTCGACCCCATACCGGCCAGCGCAGGACAAAGCATCCGAGGCCAGGTCATGGGGGCCGGTGAACTGCCACCCGCCGCTACCTTGGAGGCGAAGGACGGCTGCCACACCTCCGAAGATGGGAAACAGATCATTGCGGACCGATATGGCGAACCCATCATCGAGAGCCAGGTACAGGACAATGGCGCACTGCATGTGAGCGTCGAAATCCGCAGAGGCCTCCGAATCACAAAGGACGGGCTCATGGCTCGGCTGGACATCTTTCCACGCCGAGTGGATGAAGCCCCAATGGACTACGCGGCTCTCTTAGAAGCCTTGACCGCACAGAATATAGCCCCCAACCAGATCAATCAGGACGCCATCGAAGCCGCCCTGGCAAATGCTCTGGAGGTCGAGGTGTCGCAGCGCGACGTCCCTGCCGCAACCGGTTCCGCAGCCGTACCCGCTGAGGGCTGGCACATCAAAGCCACCTCGGTGAAAGCAATTGGTGGTGTTCTGCCCGGTCAGAGCATCGCAATGTTCACAGCCGATGTCACACCGGCCGACGGTCTTACGGTTCGGGGAGAGCCCATACCGGTTGACCACGCACCCACGTTTCAACCCGACCTGGGACTCGGCACTCGGATGTCGGAGGACGGCACACAGATCCTGGCCGACCACTATGGGCGCCCACAAATCACTCGCAGCGCTGCTCGCGTAGAACCGGGCGTACGCATTGCAGACGACACACTGAGCTGTGAGGTAGACCTCTACACCGTAGATGCGGATGGCAACCCAATTGGAGAAGAAACGATCCTCAGCCTGCTCGCCGAACTCGGCATCGCAGACGCGAGTATCGACAAACCGAGCCTAACCCAGGCTCTCACGCGGGGCCGCGAGACCGGCTCTTCACAGCGTTCCGTCGTGCTGGCTCGCGGACAGGCTGCCGGTGATGGTCAAGACGGCCACCTCGAGCCCCTTTTCGGGCCCGGCGCGGGTTGTGCCATGCCGGGTGACGAACTGGCGCGAGTCGTACCAAGCACTCCTGGAAGCGAAGGCATCGACATCCTGGGCAATGTCCTGCTACCTGCCCATGACGGTGTAGACCCGACCGTCCAGATTGGCGTTGGCTGTGAACTGAAACCAGACGCCTCAATCGTAG
>JAYZDK010000195.1:0-5685 GCA_036337845.1 Myxococcota bacterium | reverse complement strand
CCAAATAAGATTCGACGCACAGCCTGAAGCATGGGTTTTCTTTCCGCCCCGATAGATTTTGCACCCATTAACGTGCTGGCCGCCAATTACCGAACCAGCCCCCCCTACGCAGGCCTCAAACCCCACAAACCCCCTTTTCGTGCGCCACAGCTATCAAATCGACTCGGCAGCCATCCTCCAAGCGCCTCTTCTCTCCACCCAGACCCTCACCGAAGAAGCGCTCACTCCTGGAACAAACCCCACGCCATCCAGACGCTCCACCTCCAGGCCAGCGCCCCACCATCCGCCGGGCCGCTCAAGCTTCCAACCCCGAACCCCCGTACGCCAGCCCTCCTCATCCACTGACAAGGTGAGCACATTTCCGTCCAGATTCTCCACCACCCCTACACGCCGCAAGTCTTCCCACCAGGCCTCCAAGCCCAGTGGCCCCAGCGACCAGCGAGCTCCCAGCCAGAGGCTCTCCGCATCGCCACCAACCGGATGCCCCAGCGAGTGGCCACTCTGAGTAAAGCCCTGGTGGTACACCCGGTGGCCGGTATACCAGCGAAACGTGTCATCGAGCAGCACGGCCCGCTCCAGTGTGAGCACCGCCCCTGCAACGCCCACCTCCAGGCCATAGAGATTGGCCACACCAGCGAGGGAGGGAACCGGGATTCCAGCCACCTCCCGCATGATCATGTCCTCGCCTCCATATTGATACCAGGCCTCCACAAAGCTCAGGGGCCCACCCATCCACTGGCCCAAAGGCAGGGATAAGCGCACATCCAACGCCGCGATTTCGTTCTGGTCGGCAAGCTCCCCTTCCCGGTCGTTCTCCACGTGTGGATCCAGGGGTACCAAGAGCTCCCACAGCGACGGGTTCGGTCGACCCACCCCACCAAACATCGACATGCGACTGGCACCGAACTCCAGCCAGGCAACCGGAGAAACCCGGACATCCATGTGCAGGAGCCCTGGGAAGGCCACGTCTTCTCGGGGGCGCTGAAGCCAGCCTGTGCCCACTTCGGCTCGCACAAGCCCCAGCTTCTCCCGCTGACCGTTCACAGACAAGACCACCCCCGGATACGAACGTGCCTCGTCGGTCATCACCAAAGAGCCGTGGCGGCCAGGGCCTATAAAGCGTTTTTCAGCGCCGAGTCCCAGCCGCCCCCAGTCCCAGCGGATTCCCGCGAAATACTCCGGAAACTCAACCGATGCCCCAAGGACGTCTTCTCCCAATGGAGCGTCCATCCAGAGCTCGGATGCGAGCCGAAACTCCAAGAGCGAAGAACGGGCGTGTAGCTCGAAACCCTCTCTCAGTGACACCACTCCAGGCTCGTCATCGCCCAGACTGCGGTAGGGAGAAAGCGCTCCACCACTGGCCAAGCCGAACAAGCGAACCCGAAAGGAAAGCTCGTTCCAGTGCCCTTCCACATCAAAAGGCGCTTCCAGCCCCTCGGAGCTACCCGCCAGCCAGTGTGCCCCCTCGCTGCGCAGAGAGTCTTCTTTCAGCAGCCACTCGGGCGAAACCGCGGGGTCCGCTCGCGCCACAGCCAGCAGCAGGAATCCTGCGAACCCCATCGCTCCCGATCAGCCCGCGGTCACTACGGCTGGCAGCTTTTCCAAGGCCTGCTCAGCATTCCATGCCACGTAAGGGTCCTCATGAGCCCTCAGCCTTGTCAGCAAATCGAGCGTTCGAGAATCTCCGAGCTCCCCCAATGCCCAGATCGCGTTGAGTGGGATGTCCACTGCACCCTCAACCAGCCCCATCAACGGGGCCACGGCTCGCTCGTCTCCAAGCACTCCTAAGGCATCTATCGCAGCCCGACGGACTCTCGGGTTGCCATCTTCCAGGCAAGCCAGGAGGGCCACTACCGCTGTTGCATCGCCCAGAATTCCCAGGCTCTCCGCGGCCCGCATGCGCACCTCGTCCACCGGGTCTTCCAGGCCACGAATCAGCGCTTGAACCACCGCGTCCGAATCGGCTCGACGGGCAATCAACGCCATGTCTTCTCGAACCACAGGGTTCTCCGAGCCCAGCCCCGCTGCCACTACGGCCGGGTCAGGCCCGCAAGCCAGCAACCAAATCCAACCCGACCCGGTCATGCTACCCCCTCATCAGCGCCTTCATCTCCCCGACGAAAGTACGCTCGGGCAGCTCGAGAATAGCTCTCTCTACCCGACACCGAACCTCTCACCCGATTGAGCACCGTTCCGATATTTTTGATACCCGCCAAGCCCAGTCTTTCTGTCGCGTCCACAAGCGCACTCCGAGAAGTGCCATGCGCCTCTACAACCAGCAACAGCTGGTCCACCACTCGTCCCACGACTCCTGCATCGTTGACCAAAAGGACCGGGGGAGTATCCACCAAGACCACATCCCAACCCTTGGCCGCTTCCAAGAGCAACTGACGCAGCTTGAGCGACTCCACAAGACGCCCTGGGTCTTCTGAATCCGGCCCAGCTGTCAACACCTCAAGACCTGAGACCGCCGTGGGCTGCACCGCATCCGACAAGCCCAGTCCTGCCCCAAGCACCGAAGTCAGACCACGGCTCCGGTTCAAGCCCCATAGCCCATGCTGAGTGGGGCGCCGGAGATCCGCGTCTACAACAAGAACCCGCCTTCCCTCTCGCGCAAAGGACACCGCCAGGTGAGCCACCACCATGCTCTTGCCCTCACCCGGCAGCGATGAAGTCACCCCCAAGAGGTGCGCCGGCGTATCTGGCGTTGCGTACTCAATGGCCGATCGCAGAGTACGAAAGGCCTCTGAGAGCTCATGTGTCGGCGACACCTCGGCCACCGTGACCCCCGAAAGCTCAAAGCCGGGCACCAGGCCCAGCAGAGACGTATTGTGGAGGCCCCGCAAATCCTGAGCATCGTGCACGGAATCATCCACATACTCAAACACCACCACCAGGCCTAAGCCGAAGAAGATCCCCAACAACAGACCGTAGACGAGAAACGGCATCAGCTTGGGGAAGAGGTGGCGCTCTGGCAGCCTTGCCGGCTCCACAAACTGAAGCGGCGAAACCGACATGGCCTCCGCAATTGCAATCTGGTAGCTCTGGTCCTGCAGGCTCCGATACACCTGCTCCGCTGCAGAAGAGGCGAGCTGCAACTGAGAAAGCGTACGCATCTTCTCCGGATACTGGGCAAATCGCTCGGTGGTTCGCTCAATCGCCGCGTTGAGTTCCACCCCCTTCTTCAACAAGCCCGCCAGCTCAGTCTTGAGCTTGATGAGGTTGGGCTGCAAGGCGTGCTGTTCCTCGAGTGTCTTGGCCAAGGCCGATTCCACAGACGCAATCTGCGAGTCCAAACGAACCAGGTCTGGATGAAGCTCGGTCTTCTCAAGCAGCTGAGTGGTTCGCTGTACCTGAAGCCTTGAAAGCTCTTCACGATAGTTGCGAATGTCCACATTCTCCGAGACCGTACCCGGCGCGATGAAACCGCTGCTTTCCTGCGCCTGAAAACGCTCTGTTTCGCCAATCTGGGCTCGCACTTCCTGAATCCGCGCCAGGTTCTGCTCTCCATTCAGCATCAGGTCCGACACCCGGGTCACCGCTGAGCGCACCTCGGCCTCAAGGTCCACGACCTGCTCACGCTGCTGCACATCTGCGATTCCCGACATGGCTTGCTCAAACTCAGCCCGCACCACCTCAAGCCGGCTGTCTACAAAAGCGCGGGCCTCCTGGGTCTCTCGCCTGGACCGTGACTCGGTCTCCTCGATGTAGGTCCGCCCCAAACTGTCCGCCAGCATGCGGGAGCGGTCTGGATGGTCCGATGTCGCCGTGATCAGAATGATATCCGTGCCCTGGTGTTGTGCAACAGACACCGTCGATGGCGCTCGGAAAGGCGCATCGACTCCAGGTACCAAGAGCTTCTCCGCGGGAATGAGCTGCCCTTGCGTATTGCGCAGCTGGAGCTGCCACACCACCCGCTCCAAAATCGGATTGGCCGTGAGCATTGCAATGTGGTTTTGAATGTCGTCGGAGGCCCCCGAAAGCCCCATCGCCAGCTCTTGCAGCCCCAGGTCCGACAAGACCGAGGCGTCTGCTTCCGAGGTACTCACAATCAGCCGAGCAGATGCCCGGTACTGGCGAGGCAAAGACAAGGCCAGCACTGCACTGGCAACCGTGAAAAACACCACTGCCTGCAACAACAACCACTTTCGCCGCGTCACCACGGCCAACAGCTTGACCAGCTCCATCACTCTCCAAGAGGTGCAAACTCGATACTCACCGAGAATACCACCCCAAAGGGGCGCTACGCCGCCCCTCGGCCTCTAAGAATAGCGGGCAACGTCAAGAGCAGCACCTTGAGATCGAGCCATGGCGACCAGTTCTGCACATAGTAGAGGTCCAGGCGAACCATCTCATCAAAGCCCAACTCCACCCTCCCGCGCACCTGCCACAAGCCGGTAATGCCAGGAGGCACATGGTGCCTGAGGTCAAACCAGTAGGCCATTTCCGGGTCGTGCTCCAACCCCTCCAAGTCCCCCACAGGAAGCGGGCGCGGGCCCACCAGGTTCATGTCGCCACGAATGACGTTCCATATCTGGGGAAGCTCATCCAACGACCAACGCCTCAAAAACCGGCCAACCCCTGTAAGGCGGGGGTCATCTCGAATCTTGAACAGAACCCCATCTGCCTCGTTTCGTTCTTCAAGCCCCGCACGTTCGTGTTCCGCTCCCACCCGCATCGATCGAAACTTGAAGAACGGAAAGGAGCGCCCGCCGCGACCCACACGCTGGGAGACGTAGAACAACGGCCGGCCCCCATCCACGAGAACCGACAACGCTGTGAGCACCAGCACAGGGAAGAGGAGAACCACAACAACCGACACCACCAGAAGGTCAAAGACACGCTTGTAGAGCGTTGCCAGTGAGGGGTAGGACATCGCAGTGAGGTCCACGAGTTGTAGGTCTCCCAGCCGACCCAAGCCAATCCCCGGCGTGGCCCCTCCCCAGGTCAGCGGTACCTGGAGGACCTCGACCCCCATCCGATCGCAATGGGTTGCAATCTCCATCATTTGATTGGCCGGCAATCTCCGGTCGGCCAGGACCCCCGGGGCCCCCGCCTCGTGGTTGACGATCGTTCGGAGGTCCTCCACCCGACCCAACAGATGCTCGGGAGGTACCACCGGCGCTTGGTCGTCGTGCTCCAAGAAACCAACCACCCGATAGAAGCCTCGGCCATCACGACCCAGCCGCTCCCCAAATATCTGGGCATCGGTGCCAGCCCCTATCACCAGTACCCGCCACGACTCCCGTGGCGCATACCACCGAAACAAGAAGCGCATCTCCACCCAACGAACCAGGGACAGCCCCACGAACCCGAAGAACAGAAACAGGAGAATCAACGAGCGTGAGAAATAGGCATGGGGCAGAAAAAACTCAATGCTGATGGCCAACAGAAGCACGCCAGCCACCACGCGAGTGAGTTGTCCAACAGACTGAACTGCGGTGTAGGTACGAACAGGGTCGTAGTAGCCCTGCTGACGGAGCAGAATCATCCAGCCCGCGATCAACAAGCTGGCAGCAGGCATCCAGCCGTTGACCCCAAGAAGGTCCCAAAGAGGTGGTTCAAGGCCGTGTTCCGGCTGCTTCCAGCCCAACCAGCCCGCTCGCGCCAGCCAGATCGACCCTACCAGGACACCGACATCCACCCCCCCCCAAACGCTGCGCTTCAAGCGATGCATGCCGGCTA
>JAYZDK010000194.1:0-3205 GCA_036337845.1 Myxococcota bacterium | reverse complement strand
GTCCATGGACGCATAGCTGAAACGTTTTTCTTCAGGAAGCTCGGGACTGGTCCTCAGATCCACCAGGCCTCCGAGTGTGCGACCGTAGCGCACTCCAAAACTGCCTGGCAGAAATGCGACCTCGGCCACGGTGTCCGACGGCACCACTGTGGTAAGCCCAGCAAAGTGGAAGACCAAAGGGATCCGACCCCCATCAATGAAATAGGCCGAATCCTCCGGTGCCACCCCACGGATAATCAACTGGCCTATGTTCAGCGGCGGACGGGCCACACCCGGCAAATTCTGCACCACTCGAACCACATCCCCGGATGTGCCCGGCAGGTAGCGAATCTCCTCCTTGGTCAACACCCGTTCCGTCACGCCAACCTCTGTACGCCTGGCCTCGACGACGATTTCCATCCCACCCTCAATGAGCGACTCTTCAACCCGTTCCGGGTAGATCACGACCGTGGTGACCAGATCGTCTCGCACTTCCACCTGGGTTTCCCCTGGCACACGATTCTCAAACTCGACTCGAACCATCCAAGCCCCGGTGTGCAAGCCCGCAAAGGAAAAGCGACCGTCTTGATCCGACATCGCCGTCTGAGTTTCCTCTGTGGACAAACTGGTCACCCGCGCCAATGCACCGGCAATAGCCAAGCCTTCAGCCGGGTCGAGCACCTGCCCTTCCAAGGAGAGGGTGGCCACCGCGGATACTCGAAACACATACCGATACTGAATCAATGCTGGGACAGGTGTTCCCTCAGCATCGAGAGCCGGCTCAAACCGAAAGGACCGAGCCGCTTGGACGGCGGCGGCATCAAAGTCCACGCCCCCGGTCTCCACAACGCTGACGTCCAGCACCTCCCCCAGCTCATCAATGGCCAACTGCAGCAAGACCTCGTCCTCGACGCCCGCCTCCAGTTGGACCGCCGGGTACACGGCAGCCGGTTGATACACCAACACCGGTAGCCGTTCAAACGCACCTATGGCCTCAGCCTCCCCTGAGTCCGTCGGGGCGTCCCCCTCGCCTGTTCCCTCAACCGAGTCCACTTCATTCGCCGGGCCCACAGATTCCACTGGCGCCGGATCTTCGGTCGACTCTTCTGTCTCCGAAGAACTCTCAGCCTCTCCTTCCGCAGGAAACGCCAGAGATAAAGATAGAATCAGAAACAACACAATCTACCCAGCAATTTATCTGATTTCCCGGTCACAAACGTAGAGCGTCCAGAAGCACCCGGAAAAACCCCCGCTGCAACGGGCGTTTCCCTGTCCCATCTTTGGAAATGACTGCGCCTGGTGTTCAATCCGGGGGAGCGCAGAGCCCCTGCAACCACCTGCCGCCGTCCCAATGAAACCCAAATTATGGTGGCGCACCTCCCAATAACCTACTAAGTAGTAGATTATTGATTCGAGGTAAGCCATGAAAACCCAATTTTTTGCGATTCCCCTGTTCGCATTCCTCACCGGCTGCGTCAGCGGAGAAATCTCCGCTGCGGACTACATTGATGCAGACAACGATTCGGAAGACTCCATTCCGTCGCCAAGCAGTGACTTGGACGATGAGGATGAAGACACCCCCATCGACACCTCCTCGCCTGCGGAAGACTACGCAGCGTTTTATGACTTCTCAGACCAACAAAGCCTGCTTTATGTGCAGGTTTTCAAGGATGAGAGCGCCTGGGGCTCGGGTTTTGCCCACAACCATGTCATTCGCGCATCCAACTGGACCGGGAGTCTCTTCTTCGACCCCAGCGACCTCTCCAGTTGTGAGTTGGAGTTCAGCTTGGACGTCGACGAGCTCATGGTAGACGAAGACACCATGCGTGACGTGGTCGGCTACAACGACACCATTTCCACGAACGACAGGTCTCAGATTCGCGAACACATGCTCGCAGACAATCAGCTCAATGCCAATCAATACCCAGAGATCACATTCGAATCTGTGGAATGCCAAGGTACAACCGGGGCGTTTGAGGGTGACCTTCAAGTCATCGGCGGCCTTGAAATCGCCGGCACGGCAGCCACCACCACCATCAACCTGGACTTCAAGATTCGCAGCTCAGGCTTCTATGCAAGCGGTGGCTTTGAGATGAACCATTCGGATTTCGGACTTGAACCCTACTCCGCGTTTGCCGGCGCTGTCCGCAACGCTGAACAACTGGTGTTCGCGTTCGACATGTTGGGAACCCCCAACTGAGCCTGCACCGGACCGGAGAACTGTCATGACCAAGGCCAGCCCCAACGAGAGCGTGTCCGAAATGGATCCTCAAGAGGTGTCCGAGCCCGGGCAAGAAAGCATCTCAGCCATTGACCAGTTTCGTGAGGAACTCTACGGCGCCATGCTCAACTCAGGCCATGCAGTCACCACCGCCAACGGCTTGGGAGATTTTGACGTGCTGCTCAAGGAGCTACTCGCCGAGGTGCTCAATAAAAAGGCCGACGAGAAGGCCGAGATAGACTTTCTGTAGTCTCACCACCACGCCCAATAGAGTCAGGCCTCGAAGCGCTGGCTGACCGTCCGGCCCGAGCCGACGATTTCCTCGAGTGCCGAGACAGACTTGGGTATCGCCCCGGTCAACACATCCGGGTCGTCCGTCGTAATCAAGACATTGTCCTCGATCCGAATGCCCCCAAAGCCAATCCACGAGGCGGCCTTCTCAAAATCCAAACGTGTGGCGTGTTGTTCTCTGAAACTCGCGTTTTTGAGGATATTGGGCACCACGTAAAAACCGGGCTCGATCGTCACAATATTTCCCGGTGTCAGGTCCAGATCGAGACGGAGATAGGAAATACCGAAGACCTCGTCCCGCTCCCGGTCCGGCGCATAACCTGCAAGGTCTCCAAACCCCTCCAAGTCATGCACATCAAGCCCAAGAAGGTGGCCTACCCCATGGGGGTAAAACAACGCATGAGCACCGGTTTCCAGAGCCTCGTCGACCCCACAAGTCAGAAGCCCCTCATCGATTAGCCAACGAGCCAGAACCCTGGCACTTTCCAGATGTACGTCGCGATACCGCGTACCCTCACGGCAGAGAGCAATCGAGCAACGCTGGCTCTCCAGCACCGCTTCATCGGCCGCCTGGGCTCGAGGCTCAAAACGACCGGATACCGGCCAGGTTCGTGTGACATCGGCCCCGTACCCACTCGGACGTTCCGCTCCACCATCCAGTAACAGAAGGTTCCCAGGCTCCAACGCATGAACGTAATGGGGATTGTGAAGAAT
>JAYZDK010000193.1:0-6750 GCA_036337845.1 Myxococcota bacterium | reverse complement strand
ATTGGAGGGTTGACCCTCGAGGTTTGATCCTCGCCCCAGCCGCCTACACGTTGAACCGAAATGTGACGCGTTTCGTATGTTCTTGCCATGACGCCACTTCCTGTTCCCTGTGCCCGCTGGTGAGTATTGGCCAGGGGCGGCTGGGCCTCCGAAAGAATCAATCGCCGAAATTAGCTCTTCAGCTCCCTCAGGAAGCTCTTCAGGTTGCCCAGGAGTCCGTCGTTGAAAGGCGCCCTGTTTAGGATTTCTGCCGTTTCCTCGCGCATCTCATCCTCCCAGTCGGGCCGCAACAACCCCAAGAGCCGCTGTTGCTCCGCAAAGATCTGGCGCCGACAGTCCTGGTCTGCACGCCGATTATGAAGTTCATAGACGGTGGCTGCCGAAAACGTCAGGTCTGCGATCAACCAATAGAGAATTCTGTCCGAATCCTCGGTCACGCGCCGCTCGAACTCTTGACCACGCTCAGATAGGACGTAGTGGTACGAGTTGCCGACACGCTCGATGCCGCTGAAGGAGCGCCCCTGACTCAGCCGCTTCTTGGCTTCCACGACGCCAGGACCAGGTTCCGGGTAGGCATTAGCGACGAGGCGAGCGTGGAGTCTGTAAAACCTGCTGGCCAGAGCCTTGAGCGATGGGCTGCTCATGGAGCGCCTGAGACTTGGCCGTCGTCATCCCAGCCCCAGCACTCCACGCTGCCGCTGCTGGTGATGCCGCAGGTGTGGCTACCGCCCGCGCTCACCACCAACAACAACCGTAGACCTCGCATTCCAACACTCCCTCTGAGTGCTGGTTCTACCATGAGAAGCCTGCCAACAGAGCTACTCCACAGCTTCCTCCAGCCGTCTCCTCAGCGCAGACCGCGAGCGATGCGGAAGCCTACGTGGGTGTCCCGCTCATCTCCGGCGCAGTGGCTGCGAGCGTTTACACGCAACTGTGCTTCGATTCCCGCGTAGGAACCACCGCGTTCCACAGCCCGGCTTCCCTCGCCTGGAAGGGCAACAGGATTGAGAACCTCTTGGGAATAGCGCGGACTGTACCAGTCGTACACCAACTCACGGATGTTCCCGGACATGTCATACAGGCCCCATTCATTGGGGGCTTTTCTGGCCACGGACTGAATCCGCATGTTGGAGTTCCCGCGGTACCAGCCAACGGTATCCAGGTCATCCGATCCTGCGAATCGGGTGTCGGTGTTGGCGCGAGCTGCGTACTCCCACTCGGCTTCAGTTGGCAGGCGGTAGCCATCACAGCTGTAGGGGTTCATGACACCCGTGCAGTACACCTCGGAGTCTTCTCCGATGCAATCGAAGCAGGTCTCGAGCCCATTGGTTTCCGAGAGCACGTTTAGAAAAGCAGCGGCTTCGTGCCAGTTGACGCTTTGGATAGGACAGTCCCAACAGTCGAGAATCGCGTCGTCATCTACAGGCCACAACTCCACCGGGTCATAGCCCATGTATTCGACAAACTGGCTCCGGGTGACCTCGGTGATTGCCAACTCAAACCGTTCCGACAACTCCACCAAATGCAGGTCCTCGTCGTCGTTGCGGCCTATGCAGTCTTCCGCCGAACCCATGTAGAACGAACCGGGTTGGATGGAGACCACACTCATACCGTCAATCAATTGGGGCTGGGATTCAACCACCAGCTCCTGCTCAAATGCGTTGTAGGTTTCCTCGTCAATAGCCCCCGTGGGAGACGGCGCACAACTGACACCTAGGGCCAGCCCACAGCTACTCACCAACAATGCACGAACTCGATGGGGCATCAGCGCTCCAAAGAAAAATTGTTTGCTACCAGTGACCCTCTACCGAGGTCACCACCAATCTTAGCAGGTTTTCTGCGCCAAATGGTTGAATAACGGTCTGAATTGAGTTTTTCGGGAGTGGCAATCGCTCGCTATCCATGCAGGTATCAGTCGGGTTCTCGGTGGTTACGACCCGACCACCGCACAGCAGGGCAAGGGGTGAACACACCAGGAAGTAGGAGGCCATGGTCGCCAAACATCCCCTTAGACTGCCAACGATACGGAGCTCAGACGAGGCAAAGTTCGTTGCCGAACATTCACCGCATCACACGGGTGGACTGTCCGTGTTGGTCCGGCCTATTCAATGTAGCCCAGGGCTCGCAGGCGCTCTTCGTGCTGCGGGTTTGAAGCCTTTGGGGCCCCCATCGGCTCAAACCCAAACCACCGGAACCAGAACCACTCGGCATCCCCTGTGGGCGCCAGCGTTGCACGAAAGACCCCGTCTTGGACCTCCAGCTTGCCCAGGTCCATCTCATCTCCTTCCGCCATAGGGTGAAGCTCGCCTGAGCCATCCACATCCACCCGGGCCTGCTCCCCAAGCTGGATCCAGCCCCGCCCACCCGTTTGGGCCGTGACCCGGTACGTTCCATTTGGCAGACCGAACTCAAACTGCCAAGGCTCGGTACCCCCGCCTCCAAGAATCCATTTCGGCTGCGCCTTGGACCTCGACGCCACAACCCAGCCAGTCTCCAAGACCAGCTTCTCCAGTGCCTCGCCCCTGGAATACGTGCCAGTGATGCGAACCCCTTCTCCGGCATCCGCACGCTGTGCCTGAACCGCAAAGGGCGTGGGCGGCGGAGCATCCCGCCGAGTGGACTCGTGACGCTCCCAGCGCGGCTGCAGCACCCCTTGGTGAGCCGCAGCAAGGCGCAACCCCTCTTCTGGGTGCGCACTCCCGACATCTTCGGTTTCCAGAGGGTCTGCTTCTAAATCAAACAACTGCCCCTCCACAGTGCCGGGCATGGAATCCCCGGACGCAAGCCCCCTGTATGGTTGTTCAAGCATCAATTTGAAGCGTTCGTCTCGAATGAAGCCCGGCCCCAATGCCACAGACTGAGAAGGCCGCACTCCGGTCGCAATCTGAGTCAAGTCCACGCCATCGAGGCTCTTTTCCGCAGGCAAGTCCTCTTGCATGATGCCCAGCATCGTCGGCCCCACATCCACAAGCCCAGAGAAGCCAGGGAGCACACCCGCCGACACGGAGGATGGTTTGTGGATCACAAGTGGGATGTGCAAGCGCGACTCGAACACCTCCCCGCCATGCTCGTACCGACCGGGTACTTCTCCCAGCGCCTCTCCGTGATCGGATGTGATCACAATCAGCGTATCGTCCAGAATGCCCCACTCATCCATGGCCTCGAAGAGCCGTCCCAGTTCTCGGTCCGTTGATCGCAGGCTCCCATCGTAGAGCGCGTCTATGAGGGCCTTCTCTCTGGAACTCAGCGCTTCTGTTTCCCCAAGACTCCTGCGATGGATGGCCTGGTCTCGTTCTGCACGCCCAGGCTTTTCTCCAAGAAACTCCACAGCATCCGCACCAAATCGATGTGGCATGTGGGTGTCCATGACATGGATATACAGAAAGAAGTCTTCATCCGAGTGCGACCCAATCCACTCGATGCTCTGGTCCACTACCGCCGACGCCTCGGCCGTGCCCAGCCGAACACCATCGCCCTGGAGAATCCATCGATTGACCCGTTGCCAGATTCGGAAAGCCCACTCCTGGGTCAGGAACCAGGGTTCCAGCACCTGTTGAAACTCCTGAAACTCACTGGAAAAGGGCTCGCCCGGATACATCCACGAGTGGCTTGAAATTGCCGCTGTTCTATATCCAGCAGCCTGGAACACCTTGGGCAGGCTCACCGTCTGGGCATCCTGTTCTCGCAGAAGCGCTTCGGGTTCGTAGAGGGGTACCTTCCGGTGACTGGGAAAGAGCTTCGTCGTGAAATACCGGGAGTGAAACAACGAGGGAATGGACCACCGCGTATTGGGAAAGTGAGCGTAGTGACGCTCGCTGACCAGCCCTTGGCGAGCCAGGACATCCATGTTGGGCGTGGTGTTGCGCTCGTATCCCTGGAACCCAAACCGGTCTGAGCGAGCCGCATCCAACACGATGAGCACAGCCCTCTTTCGCTCGGGCAACTCCGGCGTGCGGCAACCCAGCATCCCCTGGAGCAGCAGACAAGCCAGCCACCAGCGACTCATGATTCGACACCGGTGGTAATCGCGCCCACCACGCTGCGGCTCTTGGGCACCACCCGAGCCGAAGGCGTGACGACCGCGTGTTTGTTCAAGGGGATGTAGGCACCGGTTTCTGCATCAATAAACGCCAACACCTCGTTGTCCACCATCACGAACCTGTCAAAGACAAACGGATCATAGGTGCCGCGAATGCCCGCTGTTTCTTCCAGTGCCTCTGCTTGAATGGCTTCACCCACGCCAATCCGATCACGCCTCCACCAGGCGTTCTCTTCGATGCGTTCCGAGCGGTTGAGCATGTGGTAGTGCCACGCGGTATGCCGGATAAAACGCGGCAGTACGGCGGGCACCTCATAGCCAAGCAAGCCCCACGCATTGGCATCGCCATGAAGCAGTTTCTGTATGAGTTTCTCGGTGAAGCCATGAGGGTCCACATAGTAGGGATTGGTCCCCATCAGGCAAGCCAGCTTCAAATCCGGAGGCCGAAACCCCTGGTAGAACAGGTGGTGGTCGAGCCTCGGCTGATGTGGGGCAAAATGAGGGGGCCTCCGCTTTACGTCACAGCTAAACCACTTCGGCTCAAGATCCACCCAGTCCACACCATCCGTGCTGCTCTGAAGCACAGCCACCTGGTGGGGAACATTGCCTCGCTGGATAAACACCCCATAGGCATTCCAAATGCGGAAGGGAGCAAAGAGTCTGAGCAAGCCAAGAACCGGCGCCATGGCACGCCGCACCCGAGGGCTGGGGCTGATTTTGCTCGGCATGTAGAGCCAGACCGTGCTCGTCCAGCTAGTCATACACAGCAGGTAGATGATGCTGATAGCCACATGCCCCAAGAGCAGGCCATCCAGAACCGAGACCGCCCCCCAACCCGTCCACTCAAATGTGGCCAAAAGAGAACAGGCGAGTGCTGCAGTCAAGAGATTGAACACCCCGTAGTTGCCGCACACAAAAATCCCAATCTGAAACATCACAAAGAGCACGCAAGCCACAAGGCGCATGGAGGAAGTTCCAAATACAAAAAATGGAATCACAATCTCCACTACCCAGACCCCAGCAAGCAGGGCTTTGTGGCAGGCCATTGGGAGCTCGCGCAAGTACTGGGCCATCGCTGTGGGAAAGGGCTGCCATTCCAGGAAGTGATAGATGTACGTCCACTTCCGAGTACGCTCATCGAGCCCTCGAAACTTGGCAATCCCCATTCCAAACATCACGCGGAATAGAAGCCAAGCAAAGAAGAAGACCACCATCATTCGAGGTGCTTCCAGAGCGTCAATCTGAGGGAGCGGGGCGAGCCCGGGCAGCAACGCCCCAAAAAGAGCACACTCGGTCTTCAAGTTGTCCCAGGGATACCAGAACAAGTTGGTGTTGGCGTTCTGAATAGAGAGCCAACAGGCCCAGACAACAAGAAACAACACCCACGTATAGGCCTGCGCAAGCCCGCAGATAATCCCCACCGATGCGAACATTCCCGCGACAGCCAATCCCAGCAGCATCGCATCACTACTGCTCAGCCACATCAAGGTAGGAAAACGGAAGGCTCCACGAACGACTCCAAGGTCGCGACGCACTGCCTGAAGTAGCAAAAATACCGGCTCTATACCACGCCGGCCGATGAGCCCCCTGATCTGCGAAGTGACTGATGCAAAGCTGATCAGAAAGACCAACCCAAGCAGTCGCGAAAACAGGCCCCAGACCTGCTCAGACTCCACACCACCCCCACTGCGTCCGGCTCTGCACACTCATCGACATTCAGCACTCACCCAAGACAACATCACTTGTTGCTCACAACACATGTTCTGACCCATTTATTAATCGACGCGATACAGCCAGAAACACCTCAGCGTACGAATATCCAGCCCTTTCTCCCATAACGGGCATCGTGGTTCCATCGAAATCCACCACAAGAGATAATGCGGTACGAAACTCCGTAGTTCTGGGTGTGGCAGCCAAACCCAACAGCCGCGTCGTTGGAACTGCAATCATTTTCGTTGTTCATGTTGATTCCGTAGCGGCAACTCCATGGCTGCCCCACCCCCACTTGAAAGCCCTTCACGTTGCAATTGCTCTGGTTGTCCCAATTGCTGTTGCTCTCATCGATCCAGTCCAGGTACTCGGTGCGCGATACGCCCGGGTCATAGTGAGAACCCGTGAACAGGGCATGTGCCGATGTCTGTGATGTGCTGATGATGTGGGAGTTGCCGAGATTGGTCATATCCAGGCGAATCTCGGTAAAAGCCAGGGTGTTGTAGGCCAGGTTCTTCAGGTTGGTGTCCGCGCTTGGGTCGGTGGTGGTTTCATTGAGCAGCGCTGTCGTCGTCCAATACTGGGAGTCGTAACGGAACGTGGCATGGTCGGATTCCCTGGTCATCAGGACAAGCGTCCAGCCGCCTCCTGATGTGCCCATGTCGCAGTACACCTCGAACGCTCCCGAGCCATCCCCTTCCGGGTCAATCCAGAAGCTTCCATTTCCTGTGGAGTAGCCGTTGTTGAGGATTTCCAGGCAAGACTGTCCCGGACAGGACTGCGTCTGGCCATCCGGGTCGCTCACACTGGCATCCGAGTCGTTGCAATCCGCCGCAGTGAGTGTGCCATCACAGTCCGCATCCGTGGCGATGGTCGTGGAGGTTGAGTCCGAGTCGTTGCAATCCTCCGCGGTCAGGGGGCCATCGCAGTCCCCATCGGTGGCGATGGTCGTTGAGGTTGAGTGGGCGTGGTTGGAATACTCCGCGGTGGGGTGGCCCTCC
>JAYZDK010000192.1:0-11155 GCA_036337845.1 Myxococcota bacterium | reverse complement strand
CCCAGACCGAGTGCAACCTCGATGGTGGTGACGGCGAAGACAGCGATGGCGACGGTATCGATGACTTCCAAGCGGCCGAGGTCGAGCTCCAAATCGATGCCGGCGAGGCCTACTACATCGTGGTCGATGCTGAGAACTCTGGCGATACCGGAGAGGTTCAACTGAACATCAACCCCTTGGGCTTCACACACGACATCGACCTCGGAACCTCGATTGGTACCGCCGTAGATACCAGCACCAACCTCGGCCGAGGCGACTCCCTGGACCCAGGCTGCAGCGCCACACCGAGCGGGGAGGAGATTGTGTATCTCTGGGAAGCCCCATTGGATGGTTGCTGGCTGGTTGACACAGACAGCAGCACGATCGACACCACTCTCTCGCTCTTGGACAACAGCACGGTGTGTCCGGTGGAGACCGATTGCGACACCTCAGGCGCCACCGATGGCCTTGGGGGTGCGCTGACCATCAACGCACTTGCCGGTGAGCAATTCCACCTGGTGGCAGATGCGGCGCAAGCCTCTCTGAGCGGAGATGTGCAGATCAACATCGCCACCCACCCGGGTTTCAGTGCGGACGCCGACCTGGCCTCCGATATGGGAAGCGCGGTAGTCGCCGGAATCCACGCCGGCACGGAAGACCGCACGGTCTCCCCCACCTGTGGCGGTAGCACTGGAGGAGACAACCTCTTCACATGGACGGCTCCCGGTACGGCCACCTACACCTTCACCACGTTCGGTTCGAGCTTCGACACGGTCTTGTCGCTTCACGAATCTGCGGTTCTCGCCGGCTGCACCAGCGGCGGTGTCGAATACGACTGCAACGACGACACCTCGGGTCTTCAATCCGAGGTCAGCTCTAGCTTCACCGAAGGCGACGAAGTCATCGTGCGGCTTGGCGGCTACTCGAGTTCGTCCAACGGCACCTACACCATGGACATCTTTGCAGACATCGAAGTGGTCTGTGACCCGACCGATCTCGTAGACGATGACAACGATGGCCTGGTGGATTGCGACGACCCGGATTGTGCCACCGATACGAACTGCGTCCCGTAGACTGAGTCGGCTCTAACGAGCCAAGACGCCACGCATTGCCTGGAATTCCAGGCCCTTGCGTGGCGTCAGTCGTTTTGGGGGCCGTCGCCGCCAATTGCTAGTGTGATTTCTATGAACGCTCTTGACACAACAATAACAAGTGCGGTAACAAGTCTATTACGGACACCATGCGAACCGCTCTTCTCGCCTTAGCGCTACTACTGCCTACTTCTGCCGATGCCCGAGACCTACGGGAGAGCGTAGGGCTGGGGTTCAGCAATCAGTTCTCTTCCGTGAGCGCCCTTTCCGCTCGGTACCACCTGCCAACGCGAAGCTCCACTGTGCGAATCGGCGTTGAGGCCACCGCCGGCTTCTCGCTCATGATGCCCAGCAGCGCCCAAACGACCTACAACGGATGGTTCACCGGCGCCCGGGTGCTCTATGGATTGGTGGCCGAGGACAACATGACCCTCTATGCGGCCGCAGGCGCTGGGTTTACCAGCTCCGCCGGAGACCAGGCCATGCGACTTCAGCCAGCTCTCGGTGCTGAGTTTTTCCTATACGGCTTGGAGAACCTGGGCTTCTCCACGGAATGGGGAGTCAACATTGATCTCGCCAAGACCACCCGAGTCGACACTATTTCCGGCGGCCCGGCCGTAGCGGTGCATTACTACTTTTGAGAAACCGACCCGCCTTTGTGATCCTCGCGTCCGCAGCCACTCTGCTGAGCGCGTGTAGCTCCAACCCCTGTTCCGGCGGCGACGGCCCGATCCTTAGAGTGTACGGCCCCATGGACGAGACCCAGCTAGCGGGCACCGACCCCCTCGCCTTTGGGAGCATTCAGGAGGCCATCAATAAGGCGGACCCAGGTGCCACAGTCTTCATTGGCCAAGGGGTGTTCCGCGAAAATCTATGGCTCGAGGTGCCGGAGGTGCGGCTCGTGGGCTCGGGACCCGCTTCCACGCACCTCGAGCCAGGCTCTCCCACAGACGATCCAAGAGAGGATGTTTCCTCTGTCATCACGCTCACATCTCAAGACATCACTATCGAGGGAATGCGTGTAGAGGGCGGAAAGCGGGGATTGGAGCTTGAACCCGGCGCCTCCGCGGTCATTCGAGACATGGAATTCCTGGCCAACCAGGTCGGCCTGTACGCAGAGGACCCCGTGGATCTGCAGTTGGAGGAGTTGCTCTTCCAACACAACGTGGAATCCGCGCTCAGACTCACCGGAACCCCAGGGGCCACCATTGAAGGAACATCCCTTGTCCTCGAGGGCAACGGAGACTCCACCGCTTCTGTGGTCGGAGGCATCTACAGCGATCTACCGCTCGCTCTTCAAGATGTAGTCCTCCAAGACAATACGGGGTTGGCCGCCTCAGACCTGCTTTCCACTGCCCCCTTGAGTGCCCGGGATGTTCGTATGGAACGGCCCTATCGCGCCGGCGGCGCGCCGCGGCTGGTCGCCCATGACTCCATGAAGTTGGAGTCTTCGACTCTCATCGTAAATGGCGCCGCAGCCGTTCATGCAGACTGTAATGGCCGCTCCGTTTCACTGGTCAACACAGCCATCGCAGTAGAGAATTCCGACCAAGAAACTCCCGCTATCGTCAGCGAAAACTGCGATACCGACTTCAATCACATCACCGTCGCACACCTCAGCCTGACCCCAGCACCTTTGGCCATGACGCTGGATGCCGATTCCGAAAACTCCGTTGAAAACAGCGCTTTCGTGGGATTCGAACAGGCCGTCGGGATGGACAACTCCATCCCGTTTGAGAGCAGCTTCATCGGAACCCTCGCAGAAGCATCACTGGTGCGCCCCTTTGCCACAGCGATGAATCTCTATCCCCAACTCGACTCTCCTCTGATCGATGGAGGATTGGTGTCCTCCGTGCTCTATGACATGGAGGGCCAGCCGCGCCCTACAGGGTCCGCACCCGATATTGGTGCCTTTGAGCGACACTGATCACTCGCCTCCGTGTTAAAAGGCGAGCCAAGTAGTCGTTGAGTACCTGTTCAAGGCAGGTGCGTAGACCCGGAGAGCACCAGATGAGAATTGCTATTCCGCGCGAGGTGCATAGCGGCGAGAAGCGCGTCGCTGCCACCCCAGAGACTGTGGAGAAGTTCATCTCCATGGGATTCTCTGTCGCTATCGAGACCAATGCCGGCTTAGACGCCGCGTTTCCGGACAGTCTATACAGCCAGGCCGGGGCTGAAGTGGTCGAGGACGTCACAGATCTCTGGGCACAAGCCGACCTGGTTCTCAAGGTCAGATCTCCCCTGCCCCACCCCAAGCTCGGCATCCACGAGACGGAGCTCCTCCAGGCGCACAGCTGCCTGGTGAGCCTTGTTCAACCAGCCACGAACCCCGAGCTACTCGACGCCATCAAAGAACGCGGCGCCAGTGCGCTGGCCTTAGACTGCGTACCTCGGATTACACGGGCCCAGAAAATGGACGTGTTGTCTTCGATGGCCAACATCGCAGGCTACCGAGCGGTCATGGAAGCGGCCTCGGTCTATGGTTCGTTCTTTGGCCCCCAAATGACAGCAGCCGGCAAAGCCCCTCCAGCCAAGGTGCTGGTAATCGGCGCAGGAGTGGCCGGCTTGGCGGCCATCGCCACGGCCAGGGCCCTGGGCTCGCAGGTACGGGCTTTCGATACCCGGCTCGCCACCAAGGAGCAGGTGGGCAGTTTAGGCGCTGAGTTCCTGGAGTTGACGTTCGAAGAATCCGGCGAAGGAGAAGGCGGCTACGCCAAGGTCATGAGCGATGAATTCATCGCCGCGGAAATGGCGTTGTTTGCGGAACAAGCCAAAGAGGTAGACATCATCGTCACCACCGCGCTGATTCCGGGTCGGAAAGCTCCTGTGCTCATCACGCGGGACATGGTGGAGTCGATGAAGCCTGGCTCGGTCATCGTAGACCTGGCTGCGGAAAACGGCGGCAACTGCGAGGTGACTCGAGCCGACGAGCACGTCAACCACAATGGGGTTCACATTCTCGGCTATACCGACCTCAACAGCCGCCTGGCCACTGTGGCCAGCCGCTTCTTTGGCAACAACCTCCTGCATCTTCTTGACGACCTTGGCGGAAACGATGATTGGGCACTCGACCTGGAAGATGAGGTAGTCCGGTCCGCTCTGGTGGTGCACAACGGCGAGATTATCTGGCCCCCTCCAAAGGTTGAGCCCCCACCAGCGCCTCCCAAACAAGAAGCGCCGAAAGCGGTGGAGCCACCCGCTCCCACCCCGAAAGCCGTGCCCTCCGAGCCCCCCGCTAAAAAGCAGAACCTTGGGCAATCTTTGATGCTCTTGGTGACCGCCATCGTGTTGTTTGTCATCGGGACGAAAGCCCCTCAGGATTTCATTCAACACTTCACGGTGTTTGTCCTTTCCTGCTTCATCGGCTGGCAAGTCATCTGGAATGTAAGCGCAGCACTCCACACGCCCTTGATGAGCGTCACCAATGCCATCAGCGGCATCATTCTCGTTGGAGGCTTGATTCAAGCCGCCGGCGGCGCCCCCCATCTCTCCAACATCACCCCGGGATTCTCCGATATGACCCTGGCCTCCACCTTGGGCGCCACCGCCATCCTCATCGCCACCATCAACGTGGCGGGAGGATTCCTCGTGACCCAGCGCATGCTGGCCATGTTCAGGAAGTAGACCATGCTCCCTTGTTCTGCTGCATCTTCTACACCGGGCTGGCTGACTGTCGCATATCTGACAGCAGCGGTACTGTTCATCCTCAGTCTGGGCGGGCTCTCGAACCAGGAATCGGCTCGAAAAGGAAACCTGTACGGAATGGTCGGCATGGGAATCGCCCTGGTCGCCACCCTGGCCTGGCTCAGCCCCGACACCTACTCCGTAATCGCCACCGCGGTGATTGCAGGTACCGTAATCGGCGCCTTCCTGGCTTCTCGGGTCGCAATGACCGCCATGCCCGAGCTTGTCGCGGCGCTACATTCCTTTGTGGGCCTCGCGGCCGTGCTCGTAGGGCTCTCTCTCTACGTGGGAGACGGCAGCCTGTCCGGGACGGAAAAGATTGTCCATGACATCGAGGTGTTCGTGGACGTGGCGATTGGCGCACTGACCTTCACCGGGTCTGTGGTGGCTTGGGCGAAGCTGGCTGGAAAGCTCTCAGGCTCTCCTCTGCTTCTTCCTGGACGTCATTTTCTGAACCTGGCCATGGTTGTGGCTCTCGTGGTGCTGGGCACCCTCATGGTGACCACGCCCGACAGCGGTTTCAACTGGCTACTACTCAACGCCGTGATTGCCGGGGTATTGGGCATCCACCTGGTCCTCGCCATCGGCGGGGCCGACATGCCTGTGGTGGTTTCCTTGCTCAACAGCTACTCGGGGTGGACCGCCGCCGCAGCCGGTTTCATGCTCGGCAACGACCTGCTGATTGTGACCGGTGCCCTGGTAGGCAGCAGCGGCGCGATTCTGTCCTACATCATGTGTAAGGCGATGAACCGTTCCATCTGGAATGTTGTGTTTGGCGGGTTTGGAACCGAAGCCCCCGCCCCCAGCAGCGCTCCGGCTCCCAGTGGGGACGTGGTAGCCATCGAGGTAGAGGAACTCGCCGCAGCCATTGGTGCAGCCACGGACATCATCGTGGTACCTGGCTACGGAATGGCCGTTGCTCAAGCCCAACACAAGGTACGAGAGTTCGGACAATACCTGCGAGACCAGGGAAAGAACGTTCGCTATGCCATTCACCCCGTCGCAGGACGGCTCCCGGGCCACATGAATGTGCTCCTAGCGGAGGCCGGTGTCCCTTACGATGTGGTGCTTGAAATGGACGAAATCAACGCGGACTTTCCCAAGACCGGCGTAGTCCTCGTCATCGGGGCCAACGACATCGTCAATCCTGGAGCACTGGACGACCCCGGCTCACCCATCTACGGTATGCCCGTACTGGAAGCCTGGAATGCAGAAACTGTCGTGGTTCTCAAACGGAGTATGAACGTGGGCTACGCAGGTGTCGCCAACCCCCTGTTCTTCAAAGAGAACACCCGCATGTTCTTCGGGGATGCCGCCGAAAGCATGACCAACCTGTGCACGGCTGTCCGAGCGGAATGATCCGAGCGGCACTGCTGTCTGGAGCGCTGAGCCTGTTTCTGTCTTCGGCTCAAGCGGCCTCGTGGGATCCGGACCTGGAGTGGCACACCCTCGAGACCGAGCACTTCCGCATCACCTTCCACGAGGAGGAAGAGCAGCTCGCCGAGGAGTTGTCGGCCACGGCTGAACGCATTTGGGACACGCTGACTGTGGCCATGGACTACGCTCCCAAGCGACCCGTGGAAATCGTTCTGGTGGACCACACCGACAGCGCCAACGGCTACGCTACAACGCTGCCGATCAACACCATTGTGATCTTCGTGACGGCACCCACGGAAGATTCCACGCTGGGCTTGTACGACGACTGGCTTGAGGCCATCACGACCCACGAGCTCGTGCACATCCTCCACCTGGACACCGTTGAGGGGATCCCAAAGCTACTTCGAGCCATCCTGGGCCGAATCGTTTCTATCAATCACGTGTCACCGTGGTGGCTGGTGGAAGGGCAAGCCACCTACATGGAAACGCGATTCACGACCGGCGGACGTGGCCGTGCGCCCGCAGCAAACATGGTCATCCGGATGGCAGTGCTCGAGGACCGGTTCCCCGAGTTGGGACAAATGGACGGATGGGTGTCCGATCCACCTGGTGGAAACATCCGCTACCTCTTCGGCCAGAGCTTCATGCAGTACATCGCAGACGTGGCTGGAGAAGATGCCTGGACGCGCTGGAACCACACCTATGGGGCGGGCATCCCCTATCTGCTGCCGGCCAGGCAGGTCTTCGGCGCCAGCTTCCGGTCTCTCTACAAAGACTGGAAGGCCGAGCTGGATCAACGCTACGCGGCGGTAAAACAGACGATTGAGGCCCAGGGAGCAACGGAATTTCGCCTGGTTTCAGATGGGGAAGACTCCTGTGCTGGCCCAGCCTTCTCTCCGGACGGTACACACCTGGCCTACTCCTGCTCCGACCCCCGGGTAGGCGGAGCCATCTGGATGGCAGATGAACACGGAGAAAACCCCGAAATCGAGATTGAAAACCGAGGCTCGAAATCCCTGAGTTGGCGAGCCGACTCCAAGGCCTTTGCCTACGCCAGCGCACGGGTACACAAGCGTTTCAACAGCTACGACGATGTCTGGTTTCATGAATTGGGAAGCGAGAGCGACCAACTCCTGACTCGAGGAAAGAGAGCGCGAGACCCCTCCTTTTCTCCCAGTGGCTCCGACCTCTACGTGGTGAGAAATCGAGTTCAAGACAACAACCTGTACCGGTTGAGAATCGACCAGTCGCTGGTACCCCTGACCGAGTACACCGACCACACTCAGCTCTCTACGCCTCGCTGGCACCCCAACGGTGAGTTTGTCGCCATGAGCGTGTGGACCCAGGGAAAGAGAGACATCTGGGTGTACAACGCAGACGGCACACCCTTTCGGCGTATCAGCGAAGACAAGCACGGTGACCGAGACCCCACCTTCTCCGCCGACGGACGCTGGTTGTTCTTCTCATCCGACCGAACGGGTATTGCAAACCTCTACGCAATCGATCTGCAGACCGAGGCTTTGTGGCAGGTGACCAACGTGCTTGGAGGCGCATTTCAGCCCACGATCCGGCCGGACTTCGGATTGATTGCATTCCAGAGCTACTCCTCCAATGGTCCAGACATCGCCGTCATGGACCTGGACCCGGAGTCGTGGTGGCCCAAAGGCACACTAGAACCGGCCAGCGAAGTCAACGGGTCTCTGCACGATCTCCTGGACCACGAGCCTCTTGCCCCCACAGCGCCAACCGCTGAGGATTCGCCCTCTCCTAGCGCAGAGCTACTGGTGCCTGTTAGCGAGGCCGAAACCACGGAAGACAACCCAGATGAAGACGAGTCGGCAGAACCCGAAGAGGAGGCCCCCTACCCCTTCACGCATCCGGTAGCCCCCTACAACGCTCTGCGAACACTTCTGCCCCCTCGCTACATCATTCCCTCCCTGTACAAGACCACCTTTGGAACGATGGGAGCCCTGGCCACCGGGGGAATGGATACCCTCCGGCGTTACGGCTATTCCGCCTTTCTGACCTACCGCACCGACTCAGACGCCCTCGGCGGCGGCGGCAGCATCACCCTGAATCGATGGCTGCCCGTGTTTGCTGCAGGCGGCTACAGCTACACGGTTCCGTACGGCAATATTCTCCTGAACACCCCAACCCTTCCCGGCGCGAACATCCCTGGGGTGGAGTATTCCAACGAGCGCTATTGGGACCGGCGGATTCGCATCTGGACCGCCGCAAGCTACCCCCTTCGCGATAGCGTTTCCGTTTCCGGTCGATACTCCATGACCCAGCGCAGCGAGCTCAATCCCCTGCCTGAAGACACCTACCTGCCCGAGTTGCCCACGCGCGGCGTTCTTTCTACGCTGGCGCTGGGCGCCCGCTACGGCAAAGGCAAGTCCTTCACCTACTCTATCTCCCCCGAAGACGGGCGATACATGGCGCTAAATGCCGAGTGGACGGCCCCCTGGCTGGGCTCCTACACCCTGGACAGCCAGGAAAACCGCCAAGCCTTCAACCAGCTTCAGATGACCGCCGAGTTGCGTGAGTTCATTACCAATCCCTGGGTTCCGAACCACGTCCTCGCTCTACGGGTGGCCGGCGGGGCCTCCGCAGGAGACCGGCTGCGCTACGGAAGCTTTCGTGTCGGCGGTAGCTTCGGCGAGTCTGGCTTCTACGTACTCCCCGATGAATACCGGCCCCTCCGCGGTTTCCCCGTTTCCAGTGCTTCAGGTGACTGGTATTACCTAGGCAGCGCAGAGTACCGACTGCCCCTCTGGCGTATCGATCGAGGCACGGGAACCATTCCCGCCTTCTTCAAGACACTCCACGCAGCGCTGTTCACCGATGTGGGCTCAGCCTTCGATAATCCAGAAAACGCTCCCCTTCCCTTGGTGGGAGTCGGAGCCGAACTTCGGCTAATCGCCATATTGGGTTGGGGCATCGGCCTCCAAGGTCGCCTGGGCTATGCTTTTGGCCTCACGGGAGACGGTGGCTACGCCCCCACCGACCCGGAAACCCTCTATTTCCGGGTGGGTTCCAGCTTCTAGGACGCATCAGCGGCGGTAGGGTGTTACCGATGGCGCATGTGGTTCTTTCTCTCCTTGCTCCTCGCAGGTTCTGCAACAGCCGCCGACACCGTACCGGAACAGGCACTGACCGCCTTGAGAAAAGGCGACTGCCGGACCGTCACTCGACTCACTCAAGGGCTCCAAGGACTAGCGCCTGCCATTGCACGGGCCCGATGCGGCATGTACAGCGGCCTTGAAAACCAACTTGGCACCGGCCCTGCCGAACTTGAGGTGTACGCTCGCTTGATGTTGGCCAGAGAACAAATCCTGACCAACCCCCAAAAAGTGCTGGAGTTGCTCGACAGCTCCCAGAGTGCACCCGGCACCGCCGGATTGGAGATTCAACTTCTGCGAGCACGGGCCCTCAGCGGCAGCGGAAAAGAGAACGAGGCCGTAGATCAATTCAGGGCGCTCTTCAAGACCGAGCTCGCTCCAGAAGCACGCTACTGGATGGCCTGGAATGCCGAGTTGAAAAACGAAACCGAAGAGGCACTGGATACCTACCGAGCAGCGTGGGCGCTTCACCCCACCTCACCTTGGGCGTTCAAGGCAGAGCAACACATCGAAGCACTCGGAGCTCAAGCCATTGATCTCGGCACCCCAAAGGGTCGGATCAACGCCACCGTGCGAGCCCGGAACCTGGTCAAAGGCCATCAGGCCGAGCGGGCCATGCCACTCTACGATGCGCTCCAGATGAGCACCGGTGACGAAAGTGGACAATGGATTCACGAGCGAGCCATGGCTGCGTTCGCAGCCAAGGACTATCCCCTGGCGATCTCTTTGTTCAAGAAGCTCAAGCCCATGAAGTCCGGCACCCATGGTGGGGCAGAAACTCTCTACCACTACGCTCTGGCCATCTCGCGTACCGGCAACTACGCCGACGCCGCCAAAGCCTACCGTCGACTCGCACAGAGCTACCCCAAAACGCGCAGGGCAGACACGGCGTCCTACAAACTAGGCTATCTGGCCTGGGATTCAGGCGAGCTTGAGCAAGCGATCGAACTGTTCAAGAAACACCTCAACGCCCGCCCGAAATCACGACATGCTGCTGAGACCAAGTGGTTCATCGGGTTTTCTCATCTCCGGCTGGATCAGCGTGAACCCGCCCGCGCCTGGCTGAGCCGGGTTCATCAGGAACACCCCGACAGTGGCCTCGCGTCGGCTTCACTGTATTGGAAGGCTCGACTCCTGGGCATGAACGGAGACACCAGCGCGGAACAAGCCGCACTTGAGGCCCTGCTGGAGAGCCACCCCATAAGCGGGCACGCCTGGTATGCAGCCGAGCGCCTCCAGAAGACCTACACAGGTATCGACCATGGGCCTCCTCCTGCAGTGCCCGACTCCTTTGTAGCCAAGCATGATTCAGCACGAGTCGCACAGGCACTGCTCGACCTGGGACACCTCGACTGGGCCCGAGACCATGCCCGCACACTCATTGGACCCACCAAAAAGCTCAATGAGCGCAGCACCAGCCTGGCCGTAGCCGGGCTTCTGGCTCAAACCGGCGCGTATGTGGATGCCCAGTCCCTGGTTCGAGGCTCCTGCGCCTCCAACCCCAAACGGTGTCGAAAGGACGCCATCACCATCTGCTTTCCCACACCCGAACAGGATGTGGTCACCCAAAGTGCCCAGACCATCCACCCCTTGCTCTCGTATGCGGTGATGACCGCTGAATCCTCCCTACAACCCGAGGTCACCTCCCCTGCAGGAGCCAGAGGCCTGATGCAGCTCATGCCCGACCTGGGCGAGGAACTCCACAAAGAGGTCCTGGATACGGCCTATGATGCCGACTGGCTCTACAGCCCTGGGTACAACGCCTGGCTCGGCACGCGCGAACTGGACCAACTGGAGAAGGAATACGACGGGCGGCGCCTCTCCCCTCACCTGCCCCTGGCCATCGCCGCCTACAATGGAGGTGCCGATGCCGTGAACCGGTGGCTAATGGAGAGCCCCGAA
>JAYZDK010000191.1:0-6742 GCA_036337845.1 Myxococcota bacterium | reverse complement strand
ACCCGAACAGTCCAACCTGAAACAGACCGTACAGCATGAACACTCCCTAACTCGTACCGCGGCCGTGCCGGTTTCGAATCCAAACCAACGCGTCCTCACGACTCGACAACCGCCCCTCCAACTGGGCCTCCCGAACCAATTTAAGTGCAGCCCCCACCTGAGGCCCCGGCTCAAACCCCAGTGCCAGCAAATCCTCCCCACGAACCAACTCCGGCAAAGAACCTGCCGCCACACCGATTTCCTGTGCCCGCATCAAAGCATCCCAGCCCCCCTCTGCTGGCCTCAAGGCCTCCCACACCCGCAGGAACACCTCCAACCCCACTCGCTCCGAAGCCTTGCGAAGCGCCGTATCCGTCACAGGCAATGGTCGCTGGAGCTCGGAAATCACGGAGAGGACAGGGCGTCGCAAGGGATGCCCATCCCATCGATGCAAGCACAGTCGGTCCAATACACGCGTAGCAGCCGTCTCCTTCAACGGAGACAACAAGACCGATACCAGCAACACGCGCCGCGAAGCGTCGTCTGACAAATGCACTCCAAGCCGGGCGGCCTGGTTGAGGTGCTCCCGAACGCTTTGACGACCCGCACCTTCCAAACCCGGAAGAATACTGGGGACCAACCCCAACGCATGCAGCTCATACAATGCATCGCCCGGCCGCTCGGGCTCCATCAACATTCTGTCGATCTCTACCCAGACTCGCTCTCCCGGCAAAGAAGACAAGTCCATAGACTTACAGTGATGCCTCAGTGAATCCGCCAGCTGAAACCCCAGGGTGGCCCCCAAGCGAACGGCCCTCAGCGCCCGCAACGGGTCATCGCCGAACCGAGACGAGTCTACTTCTCTGAGTACCCCATCTCGAAGATCCTCCCGACCTCCAAAATAGTCCAACAACTCTTCAGTCAATGGGTCCAGTAGCAACGAGTTGATGGTGAGGTCCCGGCGCAGAGTCGCGGCCTTTTCTCCCAAAAAGGGGTCTCTGTCCGCTGTGCGAGAGTCTCGTCGTGGCAGAGAAACATCGATTTCCATGTCCACCCCCACCAGCTTGTACACCCCAAAGGCCTTGCCGACCTCCTTGACAGTCCCGAGCGTTCTGAGAACCTGAACCAGCCTGGCCTCCTCCAGCCCATGCACCTCCACGTCCAGATCTTTCGGAGTTCGATCTAGAAGACCATCGCGTACGCAACCACCCACGAGATACGCTCGTCCATTGTTCTCTCGGACCAAACGAGCGAGTTCAATGACCATCTGGGGGAGTTCAACCATCGATGTCTTCATCGCTGCACACACTCACACACACAAGAAGCCTTGAATGGCAGGAGCCTTGGAGATACCATCCCAGCCTGACTCGCCAGGATTGTACTGTCGGTCATGACGGGAGAGAAGCGTGCCACTGGGAATCTTTCCGCTTCTGTTCGTAACAACTCTTACGGGCGTGCTTACCGTGGGCTCACCAGCACGGCTATTTACGCTGCCTGCTATCAACAAAGAAATCGCCAATGAGTTGATTCACCATGAGCAGGTCGCCCTCGGAGACTTCATCAATCCCGGGGCGAGAGTGCCACGCCAAGGCGTTGTCCTCTATTTCTTCGACAAATCCCGTGGTGGAGACAATCTGGCGATCCTCAATCGCATAGCCAAGCGAAACGCTCGGCAACAAGTGCAGGTCATCGGTATCCACTCGGAATCCGACAACAGCGATAATATGGAGGCCTGGATCTCCGAACTGGGACTTGTGTTTCCCGTACTCACCGACAAACATTCAATCGTATCGATGCGCTACGAGATCCAAGGACTTCCACTGGCAGTCATTGTAGACGCAGAAGGCCAGATCGTTTCGATCGGAAACCCCACTGATACCGAACTGGAAAGCGAGATCAATGCCGCCCTTGCCACGCTGGTGGGCGATTAGCCTCCTTGCCTTGATGGTTTCCGGGACCGCTTCCGCCTCGGATTACTCCAACGAATGGCCCAAGCCTCTACAGGTTGTGCTGGCTGTGGTGTCAAGCAACGCAGGGCCAGCTGCATGGTCCCGCACCCATTACGAGCTAGCAGAGCTTCTGGATCAATCTCCAAACTACAATCGCATGGAGCTAGACAGCATTCCGCTCGACCCAGCAAACGACTCGTTCCAAGATTGCGGAAAGAGTTTTTCCTGCTGGCACGAAATACTCCTGAGCTCAAACGCCGACTTGATGGTGCTGGTTCAGATTACGGAAACCCCCAGCCATATCGCAGGTCGAGTCTGGCTCTTGGAACGCTCCATGACCGCAGCAGCCCCTCCCCAGCGCTTTCGGGCCCCACTGGACGGAGGCGCTCCACCGGACACCCTCCGGCGCATCCTGGAACGCCCAGGACAAATCACATTGCCTCCACAAAAAAACCCCAGCGTGGCCGAAATCAATGCAACTAAAGCCCCCGTGCTCTCTGACGGTACCCTAGGACCTATTTCACCTGGAAAACACGAACTCCGAATCCGAAATGAAACAGAACTGCTCCAAGTACGCGTTGTAACCATGACGCCGGGCGCCAAACTCGTCCTGTCACCGGCAGCCCCACTCCCCACCGAAACCTCAACAACTCGTCCCTATCGAGGCTGGGCTGCAGTCGGTATGGTGCTGGCCGGCGCGACAGCCGCCATCGTGATTAGCAGCGTTTCATCCGGACAGGGCCAACACAACTCCCTTCTGCCCTGAACCCACTCCGGGCTCGTCTCAACTGGTAACGGTAGTCCGTTCCTCTGCCGTGCCTACCAGCAAGATGGTGATGTTGTCTTTGCCGCCACCATGATGGGCGGCCCGCACCAACTCTCGAGCGCAGGTCCGAGGGTCTTCGTAGTGCGTCATGATCGTCTGGATGTCCGAATCCTCGACTTCCCCCCAAAGACCATCTGAGCAGAGCAACACGCGGTCGCCAGGCTCAAGTTCAACTTGGAAGGCATCAATCTCTACATTTCTCTCAGTACCCACCGTTCTCAGCAAGATGTTTGAGTGTGGATGCGTTCGAGCCTCTTCGGCACTCAGACGGTTCTGCTCCACCATGCGAGCGACCAGGGAATGATCCTTGGAGATCTGCTCCAAGCCATCACCGCGTAGTCGATAGGCCCGAGAGTCTCCGACATTCGCCACCACCCCGGTTGAGCCAGACACCAACACCGCCACCATCGTAGTGCCCATGTCATTGTGTCGCTCTTCAGCCAGTCCCTTGACCGTGTTGTTGGCCTCTTGAAATGAGTGAACCAGCAGCTCTTCGAGCTTGTCTGGGTGCACTTCATCGATGTCATCAAACATGTCTCTGGCTTCTCGACAGATGGTCTCTACAGCCAGGCTGGAGGCCACTTCACCCGCTTCGTGTCCACCCATGCCATCGGCAACCACACAGAGATGCGTGTCATCACCGAGCTGTACCCAACTCCAAGAATCCTCGTTCAAGCTCCTGGACAACCCGACGTCGGTCATGGCCGCCACCCCCGCTGGAGCAGCCACGCGTTCGATGGTGTTGAACAACTGCTCTACCGAGCGACCGAAGTCCAAGGGGCTCTTGAAAGACCCCCGTTCCACGGAGTACAGAAAGTCCGCCAAGGCATTGTTGTTGACTGGCGTGTAGCGACGCAGAATCGCAGCAAGCCGACGAATCTCCCATCCGCGTTGCGCCGAGGGAACCGGGTGTCCGAGTACCTCTGCTACATCCGGGTCAAAGAGCAGAAAGACATCATCCGCTTTGCGGTAGACAAAGTGGTGACGCTCCAGGGTGTCGAGCGAGACTCCACTGCGATGCATGAACGCTGTGAGACCCGCAAAGCGCTGTGAAAGATGCAGAACACGCTCAATGGAAAACGGAGCCCCCTGGTCCACCATCAAGGACTCGTTTCGATAGCGCACAATGGTGAAGAGGCAGCCCCCCTCCACAAACACCGAGTCCGGCCAAAGCACGCCTGGGTGTTCAAGTTCCTGGTCATAGAACTCAAGCTGTCTTTCAAAGTTCCATTTGTCCCACCGCACGGAGAGCATGAACTTCTGCGATTCGGGCAGAGACACCTCACAACCCGCACAGATGAGGTCTCCGCGAGGCGTGTCATCACTCCCACAATCCCAGCAATGGCGAGTAGGCCGATCCGAGCGATCATCGTTGAGCACATAGATCATGCGCCCCTCGCAGAGACGGACCAGCGCTTCCACGGCAAAGTGATCGCCTAGTGGCGTGCCAGACAACATCGGTGCTGGACGTGCATCAGCCGCAAAAGACATTGGCCTGCTGTCCCTCCTGATGCCCAAAAAAGTGCCAAACGGGCGTCCGGCTATACTACAACAAGTCGCCTCACTCCGCCTCGATCCGCACTCCGAAACGTGCCACATCCGTCCGTTCTGCCGCGCCCACCTCTACGGTCAAGGCCCACAGACCGGCCTCAGGCCAAGTCACATTCGACTGGTAGGCGCCCAGACTCGACTCCACCAGATTGATGGGAGCATCCAGGGCAACATCCAAATCCGTGTGTTGCCCCTGTAACGAAACATTGGCCCCCACCACCGCGGCCCCCTGCAAGTCTGGATTGGAGTTCACAAAGGTAATCCGCACCTCCATAGACCCTTCACCGAGAACAGGCGGGTCGGGAGCATAAGACAATTCCAGGTGGTAGAAGCCTGTCTGTGTATCGACCTCGTCGACAACCTCCAGGGACTCAGAGGTATCGAGCACCGCACTGTCGAGAGCCGAACCGGAATCATCACCACACCCAGAACACATCCACAACATCAGAAAACACCCGAGAGATGTCCACGGGTTAGGATTGGCCATGACCTGTGCAGTGCCTTTTCGTGTTGAGTCCACATTCAATGGTGCCCGTGCCGGAACATTGGAGTTGGCGCGCGGGACCGTTCGCACGCCCGTGTTCATGCCGGTAGGCACACAAGCCGCCATCCGAGCCCTCTCCCCGCTCCACCTTGCTGACACACGTTCACAAATCATCCTGGCCAATACCTACCATCTCCATCAACGCCCTGGCGAGGACCTGATCGCCAAACACGGTAGCGTCCACAAGATGATGGGTGTCGAGCTACCCATGCTCACAGACTCAGGTGGGTTCCAGGTCTTCTCTCTCGACAAGAAGCAGGTTGAGGAAGATGGGGTCACGTTCAGCTACGAAGTGGACGGAAAACAGACCTTTCTTTCTCCTGAAACGTCCATGGATATCCAGCAGAAAATCGGCGCAGACATCGCAATGGTATTTGATGAGTGTCTGCCCCATGGCGTGGATCGAGCCACTGCCGAGGAATCGGTTGCGAGGACCACCCGTTGGGAAAGGCGCAGCAAGAACGCACACACCCGACCAGACCAGAGTCTCTTCGGCATTGTGCAAGGCGCGTTTTGGAAGGACCTGCGCAAGAGATCCGCCGAAGAGATTCAAGAAATCGGATTCGACGGCATCGCCATCGGAGGCTTGTCTGTCGGAGAAGGCCACCAGGTAATGTGCGAGGTGTTGTCCTGGACACTCCCACATATCTCCAAGGAAAGCCCTCGTTACCTGATGGGGGTGGGGCGCCCGTTGGACCTGGTGGAGGGAGTCGCCATGGGAGTCGATATGTTCGACTGTGTGATTCCCACACGGCATGCAAGAAGCGGCATGTTCTATACGTCACGCGGACGGGTACGTATTACAGATGCCCGCTACCGACGGGACATGTACCCTCCAGACACCTCCTGTGGTTGCTACACCTGCACCAACTTCACACGTGCCTATCTCCACCATCTCTTCAAGGTCGGAGAGATACTTGGAGCCACCCTGACAACGCTGCACAATCTGAGGTGGTACGCAGATTTCATGGGCCGTATGCGAACCAGCATTATCGACGGCAGTTTCGAGTCCTTCCGGCAGGAAGTCCACGAAATCTATCCGGACCGGCCGCGACCCGCTCCGTCCAACAAGAAGCGTCAGAAGAGGAAGCGATAAACCATCGCAAGTAAAACCAAGGCTGCTGCAACCAGACCAGCAATCGCGAAGTGAAGCGCCCGAATAGGTATTTCCTCGGTGAAGCGAGTCACAGTAGCCGTATAGGTCTTCTCCTCCACCTCTTCCCGCTCTTCTGGCGCAAGCTCGGGTGGCAGATCTGGACGAATGCCATCGGTCAGCGGCAACGGATCAAAGGGTTCATCTGCCAATAGACGCTTCAGCGGCTCACAGGCGGTACCCACGACACCATCGAATCGATAGGGATCAGGTGGTGGTAGGGGCGGGGAGACCAAGCGAGCAACCATCGACCGATTGCGATCCTCACGATCCCCCACCCCCGCCATCGTGCATTCTCGGGTTTCGGTGGCATGAGAAGAAGAGTGCACATCCCACTGGTCTAGGAGCCCTGGTTCCACCGGGTCTGGCCCAATGTCATAGGTGACCTCGTCCGCCGCGCTTCCAACACTCCCATCGAGCACCACCTCCAGCCGAACTCCCTCGCTCTCCGGGCGGGGCGCCTGTTCCCAAGACCTCGCTCCCAAACGAAAGGGCGCATACTGGGGAAAGCAGTCCCGTAAAGAGGCTTCCAGCACCTGCTTGAGCGCGGCAAGGCTCTCCACCGATTCCAGTAGTTCAACCGAGTCGGGCCAAAGCTCTTTCAACAAGCGAAGAAGCGCAACCAGGTCAGGCTCTCCCGAGAACTGGGCGCCCAAAAGCTGTGGACGGCCATCTCCGCCAATCACGATACGGTGCGCTGAAACACTTCCATGGGAGAGATTCCATTTATCCAACGCATA
>JAYZDK010000190.1:0-10823 GCA_036337845.1 Myxococcota bacterium | reverse complement strand
ACGCTCCTCTGGCGCTTCCTTGAGACATCTCAAAATGATTTCCCGAAGCCTGGGCTCCACCCGATTGAGCCGATTTCGGTGTAGCGGACGATTCAGCTCTTTCTGGGGCGAACGCACCCGCACCAGGATTTCCAGAACACCTCCTTGGAACAAGCGGCGTCCCGTTGCCGCTTCGTACAAGATGATGCCCAGAGAAAACTGGTCCGAGCGGTGGTCCAGCGGAGCTTCCATCACCTGCTCGGGCGACATGTAGGGAGGGGTTCCCCGCAGCCCATCACTTAAAGAAACCTCTTCGGAGTACAGCCGGGTCCGGGCCAGGCCTAAGTCCGCGAGTTTTACAGTCCCATCATGGGCCACTAGAAGGTTTGCCGGCTTGAGATCTCGATGGATCAGGCCCGCCTTCCGGCCTCGAACTTCCAAGCCGTGTGCATACACAAGCCCAGCACAAGCCTGCAGTGCAAGGTCGGCTACAGCCGATGGCGGCAGCGATCCCCGCTCATCGAGAAGCGCCGCCAGCGTGAGGTGCTCCACCCATTCCATGACAATGAAGGCATGATCACCCACCATTCCACAGTCATGAATCGCCACAATGTTCGGATGCCTGAGCAGACCACCAATGCGTGCTTCGTTCAGCAAGTCTTTCTCGTTTGGGCCACCTGCTGCCTCTGAAATCAGCATCTTCAACGCCACCGGACGAGAAAACCCCGAGGGCCCCCGCAGCCTCGCGCCGAAGACCCGTCCCATTCCGCCTTCCCCGAGAACCTCGAGAAGGTCATAGCGCCCAAAAGAGAGGGGGAGGTCTTCTGGACGCACACGGGCTGGGAAAACAGGTGGTGCCATGGCGAGCCCGAGTCTACCAGCATCACCGCGCTAGCATTGTGTGACGAAGCGGCTGTTTTCCTACACCCGACACCCGCCTACCGTACACGGCGAGCCCCAAAGAGGCCCCTTATCGAGGACAAGACAATGGTTAGAATCCTGCTTGGAATGATGTTCTTGCAGCTCGGCTGCAGCGAGCACGGCTTTCACCCGAAGATCACAGCCGATCCGGGGGGCCACATTACTGAAACAACATACGACACCTACGCGCTCGATACCGGTATCGAAGAACCAGACACCGACCCCGAACCCGACACCGACAGACCAGAGACCCCACCCGAGCCTCCCGAGTGGATTGAGGATTGCGGAGCAGGCACTGTGGCCACACTCAGTCCGGGGGAGATTTATGTGCTCTCCTGGACTCCCACCGAGGCCAGCGGAACCATTCAGGTGCCCCAAACCGGTTGGTATCACCTCTACGACTACGCCGTAGCGGAGTCGGGCGCCTCCCAAACCAACGAGGTCATGTACGTCCGAGCTCCGAACTCTGACCATCCTGCAGGCCGGTCCATGTACACCAACTGCGGACAGGAGTGGATTGTAGAAGACAGTGACAACTCGGGCGCACCCCCTTCAGCACGGCAGTACCTCGGAACCTTCTGGCTGATGCAGGGCACCAACGACCTGGAAATTTATCACTACTGTCCGCTGTATCGCTCCGGCACCTGTACGCAGTTCCACAACACCAGTGATGCCGGCAGCACTTGCGAATCCACCAACGTCAACTCCACTCACCTCACGGGCCTAGGCCTGTGCCTGATACGTCGCTGAACACTCCGGAGAATCCACATGACTCTAACCTCACTACTGTTCTGGTCTTTCGCCGCCTGCGATAGCGCCCCGCCTCCAGACCACACTCCCAATACCCGCCGTCCCCCACTACATCGGGTAGATACCGGCTCTCTCGTAGACACCGCTACACCCGAGACCTTCGACACCGGGGCCTCGTTTTCCGACAGTGGATTCCCAGACCGAAGAAACCAGGACCCTGAGGACACGGCCACTCCCGACACCACACCGGGACAGTACCCGGGAACCGGGATCGCGAGCGTGTGTCAGGCATGGACTTTCGACCGTTCTGCCAATGGGTGGGCGCTTTCTGGAGATTTATCGCTTTCTGGATCACAATCTGCGGGGAGCACCCGGTTTGAAGGCGGGAACGATCCCTTTCTCTACACCGAGCAAAACGCCAATCTTTCCCGATGCACCTTGGTAGATGTCGTCATGAAAGTCACCAGCGCAGACAGCTACTGGGAGGTGTTCTGGCGCCGGCAACAGGACGGAGACTTTTCCGCGGACCGGCGAAAGCGCTTCCAGCTCTTTGAGGACGAGCAGTGGCATCGATATGTCTTCGACCTGGGGAGTCACCCCGACTGGTCCGGCACGCTCTCACACTTCCGACTGGATCCAAACGCTGGAGACGGGTCCATCGAAATCCGCTCCATCCGATTGCTTGAACCCGAGGCCACCTATCCTCCGGAGATGTCACTCAATAGCGTGCAGTGGCTACACCACAACGTGTCCAACTGGAGTCAGACGATGTCACTGGACCCCGTGTCTATCGGCAACGGACAGATCTGCATGAATCACGCTGGGGCTCAGCAATGGTCCACCATGACCTGCTGCGGCGGTGTCGAGGTCAGCGCAAACCCATGGGTGTTCGTTTGGAAGCCGAGCCTGGAGTCTCTTGGAGGCCAATGGTACGCCGCCACATGGGAATGGATGCGACCCGGTCAGACCTGTAAAAACAGCACATCGGTGGCCGGAGATCACATCAAGCAGTCCCCATTCCACTCCACATCCGGCTGGCGCCCCTCCTCCGGAGAAGAACTCTATTTCATGGTCAGTGGACTCGCTCGAGGTGGGGAAAGAAACCAGGCAGAACGAACAGACATCCAGCGAGTAGCCTGGCCATAACGACTAGGAACCCCTCTCTCCAGACACACAGAACATTCGCCCCCCATGCTCCGTGGCAACCACGCGAAGGTCACCGGAGTCCAAAAGAGAAAGCACCTGCTCCGACACCGGTGGCTGGGCATCAACGCCAAACTCCACCTCCGCATCTCCCAAAGAAAATGGCTCTCCAAGACGCCGAGCCCACTCCAATAGCGACCCGGCACAATCTCCTTGTGCCGGGTCGAGAACCGAGGCCTGAACCAGGTGGTGTTCTCCACCGATTTCCAGGGCTCGGTCGGCGGTTACAACCACCTGCAACTGAGGCACCTCCGACAACCATTCGGAAAGGCGGCTGGCGACGAACCCATGTCCGGCGTCTATGTCATCCAGAATCAACAAGACGCTGTCCCCTTCCTCAAGCGACTCAAAACATCGAGCCATCGCACCAGAAACACAGGGCTGCGGGTCACCGAGTACTGCAGCAATCTGTTCCTCAATGGCTACACCATCCTCGAGCCCAGCCAATGAAAGCCAGCGGGTATCCAGTTTCTGGCAGCGCCACTGCAGATATTCCCAGCCAAGCTGCGTTCTTCTCGGGCCTGCTGGTCCCAATATAGACAGCAGGCGCGCATTCACCGAAAGCGATTCCCAACCGTACTCCCACCCCAACGACACCAGGCTCACCCCAGACTCCTGGGGAGCTCCCAAGGGAAGGTACGCAACCCCCTGCGAGCGAGCCGTCTGCAGAATCAAGGCTCCGCGAGTGCCCAGCTTGGCCCGAAGGCGAAACAACGTCGTATCCAGCGAACGACTCACGACTTTGGGGCTGTAGCCCCACACCAACTCATAGAGACGTTCTCGCTCTATCCATGCTCCTGGACAACCTACCAGGGCCCGGAGCAAGTCCACCTCTTTTGTAGTGAGTTGCGTTTTTTGATCTTGAGAATCAACAATCCATCCGGAAACCAGGTCTACCCGGATCTCACCCAGAGGAAGCCAGGACTGCGGCCTCATACTTCTCGCCTCGCATGACCTGGCCGGGTTTGGCTCCTCAACGCTCTTCTCAAAATACGAGCCCCCTCAAGGACCGACTCACCGCCCGCCGAAGACTCGGCATCCGCCAGACGTCGATGCGCACGATCAAAAAACTCTCCTTGTTGTCGCACATCGTCCGTGTTCTGGATGCGCCTGAGGTCAACCAAGCCCTCCATGACATCGAGGAGGCCCTCTCCCACAGATGACACAGTGGCACACGCACGCCCCTTCTCCAGACAGTCCTCAGCTCTCTCCAGACTCCCTAGCGCAGCGTGCAGTCCCGCGAGATGCGCCAAGACCCGAACCCGATGAGGAGAGTCTTCTGACAGGCCCGATACAGCCTTTCCAAGCTCGCTGAGTGCAGTCTGCAACTCCCCTCTCTGGTGCAGAAGAATCCCGCGATGAATCCGTACGGCCCTTTCCAGTTCGGGCTTGTCAAACTCAACAGCCAGTCGGACCGCCTGAGTCCATTCGAGGGTAGCCAAATCGTCGCGGTCCAGCTCCGACAACACACTGGCCTTGTGACAGCTCATGAGCGCCTGGCTATCCACGTCTCCCATGCGGCCCGCAACCACTCTGGCCTCTTCCAGGTGTTCCATGGCCTCTCTGCGCTGACCACAGCCCCTCGCGACTTCTGCAAGCCCGCTGAGCATCTTGGCCTCGCCTACACGATTGCCCAGAACCCGGTACAAAGACAGCGCTCGGGCCAGACCCTCTCGAGCCTGCTCCAGCTCGCCTTTCTCCATAAAGAGCAGACCAAGCGCGGCTTCCACTTTGGACTCGAGCTCCAGGTTCTGACTCTCTTGTGCATCCTGCATAGCCGACTGAAGACATTCAATGGCGTCATCAAGAGCTCCCGTCTTCGCCCAGGTGTTCGCAAGAGTGATTCGAAACGCACAAGCCTTGGCGCACTCCGGCTGTTCTTCCAACCATCCCAGCCCTTCAAACGCGACCTGCTCGGCCTCTTCAAGGTCCCCAGATCGCTCCAGGTGCTGACAAGAAACCAGCATCAGGTCCACCCAGCCAGCAGAACCTTCATTCACGTTCTCCCCAACTACCTGGAGCACTCGACTCGCCTCCGCATCGTAATGATGACGGCTGCAAGCAGAGGCGTAGGCCAACTGAGTCCGAATCCACAACTCCCGGTCTTCCGAAACCCGAGCACACGCCATGGAGCGCTTCAGCACATCCTGATGCAATGCAAACGGGGCCCTTCTTCCAAAAGACTGATGGGCTTTCAGGAGGGTTTCTGCAGCCAAAGCCGGGTCTCTGGATTCCAGCCACACTCCAGCCACCAGAAGCTCCGTCCCCAACCGTACCAACTTCTGGCGAGCCCCAACAGAAGCCGAACTGGCCAGTTCTCGTGCCAAACCATCACTCTGATTGAGCACCCAGCGAGCGTGAGCCATGCGGGCCCACTCCTCTTGGGCTTGGAAGGTCGGCTGGTCGGAACACCACCGGCGCACCCCCTCGTAGATCCGATACACCCCCGGGGTTTCCAGTTCTTGAACCATCGAAGCATCTACCAGCTTTCGCAACGCTTGCTCCACATCTACATCTTCACAATCCCGAACCCCAATCGACACCACGGCTTCCTTCGAAAAACGACCCCGCCACAGCGCACAAACCGCCAACACCTCGCGCTCACGGTCCCCCAACAGGTTCCACGACCAAGAGAGAACCCGGTCAATGTGATGATGCCGCTGAGGAAGATCCACCCGAGCGGCGGATAAAGACGCCACTCCATGAACAATCTGGCGATGCAGCGCTTCTGCTCCATATAGGGCCAACTGACCTGCCACGAGCTCAATCGCGAGCGGAATCCCATCTAGAGACTGGCAGATCTCACGCATGGAGGAGCGCTCCAACTCTCCAACCTCCAAACCCGGAATTCGGGCATTCATTCGCGACACCAAAAGCTCGACCCCCTCTTCCAAAGAAAGCGGTCGCAACTCGATGAGTGCGCAGCCTGACACCTCTGTGACTGTACGAGAGGTCAACAACCATCGAATATCCGGTGCTGCACACCTCCATCGTTCAAGCCATTCCGTCACCGGAGCGCTGACCTGCTCGAGATTATCGAGAATCAGCAGAGCGTCGTTGGCATCTTGCAGTGCCTTGTGGAGCACCACAGACTCCTCAGCGGCCGCTCCCTCCATAGACAAAGACACACCAAGCTCCAGGGCCAGCGCATATTCCACGGCCATCTTGCTCTCACACTCAGCCAAGTCCACAAAAACAACCCCGCTGCCAGACCACTGACGGGAGAAGTGCTTGGCCAGGCGGGTCTTGCCCATACCGCCGGGACCCTTGATAAGCACCGTCGATCCCGGCTCGGCAAGCAGGCTCTGCAACTCTGTCAGGGATTGAGCACGGCCGAAAAAAACATCCGGAACCTCTGCCAGGTTGGACCCAACCCTGCCCATATCCAAGGAGTTCAACGGAGGTATGAATCGATAACCCAGGCCGTGCACCGTCAGAAGATGTTCTGGTGCAGAGGCGTCCTTCTCGATCTTGCTGCGAAGCATACTCACAGCGACATCGAGGGAACGACCCTCGATCACTTCTCCCCACACTGCCTCATAGAGCGTCTCGCGAGACAGAGCCTCACCCGGCCTTGAAACAAAAAAGCTCAGCAACTCCGCCTCTTGAGGACGAAGAGGCAAGCACACACCATCACGCTCCACCTGGTGAGAATCCAGGTCGACAGAACAATGTCCGAGCTCCAGCTTGTTGCTCAGAATCTGAGCCTCCATCTCGCTCGATGCCAGTTGCTACTCTCCCTTACCGACGGCCAACTGGCAACCGAAGATCCACACACTAGCAAGCTGTGACACTCCAACCCATGGCAATGGAGAAGAGTGCAGATAGCGTAGCGACTGAAGTTTTTCGGGAGCTCCTATGTGTCGATTTCCTCTCATCGCAAGCCTTCTGGTGGTCGTCTCCTGCACTCCCACCGAAAAACAGTCTCTATGGGACAGCGAGCTGAGTAACGATTCGGGTCTGGATAGTGAACCCGGTGTGGCCGATACGGGAGGGGGAAATTCTGGAGATTCTGGCGTTGGGGATACCGGAAACCAGGGCGGTGGTGGACAAGGCGGTGGTGGACAAGGTGGTGGCGGACAAGGCGGCGGCAACACCCCAAACCCATCCCCCTGTCAGAACCTGTCCCGTGGCCAGTGTTGGGTTCGAACACAACCCATGATGATCTCTGGGCTGGTGGTGGGGATGGAGAATCCACCGGCCAGTGTTGTACAGCAGTTCTTTGATCAGTTTGGAGCCAACACGGCGCAGTTCTGGATGGATGGACTTCCTGCACAGGTTCAGGGATGGAGAGCAGCCAACCATCCTGATTTTCGTTGGATTTCATGGGTACAAAGCGACGCGAGCTCGGTGAGCACCGGGACAACTCTCGGCGGTGTGGGATCGAGCTCACCGGGCCGCGTCGGCTTTCAAGTAGGAGACGAACCACGCACCATGGAGGAGCTCATCGGCTTAGAAGTCGGCATCCAAGCCGTACGAGCCACAGACCCAGATGCTTTGGTCATCATGAACTTCGGAAACGGTGAGACCGAATCCATTCGAGATGAGATGCTGCAGTACTTTGCGAATTTCATGGATGGAGACATCATGAGCTATGACCAGTACGGTCCGAGCTACTCCTCCTACCGCCACTTGGAGAGAACACGACAGGTAGCCGTGGAGCATGGAATTCCCTACTGGCGATACCTCAACTCCTTCGCCGAGGCGGGAAAGAGCGACGAGTTCCCAACGGAAACCGACATGCGCTGGGATGCCCTGAAAGGGCTGGTCTATGGCTACACCGGGCACACCTGGTTTCTCTATCAGACCAACCCCGCTCACAACCTGGAGACCGCACTGTTCGATTCAACTGGCGAATGGTCCGCAAATCAGGTCCAGGCTTGGTATACCGCAGCAGATCTCAACCGAGAACTCGCCGTGTACGGGCGAACCATTACGCAGCTGACCAGCACAGATGTTCGCTACATACCCGAGGTCAGCCTCTATGCTCCTGAAGGCACCACGAACTGGGGTCCGGGCGCAGGTGGGGACCCCTACATCACTTCCATCTCACCCCAGAACCTCTCCTTCTACGAGTTCCAGGATGTATTGGTGGGATTCTTCGAGGATGACCTCGGCGAAATCTACGTGATGCTACAGAACCCCACTCACGAGAGTGCCAGCTGGCCCATCATGGTGGAAGACGAGGCCGAGTTCAGGATTGAGTTCGACTTTAGAGGAGCGCCTTCCACACTCGACACCACGCAAATCAAGACGCTCAACGTACAGACTGAAACTGTAGTACCTCACCCGCTCCAGCCTCTCGGAGGCCAGAGCGCTGCTCTCGACATCACGCTGGCAGCCGGGGATGCAATCTTGTTCAAATACGCAACCGGAGCCCCATTCGCGTCCCAGTGATCAGGAAGGCGGAGTCCAGTGGCTATCGAGAGATTCTACAGCCACCCAGAGCAATAAAAAGATCATTCCGGCCTGGTCGGGCGGAACGTCGAGCTCTCCTTCCTCGCGGTCCTCTCTCTCGAACAGCGCCCACAGCGCCTCATCCAGCAAGTGAGGCTGAGCACGCCACTCTACCTTGCGAACACGCTCCGGAAATCCACCGTCGAATGGCATGATTTCCGCCGCCAAAGCGCGCACCTTCTCCGCCGAAGCATCGATTTCGCTACCGCTGACCTTCTTGAGCCGGCCCCCATATTGCTCGAACACCCGGATACAGACTGCGAACATGTACAGCACAACTTCACGAGTGTCCTGATCCAACTCCGGCATGTTTCGCTTGAGAAAGTTGGTCAGTCGTTTCTGGTCCCGCAACAACCTGGATGCCACAGCACGAAACGCGTCTCCAGAATCCGAGCAGTCCTCGGCAAGTCGATGTACATCTTCTCGCGGCATGACTATCGTGCTCACATCCACCTCCATATAGAGCCCGCTCCATACAGGCCTGAGGGGCTCTCTACCGCCCACATGGCTCTACAGCAAGAAGTGGCACCCCTGGTAATCTCTGTTCTGCGCGATTGACGCCATGAGAAGCCCCTTCACCGCCAGCATCGTGTCCGCTCTCCTCGGGGCCCTGATCGTAGGCCTCGGCGCACAACTGCCCTTGGTCGACGACTCCTTCTTTTGGTGGGTGCCCAAAGCCATGATGCTTGCAGATGGTGGGGGACCATGGGTGCTGGCTGGAGAACTACCAGAAGCCCTGAGACCTAATGCCCGGCTCCCCCCACATTGGGCAGACGGCCTACCCGACTATGCACATCCCCCGCTCTGGTACGCCTGGCTGGCCGGGTGGATGCACCTCTTTGGAAAGACACACACCGTCGTACACCTGGCCGTTCTTCCGGTTGCTGCGGGGATAGGCGCTGGACTGTGCCAACTCACTTACCGCCTGGGCGGAACCAGGGCGTCCTGGGCTGCACCCGTCCTGATGCTTCTACCTCCGGTTAGCGCACAACTCCTTCGCGCGGATACCGACCTCCCTTTGTTGTTGTTTTCCACCTGGGCCCTCATAGCCCTGCTGGATCGCAAAGAAGGTCTGTTCGCTCTGTTGGCTGCGCTGGCGACTGCATCCAAAGAGCCCGGTGTGCTCCTCGTAGTGCCAGCCCTCGCCGCATGCTTGTGGGACCGAAAGGTCCGTTGGGGATGGCTCTCCCCACTGGCCATACTGGGCGCCTGGGCCGGTATTCATTGGTTGGAAACCGGAGGCGCATTGGGTGGCTGGGCACTATCGAGTGCCGAACATTTGCCCTCAGGCCCCATCGACTGGATCCAAGACCTGGGCTCCGTGCTTCGAATTGCTCTATTGGAGCAGGGACGATGGCTTCTGTGGCCACTGGCCCTGTGGAGCGCTCGCAAAGGCCTCTACCGCACACGGGAGCTGTCCATCGCAGGCAGCCATGTGCTCACACAACTGCTCTTTTTCGGCACCTTGAACTTTCTCGGAGGAATCGACCGGGTCGATCGCTACACACACGTGCGCTACCTCCTTCCAGGCCTCACCACATCCACGTCGATAGGCCTGGCTTTGTGCCCCGTGGGTGCTTTACCGTTGTTGGGTACTTCACTGTTCTTCCTCCAGGAGAACTCCCAGGACGGCCCCGAAAGCTCGCTGTACGGCACGGATACAGCCCGAGCACTGCGAAAAGCCCGAGGGAGCCTGGAAGAACTTGAGGGCGATGTGTGGGTAGGCAGTCATGCTTGGGCCCAGTACACACGACCCTATTCAGGGTTGGGTTCTCCACCGCTCGACTCGTTGTTCTTCTACGACATCAACACCCGACCCGAAGAGGTTTCCGGGCATGTTCTCCATGCATCCATCGGGGAGCCATTAGGGCGCCTTCAGGAATTGGAAATGACCTTGCTACGAGAATTTCGGGCAGGGAGAGCCTGGGCCAGACTCTATCGGGTGCATGAGGATGCCCAACCCGAGGAGGCATCGAGCACTCCGGCAGATTAAAAGGAGGCGCTACCGTTCGGAGTTGTCGTGCGCGTTCCACTGTCTTTACTTGAACAGTTCGTCGAGATCCCTGTTGGGATCGAAGAGCTTGCAGCCCTCATGAACGGGCGAATTGCAGAAGTGGAGCAGATCCTGCGCTTTCCCAGCCAGGAAGCACTGGCGGATGTACGAGTGGTACAGCTCCAACAGAAGCTCGAGTCCGATGGCACCTGGGGCCTATGGTCCGCCCAAAGCCACCAGGGTGAAACGCAAATCGTTGTTGGAGAGCAGCACCAGGTTCAAGCCAACAGTCGTTACGCCGCAGTGCTTTCCGGAGGGAAAACCCCGGACGGCGCAATCGTGCAATCGCGCCAGGTGGGCCCATACGAGTCGCAGGGAATGCTGGTGTCCGAGGCCATGATCGGCATCGGCGAAGATGCTTCTCGTCCCATCAGTGTCGTCGAAGGTGCACCCGGTGATGCCATCCATGACGTGTTGGGGTTGGAAGATGTCGTCTTGGAATTCGACCTGGAACCCAACC
>JAYZDK010000189.1:0-5093 GCA_036337845.1 Myxococcota bacterium | reverse complement strand
GCGACTACGCATCTTGAGCCTCCGTCATCCCACTATCACCAACGCTCAACGAGGGGAGCGCAGGAACCGAATCGCATCCCTGAGCCCGTCTAGCGTCAAAGGGTACATGGGCATAAGCTCTCCCACCGCACGAACAGTCGGATGATTCCACTCGTTGATCGACATGGGATTGAGCCACACAGTCGCTGGACAAGAGCGAACAAAACGCCCCAACCAGTCCAAACCACTGGGTGTATCGGACCCATAAGACGAAAAGAGTTCCCAAGGAGCCATACAGGCATCCCCGACAAACAACAGGCGATGCTCTGGGCCCAGCTTTCCCAAAACCCGCTCCGTCGGCACACGGTCCCACTCATCGTAGTCTTTCACCAGGTAGCGATAAACACAGTTGTGGAAGTGCCAGGTCTCCAAGCTCCGAAACGTCTGCACCTCCTGTGCTGCCGTAAACAGCCGATCCAGGTCTCTGGCAAACGGAGCCATAGAGCCCCCTGAGTCCAACAACAAGGTCAGACGAACCCGGTTGGCCCGGGAACGTCGTTCAACGATTTCGACGTCGCCGCCATTGCGGGCAGTCGCCGCTATGGTGCCATCAATATCGAGCTCCTCTTCTCCATCTCGTTCCAGAAAACGCAGCGCCCTCAAGGCCACCTTCCAGTCCCGAACCTGAAGTGCCCGATCCGTTCGATAGCTCTCCCAACGGCCCACATCCGGCAGCCGTATCCCGGTACGGTTCCGCGTTTGGCCCAAGGCCAAGCCGTGCTCGGCACGCCCCCCCGAACCATACGGTGAGGTTCCACCGGTTCCAACCCAGCGATTGCCTCCCTCGTGACGCTCCGCCTGTTCCTCCATCGTCTTGCGGAAAGCCTCCATCAAATCGGAGAGATTCTTCAGTCCATGGGCGCCAATCCTCTCCATCTCTTCCAACAACCTGGGATCTTCCAGCCATTTCGCAAGGTCTGCACTGAGAACAGGATCCAACTCAATCCCAGCAAGTGCGGCGTGAAACGCCCTGTCATATTGGTCAAAATGGGCCTCACTATGCACCAAAAGGGACCGCCCCAAGCCATAGAGCTCATTCGTCGTTCCGGCGAGCCCCTTCTCCAAGCCTCGCTGAAACGCCAACCACTCGCCCAGTCCCACCTTCAGCCCCTGCCCCCTCATCTGGAACATCAGCGATTCGAACATGAGGCTACTTCCCGAATCTACGCGAGGCCAGGTCGAGGTCTTGTTCTTGTTTGAGCAACACCCCAAGAAACGGAAAGGCGGCCATCACTGCATCGGCTGACACCCCTTCTCGAGCCAAGACAACCAGCCAGTCAATCAACTCCGATGTGGAGGGCTTCTTCCGCAGCCCCTCGGTTTCACGAAGACGGTAGAAGCGCTCCATAGCAATCTTGAGAAGATCCTCCGCCAGGTCCGGATGATGCACCTCAACAATCCGTTCCATCCGTTCAAAATCGGGAAACTCGATAAAACAAAAGACACATCGACGCAGAAACGCATCGGGAAGTTCTTTCTCGGCATTCGAAGTAATCACCACAATCGGACGATGCTGAGCTCGAATGGTCTCTCCGGTTTCCGGGATGTCAAAGGCCATCTCATCGAGTTCACGAAGGAGGTCGTTTGGGAACTCCACATCTCCTTTGTCCACCTCATCAATCAAGAGCACCACCGGAGACTCCGCCGAGAACGCACGGCCTACCGGGCCCAATCGAATGTATTCGCCGATATCCGAGACATTTCCTTCCCCAAATCTCGCGTCATTGAGACGCTGCACCACATCGTAGGTGTACATCCCCTCCGAAGCTTTGGAGGTGGACTTGATATGCCAGGTTTCCAACCCCATCCCAAGGGACTCTGCAATGGAGCTGGCCAGCAGCGTCTTTCCCGTTCCCGGCTCGCCCTTGATTAGCAGCGGACGCTGCAACGCCACTGCCGCATTGACAGCCGCCACAATGTTGTCATCCGCCACATAGGTAGCACTGCCTTCGAAACGTGGTGCCCCCCCCATGTTCAGTGGGTATCCAGGCTCTGAGTGGTGGCTGCATGAACCAACTCAAGGATTCTCTCCACCACGCTCTCCAACCGAGAACTCGCGGAGAGTTCTTCAAGCAACTCCTGTCGCAAAGCCGGCTCAAAGAAAATCGCAGACGCAACCTGGTCAGATAGCTTGTCCACGCTCGAGAACTCACCCAACAAGACTTCCAAGGCCTCGGTGGGTTCCGGCCAGCGCAATGACAACTGAGGAAGACACGCCCGAATCACCTCCAGGCTGCGCTGAACCTCCTCTCGCTCCGCCTCGACCGTATCCAGCGTGGTGGTTCGAAACCGACGATACCCATTGCACAAAGACAGTTCATCACCCAGACGAACCCGCTCCATGCCCTCCAACACAATGTTGTAGCGACCTTCATCCAAGATCTGATGACGCACAATCCGACCCACACCCATCACGTCCGCTTCGGGCTGTCCCACAGCAATCGGCACCGCATGCTCCAAACAGTCTCTGATCATAGCGCGATAGCGAGGCTCGAAAATATGCAACGGCAGAATGGTGTGCGGAAAGAACACCACTCCCGGCAAGGGGAAAACAGGAAGACAGTCAAGGGAGCCTTGCTCCATAGCCTCAGGATACCAGCTTTTGTTCTGCTTGGGAGATGGCCTCCCGACAAGCTTCTGACGCCATCCCTCCCATGCCCCGCCAACAAGGGGTACAATCTCTCGGCTGTATCCATGAGGAGGCTTCATGTGGTGGCTTGTATCGATCGCGTTCACACCGACTGCAGATGCTTCGGACTTCTTCGACTCCATCGGAGACCCCATTGAGATGCCGTTGGCCAGCGGCTGGCCGCGCACCTTCCCCAAGGATGATGGATCCGGGTGGTGGTTTCTGGCCGCACAGGGTGGGAACTACAACCTGATGACACTGTCCAACGACTACGTGCTCAACACCACCCACAACCCCATCACCCCACCGACCGCAGACTTGGACAACGATGGGCAACTGGACCCGGTCCTCAAGGACCACGCCATTACTCGGTGTCCCGACGGAACGTACCTACACACGGCATCCGCCAATCTTTCCTGTCCCAGCTGTAACGATTCGCTCTACGCCTTTCGCTACGACGCCGACTTCAATCTGTTGAGCTGGTCGGCCATCGAAGAACGTGAGACCAGCCGAGACCACAACGACATGCCTGTTTCTTGTGGCTATGGGCTGGATCTCACCTGTGCAGGCGGCACCACCAACTATGGACTCGACATCGTAGCCACCTTCTTCCATATCAATGAGGACAGCACACCTGGGGAGACCAAAGAACTCATCAATACTCCAAAGACCGGGGGCAACACCTTCATCGTCGACGAAGTGACCCACAACCTGCACATCGTGGAACTCGACAACACCTACGAGATGCGCATCTCCACCCTCAACCCGGACCTGGAGGTAATCGATGTCAACTACGCACTGGTTCTGGAACAAGGGCATAAGGGTGGCTGGCCACAAGCAGTCCTTCGCGTAGAAGACACCTACCTGGTGGCCTTCATCAATCAAGGTGGGCCGGGGCAATGGATGGGGCTTGTCGGCGACGTGAACATCGCGTTTTTCGACGCCGAATGGAATCTGAAGGAATCCGTACAAGTCACGAATCTGGACCCCAGTTCCGGTGGTGCCATGACACCGGGCCTCTCCCTGAGAGATGACACCCTCCTGCTCACATTCGACAAAAACGTCGTTCCTCACCTGGTCGTGATGGACCTGAACATGGAGGCCTTTGGCGAAGAAGACCCCGATAGCGGAGAACCCCAGCCTACCGACGATACAGGGGACACCCCGAACCCAGACACCTCCGATAGCGATAGCGAGTCCGATACCTCTGGGTCCGAAAACGGAAAGGACGGAGCCAGTTGTGGGTGTAGCAGTCGACAAACCACCCCCAAATCGTGGCTGGCCTTGTTGGGACTCGTGGCCTTACGGAGGCGAAAACAAGCCTCCCAGCCCTAAAGACAAGACCAGCAAAACTCCGTGGGACACGATAGATTCTTCCTGTAGGGGGAGCTTATGTCCACCACAACAACCCACACAAAACCGCAAATCATATGGGTGAACGTCATCTTTTTGACTCTCACCCCTCTGTTGGCTGTGATTCTGGTGCCCTGGTTCTGTTGGACACAGGGAATCACCTGGACACAAGTCATCGCAGCGACCTGTCTTTGGATGGCCACCGGACTGGGCATCACAGCTGGATATCACCGGCTCTTCTCACACCGAGCCTACAAAGCCTCAGCCCCCGTAAGGCTGGCGTTCGCGCTTCTCGGTGGTGCGACATGGCAGAACAGCATCATCACCTGGTGTGCTGCACACCGATACCATCACCGCGACGTGGATACGGACAAAGACCCCTACAACGCTCGCCGGGGATTGGTCTGGTCTCACTTGGGGTGGATCCTAGTGACGGGCCCTCGACACGAGATGCTCGACAATGTCCCAGACCTCTGGAAAGACCCGATCTGCCGCTGGCAGCACCGCTACTACCTCCCGCTGTCGATTGCAGTCAATGTCGTCCTCGTGGGCCTACTCGGTTGGGTCACCGGTGAGTGGCTCGGAATGATCTTGATTGCTGGACTGCTACGGGTTGTGTTGGTCCACCATTTCACCTTTACAATCAACTCACTGGCACACTATTGGGGCCACCAGCGCTGGAGCAGCGACAACTCAAGTCGAGACAACTGGCTGCTCTCCTTTGTCTCCTTTGGCGAGGGGTACCACAACTACCATCACGCCTTTCAGACCGACTACCGCAACGGACCCGTCTGGTACAACTGGGACCCCAGCAAGTGGTTGATCTGGCTGCTCGCCCACTCTGGACTGGCCAGCCACCTCCAGCGCACTCCCACCGACGTGGTGCTCCGCAAGCGCTTCGAGGAACGTAAAGCCTTTCTCATAGACTGGCTGGACACCCAGAAAGCATTGTTCAAGTCGGAACACCAGGAAGTACTCGACTCATTTCAAGGACGACTCCAGTCCGCCCAGATTCGGGTAGAAGGCGCACTCGACGAACTCAGATCCACCCGACGCAGCCTGAGCGCCTTAC
>JAYZDK010000188.1:0-24070 GCA_036337845.1 Myxococcota bacterium | reverse complement strand
CTCTGGCAATCAGAGCTAAACTTGAAGGGTTGGAAAAATGAGTAAGCAAGCATTGAGAGGGCTGGCGACATACCAGACCACCCGAGTTGAGTCGGCACCCCCCGAACAGATTCTGGTAATGATCTTTCAGGCGATTTTGTTGCGCTTGGAAGCTTCTGTCCAGGCAATCGAGGAGGGTGAGACCAATACACTCCATAGTAAACTTCACGAAGCACGCACGTTGTTCGGTGAGCTACTCTCCGGATTGGACGATGAAGCTTTTCCCGAACTTTGTGCTCGACTGCGTCGCCTCTATGGCTGGTGCATTCGAGAGTTGGTGTCCGCGGAACGCGAGCGTTCGGCTGAGATGCTGCGAGGCGTAATGGCTGTGGCTGAGAGCCTCCTTGAAGGTTGGGAAGAAGCTGCCCGTCGTATTTCTGAAGGTGCTGCATAGTGGATTTGGCGTTGCTGCTAGCCGAGCTCTCCGAGCTCACCGCGGCACTGGATGCGGATGACCTGGTTTCGCCAGATCGTCTGCGTGCGGCTGCTGCTGGTGCTCGAGATGTGGCTCCGTCTCTCTCCCAAGAGGAGGGGACGCGGTTGGCGGCCGCTGTGGCCGAGTTGTCTCAAGCCGTTGCTGCCCATCGAGATCGGATGGGTGAGAAGCTTCGGAGTCTTGGCCAAAGTCGACGCGCCCTCCGTGGCTACGGACATCTCCGGGCCCATCGGCAGGGACAGCAGGTCATTACCAAGGTTTAAATCACCGTACTCCTCCTCTTTCTCCTCTGAACCGTCATGAATACCGACAACCGACAGGAATCCTTCCGCGTCTCTGCCGTTCTGCCGGTGGCCTTCGAGGTTTTGAACTCTGATGCCAGTGGAGCACCGCCCTTTCTGACCCTGGGGCGGAGGCTTTCGCAGAATGCACGGGACGTAGTGGAGAAGTTGTCGAGTCGTGCGGATGCTGAGTTCAAGGAGGCCATCACATTGACGTTGGATGCCATGGAGGCCTTGGAGCGCCAGGTGGACATGCTGCAACGGCGTGTGCTGTTGAACGCCAAGGACCTGGAGCTCGTCGATACAGAGATGGAGTTGGGAGCAGACGGTGTTTGGATTGCGGAGGACATGCAACATGAAGGCCGTGTGCGGCTTCATCTGCTGCTGTCGGCCCGAAATGCCCACCACCTGCTTGTCATGGATGCCTCAGCTGGCCCCAAGGATGGTGGGACGGAATATCGCTGGGAACCCACCGACCCGCAGAATCGAGATTTGATCGTAGCTTTTGCATTTGAACACCAGAGAAGGGAGAGACGCCGTGAGTTGGATGCTCCTATTGCTGAGTAATACCGCTCTTGCTGCTGGTGGCTTTTCGCTTCCCAATCCAGCGGAGCAGATCGCACAGGAAGGCATTCGTTTTTCTGTTCGTGCGGTGGGGGAAAGTTGGTCAGGACCGCATGTCACCCGTGTCTATAGAAACAGCGTTGTGACTGGAGGCGGAGCCCTTTTGGTGCCGTTGAGTCGAGGGTTCGTTCTGGACCTGGAAGCGACCTACAAGCGCGTAGGGGGTCACGAGATCAACGCGGAGACCGAGGCAAAGAGTGGCACGGCCTCTTCGTTCCAACTTGTTCCCATTTCCGCCATTCTGGAGGGCCGTGTGCCGTTGGCGGGTGGTGGAGAGGTTTTCGCGGGCGTGGGTGCCGCATTTGCGGTGTTTCGAGAGGAACACTCCCTGAGTTCTATTCAGACCACCTCGACCCAAGGCACCAAGGCGGGAACAGACTTTCGCGTCGGAGCGCGTATGGAGACCGGATTGGCCATGCCCAGCGCGGCCCCAGTCGGGCGGCAGCTTCAGTCGGTTGAATTCGAGGTGTTCCTGGGCGGTCGCTGGCATCCACGAATGATGCCGAAGCCGGTGGTGGTCGATGGCGTGAAGTATCGGCAGGGATTGAACCTCAGTGCACTCCGGGTTGGTACCGGGCTGGCGTTTCGTTTTTAGGAGAATGACGTGATTGGTGCTCTACTCATCGCTGCCTTTTCCCTTGCCTGGGCTCAGGAAGATCCCATGGCGGTGGGACGTGTGGGGCTGGAGCTCGATGAAGATGCCACCGTCACACTGTTTCCTCGGGTGCATCCCGATCTCGTGGAGTTCGTAATCCAGGGGCAGTCTGGTTCGGTGAGTGAGTATTTTCGTGGCCGCAAGACTGCTTGGACGGAGCACATGGATGCCTATTCCATCGGGAATGGCAGCTGGCTTGCTAGGATTCATCTCAAAGCAGACGACCTTGAGGTGGAGGTGCTTCAGGACGAAAACACCTGGACGATTCGCATTGAGAAAGGTCGAGCCCAGGTGCTGGAGCTACCTACGGCGGTCGGAGTAGAGGAGTTGCTCTCCGGAACTCTTGAACGGAACCCAGGGGTTCGTCCACCCACGCCCCTTCATCCTCTGGATGGGGATGCGCTCACCATTACGTTGGATCCGAAGACCTACCAAATCTTTGTGCCGGAATGGCAGCCTACGCTGCCTGTTCGTCAGCCGGACCGTGCGCTGCTGCGCTGGCCGGAAACGGTTCGTATGAAGGATATCGATGGCTACCGCCAGGTGTTGACCTCCACACCCCTGATGCGCAGCAAGCTCATTTCGCTGTATCGATTGGGTACCGGCTATCTCGAAATGGGTATCAATCCGGAGGCACTGCACTATCTGGATCGCCTGTCCGAGTTGGCTGCTGAAGAGCCTGAAGAGGTTGAGCGAATGAAGGAAGAAACCCAGCTGGGTAGTACTCCTTGGAGTCCCTATGTGGTCAATCTCTACAGAGCACAGGCGGCCATGGCTCAGGAACGCTGGGATGTGGCTCGGGACCGCTGTCGCGACGCCCATATTTCTGGAGCGCCGGAATCTCATGTTGTGGAGTGCCTGGGAGTGGTGTCGCTGGCGACCTCCAACCCGCCTCCAAGCGATACAGGTCGTGCGTTGGCATCTACCACAGGTCGTCCAGAGGCTTTGCTTCTAGCGGCTCAGTTGTTGCAGCTTGATCATCGCCACCGAGAGGCGGAATCGTTGCTGCGTACAGCATCTCAGCATCTTGAAGGACCGCTTCGGCAACAAGCCCTTATCAACCTGGGAGACGCTCGCTTTGCCCATGGTGACTTGGAGGGTGCGCGAGAAGCCTGGCGTTGGGTGGGTGCTGAAGGAGATATTCGAGACGTCCTGGAACTGCGCCAGAAGATGGTGGATATGGTTGAAAAAGGACCTCGGGCATGGACTGAGTCCGTACCGGTTCTGCATCTGTACTCCGGGGAGCGAACGATTTCCGGCGCAGAGGCCGGATACCTGCTGGCTCAGATTTCCGAGTCCCTTGGGGATACGGAGGGTGCTGCCGAACATTTGAGGACTCTCTTGGAAAAGCAGCGCGGCTACGTCGAGAGAAGTGACGCGCCTGAGCGTCTATGGACGATTTTGGAGCGCAGGCTTTCCCATCTGCAACGACAGGGTCGCGTGTTGGACCACGCCACTTTCTATCGGGATTTCTACCGGCCTGAGTTGCGCCCGTTCGTCAAGAACACCTACCAGCTTGAGCGTGTGACCGAATCTTTCGAGTCTCTCGGGCTCAACGACATGGCGCTCTATGTGCAGGTAGAGGTGTTTGCGATTCAGACCACTCAACTCAAGGACGACCCCAACTCTCTGGTCAAGCTCGTCCAGCTCTACGTAAAGACCGATCGCCCCAAGGAAGCCTTGCAGACCATCAGCTACGCTCGCAGCGTGGAGGAGATGAAGGCCCGAGAACCGGAGCTTTCATTGCAGGAAGGCATTGCTTTGGTGGCGTTGGACAAGATCGCTGAGGCTCGAGAGTCGTTTACGAGGGCTCTTGAATCCCCGGTTACGCGTGTGGAAGCGCTGGCGCGTCGGGCTTTGATTGATGCGGAGCAGGGACGCTGTGATGATGCGCTTCCAGGTCTCGGTGAGTTGGCTTCGGTTGAGCCAGGTCAGGTGCCTGAAGACATCTTGGACGGGCGGGTACACATTGCACTGGCTCGCTGTTTACTGGCTCAGAAGCAGGATGCGGCCGCCTTGAGCGCAGCGTCGGAAGGAGCGGGTCGAGCGGATGACCAGTTGCACAAGCGATACGCGACCTATTTGGCGGCAGTGGCAGCTGAACGTTCGGGGGCGGGGGGCATGTTTTACGATGCACTGCAGGCCGATGACGACCTGTGGTCAGAGATCGCACGCGAATTCAAAGAAGACGAGGCGTTGAAAGAAGAAATCGCCAAACGTCTGGGCGAATAACTCAAAAAAAACGCTCAATTCCCCTCGGGTGCGACCGATGCAGAGAAGGACCCCAAGGAGGGGACCATGTCTTCTGTTCTGTTCGATTCTCTATATGGTGGCTTGACCTCGGTGTTGAACCTGCGCTCGCAGCAGCACTCGCTCACAGCGACCAATCTTGCCAATGCAGATACCCCCGGCTTCAAGGCTCGAACGATGGACTTTGAGAACCTGCTCGGGAACGCTGTCGACCGGGGTAAGAACCTCCGGGTCCAACAGACGGATGCAAATCACTTGCCTGGGCGGGCGGGTGACACGAGCAATCCTCGCGTACAAGAGTTGGAAGCTCCTCCCTGGAAGGAGGACGGCAACTCCGTGTATGCAGAGCGCGAGATGGCTCGCCTCACCGAGAACTCCCTTTTGTTTAGCGCGGTGTCCCGAGGGCTCAGTACGCGTTTGAAAATTCTTCGTTTCGCAGCTTCTAACGGCAAGGTGTAAGTCATGGATATTATCGATACCCTCAATATTTCCGGTTCAGGTCTCTCCGCTCAGCGGGTGAGATTGCAGGCAGTTTCTTCCAACATGGCGAATGCTCGCACGACCCGTACGGATGAAGGCGGGCCCTACCAGCGTCGTATGCCCGTGTTCAAAACGGAATCGGTCGATCGGTTTGGCAGTGAGCTTCAGCGAAAGCTGGGATCCGTCGAGGTGACCGAGGTGAGAACCCTCAACGATGTGGAACGCGTGTTTGACCCGACCCATCCAGATGCGGATGACGATGGGTTTGTCGCCTATCCAGCGATCAACATTCTTGAAGAGATGGTCGATTTGATGACCACGGCTCGTACCTATGAGGCCAATCTCAAGGTGCTTTCCACGACCCAGCAGATGGCCAATCAGGCCATTGAGCTTGGGAGGTAGTCATGTCTATTGAAGCGATCACTCAGGCTGTTTCCCAGTATCAGATTGGGCAGCAACAGCAACAGGCACAACCTCGAAATGATGTGGGTGACTTCGGCGATCGTCTCGACAAGGCTATCGGCAAGGTCAATACCGCCCAGCAAGATTCAGATGAGTTGTTGTCCCAGCTCGCCAGTGGAGAGAATGTCGACCTCCACAACACCATGATTTCCCTTCAGAAGGCCGACATCACCATGCGCACACTTGTCTCCGTCCGCGACAAAGTTGTCGGTGCGTATGAGCAGATCATGAACATGGCGATCTGAGTTGTTCGTCTTCTGACCTGGGTTGCCGCCGCGCCCACCAAGGCCCCGCCACGAATGTGGTGGGGCCTTTTCGCTGTTGGGACCAGGCGTTTGCCAGAGAGAATAATTGGTTGAAAACCCGACTTGCTGAAGCTCTTTATTCGATGCGAACAGCGCTCTCGAGGTGGGTTTTTCAGGCTGGAAACACGATTTAATAAGGGCTGTGGAACCACTATTTACGCCCATCGGCAAAAAAGAGTGTTTCTGAGCTAAAGCCGCGACCCAAACGTCCGATGTCGCAACGGTCCCAAGAAAGTAAAGGTGCGATCTTGAACCGGTTTATTGAACAGTTCCGAACCTTCTACGCTGAGCTCGACACGCTTCGTCGCCGGATGCTCGTGGGGGGTTTTCTCGGTGCCGTTCTTGCAGTGGGAAGCATCACCTGGTGGGCAAGCCTCGACCAGTTCGTGCCCTTGCTTTCGGGCAGCCCCGTCGACCAGGTTCGCCGTGTGGCGGGTGCGCTGGAGAGTGAGACCATCCCGTACCGGATTTCGCCGGATGGGGGTCGTTTGGACGTGCCTCAGCAGCACATGGGCCAGGCCTGGATTCTGGCCGCTTCCGTGGATGTCCTTCCCAGTCTCTCCGATGTTTCCGAGATGCCCAAGGTGTTGACCCCGGGTCAGCAGGACTGGGCATTCAATCGTGCTCGTGAAGGCGATATCGCAGCCATGATCAATCAGATCGATGCGGTTGCAGCCAGTCGCGTCACGATCGTTCCACGGGAAGAGGGCACCTACTTTGGAGAGGAGCGCCCCGCCTCGGCGTCTGTATTGGTTCGCATGGTTGCGGGAACGTCTCTTTCGACCCAGCAGATTCGTGGCATCACCAATCTTGTGGCCAACTCAGTGGATGGCCTCGAATGCGACACGGTCACTCTGGTGGATGACCAGGGCAATCTCTTGGCGAGTGGCACCGCTGGTGATGATCTCTTGGGAGAGGGCGGTACCGGAGCCTTGCTTGAATACAGAAGCGGGCTCGAGCGACGCTATATTGCCTCGGTCAGTAGCGCGTTGCGACCAGTGCTTGGCAACACGACTGATTTTTCAGTGACAGCGGCTGTGGAACTCGACCTGGTTTCCAAGGAAGTGGTTTCCAAGAGTATTGACGTCGACAAGCAGGCTGTGGTTTCCGAGCAGGTTGAAGAGAGCACTCAGAAGAACACCGCCACCGGTGGTGTGCCGGGTGTGGACGCCAACTTGCCGGAGCGCGGTGGGGCGCAAGGTCTGTCACGGGATGCCGGCAAAGATGAGAGCGCGGAAAGCCTTGGCTCTACCTTCAACTATGCCTATCCCACGGTCGAGGAGATCTCTCGAAGTGCCGCGGGTGGGGTGAAGCGTCTCTCCGTGGCCGTGCAAATCAATCAAGAGCGTCTATACGCCTTGGCTCGTGCCGCCAACGAGTCCGCATCGGAAGAGGAAATCGAGAGCGAAGTGCAGGCGCTGCAGGCCGAACTTGAGAATGCAGTGAAAGCAGCCATGGGCTTTGACGACAAGCGTAAAGACGAAGTGCAGGTTTCCTTCCTGCCCTTCAGCGAGATCGAAATGGTGGAGGGCACTGGGGCTGGCTCGGTGAGCGCCACAGACTGGATGAGGTACGGCATCGCAGCCCTTGGGTTGGTTCTGTTCTTCTCATTCGTGGTTCGCCCGGTCATCGCGAAGCTTCCTGAAGCCAAGAAGCCCAAGAAGGCTGTGGCGACGGCATCATCGACTCAACCCGTGCAACAAGATGACGAGGACGACGACGCGAATCTCGCAGCTCGACTCCGTCACCTTGTGGACAACTACCAGGCAGTCACCGCTGACGATCTCAACACCTTGGTCGAGAGAGAAGAAGAGGCAGCTGCTCAGGTCATTCGTCTCTGGACACGGCACGGATAGGAGGTTTCCATGGCACTGGCCGCACTGAAAGTACCGTTTCCCACAGAGCTCACCGGAGCTCACCGAGCTGCGATTCTGGTCATGTATATGGACCCAGATGTGGCGAGAGGGTTGATGAGTAGTCTCTCGACCGAGGAAATCCGGGAAATCGGCCTCGCCATGGCAGAAATGGAACGCGTGGAGCCGATGATCATTGAGAGCACGGTTGCGGACTTTGTGCGTGACTTGCATGAGATTGCCATCCTTCCGAGAACTGGAAAGGACTTCGCCCTGGGCGTACTTCCAGAGCTTGTGGACGATGATCGCCGAGAGCGGGTCAGTGGAGGACTCCGGCGCCGACTTTCCACAGAATTTCAGGAGTACATCGCCGGGAAGCCTGCTGCAGCCATTGCAGCGCTTCTTCAGGACGAGCATCCCCAGACCCAGTCTGTGGCAATGATGCTGATGGGTTCTGACAACGCTGCCCGGGTTCTCCAGCTCATGGATGAGCAGGAGCAATATGACCTGGCTCTTCGTATGGCAAAGCTGGAGCAGATCCCCGGTGAGTTGGCGGACGATGTAGAGAACTCCTTGCGTAGCGCCTTGGAAGATGAGGGTGTGGACCGCTATCGAGTCGAGGGCGTGGACAAGACCGCTCAGGTGCTTGGGCGTCTGGGCAAGAGCCTCAGTGAGCCGCTCTTGGCGCGACTTTCCAAGACCAACAAGGAACTCTCGGAAACACTCCGTAGACGTATGGTGGTCTTTGCTGACCTCGCGGTGTTGGATTTCCGTGCCGTCCAAGCGCTTCTGCGCGAGGTGGACCGTGGAGACTTGCTGCTCGCACTGAAGGGAGCCACCGACGAGATGCGAGAGCTGTTCTTCTCGAACTTGTCTCAACGAGCCGCGGGCGACTTGCGCGAAGAGCTGGAGATTATGGGCCCCACGCCCAAATCCCAGGTGGACCGCGCCCAGGAAAACCTCGTCGAAACAGCGCTACGCTTGCACGACGAAGGGGTGCTGTTCCTTCCGGTTGGCGCGGAAGCCGACGAGATGGTGTAGGGCATGTCGGACTTCATACCGCTGTGTTCACCAGGAGGGCGGGCCTTCAGTCGCGCTGCGTTTCTTCCCCCGGAGGACCTCTCCACCTTCCAACAGGAAGTGGAGGAGTCCCTTGCCGAGGAACCGGCAGAATCTATCGGGATGGAAGAACCCCAGGAGTTGGAAGAAGACTTGGAGGACCCGGAGCTTCCGGCTGGGCCCCAGATGTTTACCGAAGAAGAGGTCGCGCGGATGCAGACCGAGTCCTACCAACTCGGAGTCATGGAGGGCCGCAAAGAAGCAGACCTGGAAGTCGAAAAATTGAAGGGCCATATTGAGATTGTGGAGGAACTGGGTGAGTCGCTCCAGGGCCTCCGACGCAAGATGGTCGCGGACATCCACAAAGACATCGGTGAGCTGGTCATTCATGCCTCTCGGCGGGTGGTGGGGGAGACACTTGCAGTACACCCACCGGCTTTGATGAAGCTGGTAGAAGATGCGATCGATCGCTTGCCCGGAGACGATGAGGTTTCGGTGACGGTGCGGCCGGAAGCTGAAGAGATGGTGAAAACCCTCTTGGCGACACGCCGGCCATTTGTTGTTGAAGTGGATGAAGGCCTGGAGGGAGGCTGTGTGGTTCGTTCGTCGGTCGGGGAGGTACAGGCCTCCCTTGAAGCTGCGTTTGAGGGCTTGTCCCAAGCGGTGGCGGATTGGGTAGAGGACCAGCGGTGATTGATCTTTCTGGGCTCAGGCATGCTGTGGATACGGCCACTCTGGAGAGAACCAGTGGTCGAATCGTAGAGGTGGTGGGCACGTTGGCCGAGGCCGAGCTTCCAGGTGCTGTGGTGGGAGGTCTCTGTTGTATTGGGGAAGACATTCTCTGTGAGGTGGTGGGCTTCAAGGAACGCCGGGCGCTGCTTATGCCCCTGGAATCTCTCGATGGCGTAGCGTATGGAGCACCGGTCACAACCATGGAAGGTTCGATTCGCATCGGCGTGGGCCCAGAGCTTGTCGGGCGTATTCTCGATGGGTTGGGCAATCCGATTGATGGAGGTCCTACCCTGAGGCTTAATGAACGCCAGCGAGTCCACGCGAACCCTCCAGACCCCTTAGCGCGCTCGATTATCTCCGAGCCGTTGGAAACTGGAATCCGAGTGCTTGATGGTTTGCTGACCTTGGGTAAGGGACAGAGAATCGGCGTGATGGCGGGTTCTGGAGTCGGGAAGTCCACCCTGATGGGTATGCTGGCGAGGCATGTCAAAGCGGACGTGAATGTCATTTGTCTGGTCGGAGAACGGGGTCGAGAAGTGCGAGAGTTTATCGAGCGTGATCTGGGCCCGGAGGGCCTTGCGCGCTCGGTGGTGATTGTGGTGACCTCGGACAAGTCTCCTGTGCTTCAGGTCAAAGGAGCCTTTGTGGCAGCAGCCATTGCGGAGTCTTTTCGAGACCAGGGCCAAGATGTGTTGTTGATGATGGATTCGCTGACCCGATTTGCTATGGCGCAGCGCCAGATTGGCCTGGCTGCGGGAGAACCTCCTACCACCAAGGGATACACCCCTTCGGTGTTCTCATTGCTTCCCAAGCTCCTGGAGCGGGCTGGGGCAGGTGAGAATGGGGGGAGTATTACCGGTATCTACACGGTGTTGGTGGAAGGCGACGATATTCACGACCCGGTTGGAGATGCGGTTCGCGGCATTGTAGATGGCCACGTGGTTTTGTCACGGAAGCTCGCCATACACGGGCATTACCCTGCGGTGGATGTCCTTCAGTCGTTGTCCAGGGTGATGGTGAATGTCACGGACAAAGACCACCAAGGTGCTGCAACACACATTCGAGGGGTACTGGCGACTTGGGAAGAGAACGAAGAGTTGATTCGGCTTGGAGCCTATCGCCAGGGAACGTCTGCAGAGGTGGATGAGTCCATTGAAAAACGGCCAGTTCTCGATGTCTTGCTTCGCCAGGGCGTCGACGAGGCAACCCCCTTGGCCCATACGCTCCACGCGATGGCGAGAATCGCGGGCATGAGTGTGGCCGATCCGCCCAATATGGATTCGGTTCCAAACGATGAAATGTCCCGGGAGCTTGTGGGGTCGGAAGTTCCTCTGGGTACCGAGGCGGCTACGCCGTCTCGGGAAGGTGCCATTGAGGCCCTTCATGAGGCCCAGCGTCGTTTCGCAGAGCCGGCGGATGCGGCGAGACGGCCCGAGATCGGAGTGGAGGCCACAGAGTCTGGCCCTGCGGAATAGTCAGCTCAGGCGCCTGGGGTCCAGATCGGTACAGAAAGGATGTGTGCCCTCCACCGCGACTTGTGCCAATGCGGCGCCCGCTAAGAACGCAAATCCATATCCGTGACCGGTGAAGCCGGTGCCCACCACGGCCCCTGCGGCTCCAGGTGCAGGTCCCACCAAGGGCAGGCCGTCTCGAGAGAACCCCATGATGCCAGCCCAGCGGTGGGTAATCGGCGCATCTACTCCCACCCGGGTGAGGAACTCTTCCATGTGGGATTGAATGTCCATATTGACCACTTCCTGGTGGCCCACCTCGGCTTGGGGGTCCAGGTTTCGCCAGCCGCCCAATACCACGCAGCCTTTCTCGTCTTGGCGCCAGTAGTCGTAGCCGTGGTTTGCGTAGATGGGGCAGTCAAACAAGGGGGGGCAGGGTTCTGTGGCGAGCATTTGGCCGCGCACGGGATCGACTTTGTCTGAAAACCAGGGAAGAAGCTCTCCAGCTCTCGCGTTGGTGGCGACCACCGCGACAGCGGCCCGTATCTCGCCGTCGCTTGTGCGCACTCGCACATCACCCACCTCGGATGCGTCGAGGTCCACCACTCGGCTTTGCTCGTGAATACTGGCTCCCTGTGTGGCGGCTGCACGGGCAATCCCGCGGACGAGTCGTGCCGGGTCGAGTTCGCCGTCCCCTGGCAGGTGTACGCCGATTTCAAACCCCGCGTTCTGTAGGGCGAAAGGAAGGTCTTTCCCGGCGCGTTCGTTCGCAGCAAACCCATCCTCGTTCAACAGTGCAGCCGATTCTAGGAGTTCGACTTCTTCTTCTTTGGAGCCTGCCAACTGCAGGCTGCCACGCTTCTGATAGGCGCAATCGATTTCGTGCTGTCGAATACAGGCTGCCATGCGTTCGTGGTTCTCTACGGTCCAGGCATGGATTTTCCGGGCTCGTTCGCGGCCCATGAGTGAGACCGCTCGGCTGTAACGCTCGGCAGTACCTTGCAGGATGAAACCCGCATTTCTTCCGCTTGCGCTCTCTGCGAGGTGGCGTCCTTCCAGCAGCACGACACGCACACCCATCTCAGCGAGGTGTAGTGCTGCGGATGTACCGCACAAGCCTCCTCCTATCACCACGATGTCGCACTCCACATTGCCTTCAAGGGCGCCGTGGAGGTTCGGTGTTGGATCTAGCCAGTAGGGTGTGGTCATGGCGAAACTCCCCTCTACCACGTTGGTGGGGACTACTTCACCCAGAGGGTCTGCCAGGTGTGCACATTGGGGCCGTCGTAGCCCTCAAGATAGCCCGGATAGCTGGACGGATTGCTGTACTGGTCCAGGGGGACGATCTGCATCCACCAGCAGCTGGCGCCGTCTGTGCTGTCGACATCGCTGATGCGCGTATGTGCCCCTGAGTCCACGTAGTACTTGTTGTGTAGACCGTTGAACCCACTGCAGGTCGTGGATTGCTCTCCATCGAGCAGCGTATAGTTCGAGCCGTCGGTGGTGGTCTCGAATGGGTTGTGGCCTTGAGTCCAGATGGTGTAGTGCTCTCGGGGGTCGGTGTTCCAGGTATCGCTGTTTCCTACCTCCAAGCGGAAGGTGAATGTACCGGTGCTGTCTGCAAGGTCTGCGAGCTCAATGAGCTTGGAGTAGTCGTCGTCGGTTGCGGCTCCGATGTCCTCATAGTTGTTGCGGTCCCAGAACGTGGGCCAGTGTGAAGAGAACAAGCGTGTCCAGCCCCCTCCATCTGTGATCATGTCGCAGTAGCCTTCCCAGGCATCGGTGGAGTCTCCGTCGTCGTCGGGGTCGAGCCAATAGGTGCCGTCGTTTGAGCCTGGATTGGCGCTCAGGATGGCGTCACAGCTAGCGGCGGGGCAGTTAGCGGACAGGCCCTCGCTCCCCTCGTCGATTTGTCCGTTGCAGTTGTTGTCTGCGCCGTCGCAGGTTTCAACGACGCCTGGGTTTTCTGAGGTGTTGGAATCGTTGCAGTCGCCGTCGTTGGCGACGTATCCGGTGGGTTGGCTGCAGGAGCTTGTAGGCTGGGTGGATGCACCGTAGCCGTCGCTATCCGCATCGAGCCACCAGGTGGTGGCATCGGCTGCGTTGTCATCTGCGGCACCCGAGCAGTTGTTGTCCAACCCGTCACAGGTTTCTGTGATGCTCGGGTTTTGGCTGGCGCCATTTGAGCTTGGGTCGTCGTTGCAGTCGGAGTCGTTGGTGACATAGCCCGTGGGCGCGTCGCAGGATTCGATGGTGTCGCTGGAATCTCCGTAGCCGTCGCTATCGAGATCCCTGTACCAGGTGGTGGTATTGATGGCGTCGGCCTCATCGGTCTGACCGTCGCAATCATTGTCCTGTGCATCACAGATCTCGAGAGCCGCTGGACTGATGGACGCGGCGCTGTCGTCGCAGTCGCTGCTATTTGTGGAATAGCCAGGAGGGGGGCTGCAGGCGTCGGTGGTCTGACCTGCATCTCCAAACCCATCGCCGTCGGAGTCGGCGTACCAGGTAGAGGTGACGCCCTCGTCTACGGTGTTGTCACAGTCGTTGTCTGCCTCATCGCAGACTTCTGCGGCGCCAGGATGGCTGGTGGCGTCTAAGTCATCGCAGTCATCGCTGCTGGCGACGTAGCCTCCCGGTGCGGCGCATGCGGTTTGCTGGAACTGGGTTCCACCATGGCCATCGCCATCTGCATCCCCATACCAGGTGCTGGCGTCCACAGCGCTGTCTTCGTCGATTTCGCTATCGCAGTCGTTGTCGGCCCCGTCACAGATTTCCTCTGCATTTTCGTTGACCGAGGCGCTGCTGTCGTCGCAGTCCTCGCAGGCGGCAAAGCCATCGTTGTCGCCATCGGCCCAGCCTACGGCCCCGTCGCAGTTGTAGTCGTTGGGGTCTGTACAGTCGCTTTCCTGGGCGCCGGGGTGGTAGCTGGGATTGGTGTCGTCACAGTCCCCGTCGTTGAGAACGAACCCGGCCGGCGCGGAGCAGGCCGTGGTGGAGGTGGTGGAGACCCCCCAGCCGTCGCCGTCGGTGTCTTGGTACCAGGTGCTGGCATCGGTGGCGTTGGCATCGTCTAAGGTGCCATCGCAGTTGTTGTCGGTGCCATCGCACACCTCGTCAGCACCGGGATTGATCTGGCTGTTGGTGTCGTTGCAGTCTCCGGCGGTACTGATGTGGCCTGCAGGGGCTGCACAAGCCTCTTGAGCGCTCGATTCATCTCCATAGCCATCGAGGTCCTCGTCGGCGTACCAGGTGGAAATCAAGCCTTCATCCACCTCTCCATCGCAGTTGTTGTCCAGTCCGTCACAGGTCTCGGCAGCGCCGGGGTAGACCGCCACGTTTTCATCGTCGCAGTCCACTGTGGAATCGAACCCATCTCCATCTTCATCGATGGTGGGAATCGCTGTTTCCTCAGTACCGCTGTCTTCGATGGACTCTCCTGTGTCGGTGGGGGTGTCCTTCTCACGGCAGGCGGGCAGGAGGGTCAACAGTAGAGTGCTGGCAATGAACGTGCGTTGAATCATGGTTTCTCCGAGTCGCCCATTCTATGGCAAGAGGCACAGCTATTTGAAGTCTCGACTTTGGGTGTGTACTTTCTCCAGGGACAATGGCTGGAATTGTTGGGCCAGAATGGAGATGGCCTCGTCCTGTCTTTGCAGCTTGCCTGTGACGATGAGCAGGTTTTCACCGCGAACCAGTCGTCGCTGTCGCTCGTAGGTCTTTGGCCACACCACCAGGTTGGCCAGGCCGGTTTCGTCTTCGAACGTCATGAACAGAACGCCCGATGCCGTGGAGGGACGCTGCCGACAGGTGACTAGGCCAGCAATGCGGACTCGAGCGCCATCGGGTTGTTGGGTGAGTTGCTCGATGGGAAGGACTTGTTGGTGGGTCAGCCTCTCTCGCAACAAGGCCACCGGGTGATGGGTGAGGCACAAGCCAGTGGCACGATAGTCTTCTTGGAGATTCTCCAGCTCTGAGGGGGTTGGGAGTCGCGTGTCTTCTTGAGGGGCGGGTACGCCTTCCAGCAACGGGCCCTGCCAGAGCCCTTCTACTTGCCAGAGCGCTTCGCGCCGAGGTAGCCCTAGGCCCTCAAAGGCATTGGCTTCGGCCAGTCGGCGTAGCGCACCTCGGTCGAGTCGGGCTCGGTGAGCCACATCGGTCAGTCCACAGAATTCCTGCTCAGACCGAGCCTGTACCAGGCGTTGTGCAGCCGGCTCTCCCAAGCCTTTGACCTGCCGCAATCCCAGCCGCAGTGCGCTCTTCTCGAGGGTGCAGTCCCAGTTGCTGTGAAGCACGCACACTTTGCGTACCTCCACGCCGTGGCGTCGCACATCCGCGACCAGGAGGGAGGGAGGGTAGAAGCCCATGGGTTGGCTGTTGAGCAGTGCTGTTGTGAAGGCGGCTGGGTGGTGGCACTTCAAGTAAGCACTCACATAGACGAGCAGGGCAAAAGACGCAGCATGAGACTCGGGAAAGCCATATTCTCCGAACCCCATGATTTGTTGAGCCACCTGGTCGGCGTAGGCATCTTCAATGCCCTTGGCCTTCATGTTGGCGACCAGGCGCTGAATCAGGGGGTGGAGCCCGCCTCGTTTTCGCCACGCGCCCATGGCGCGGCGCAGCGCATCGGCTTGTCCGGGAGAGAACCCTCCCACGGCCATGGCCATTTCCATCACCTGCTCTTGAAAGATGGGTACGCCCAAGGTGCGCTCAAGTATGGGTACGAGGTCCGGATGGGCGTAGGTGATCGGTTCTTTGCCTTTTCGGCGGTCCAGGTAGGGGTGCACCATGCCGCCTTGAATGGGGCCGGGTCGCACGATGGAGATTTCAATCACCAGGTCGTAAAAACATCGAGGCTTCAGCCGGGGCAGCATCGACATCTGGGCGCGGGATTCCACCTGGAAGATGCCAATGCTATCGGCCTTGCAGAGCATTTCGTACACGTCGGGGTCTTCAGCGGGCACGCTTGCGAGGTCTAATTCCACGCCCTCGTGCTCCTTCAAGAGCGAAAAACACTTTCGAATGGCTGTAAGCATGCCCAAGGCCAGCACATCCACTTTTACGAACCCCACGGCGTCGACATCGTCTTTGTCCCACTGGATGACTGTGCGGTCTTTCATGGAAGCGGGCTCGACAGGGCAACGAGCGCGGAGGTTCTCGGCGGCGATGACAAAACCGCCGACGTGTATGGAGACGTGTCGTGGAAACCCGAGGATGTCCCGGGCTCGTTCCAGGGTGGCGGCGACGCGAGGGTCTTCTGGGTCGACACCGGCCTCTTTGGCGCGGGCGGGAGACAACGCATCGGACCATCGGTCCACGCACTTGGCCATTTTGTCGACCTGCTCCAGAGACAGGCCTAGCGCTTTGCCTACATCTCGTATTGCAGAACGGGGCCGATATGAAATCACCTCGTTGACCATGGCGGCTCGGTGTCGGCCATACTTCTCGTAGATGGCCTGGATGATTTCTTCGCGACGCTCGTGCTCGAAATCCACGTCGATATCTGGGGGTTCGGCCCGCTCTTTGGAAATAAATCGTTCAAAGAGCATTCGAGAGCGGCTGGGGTCGACGGCCGTGATGCCCAAGACGTAGCAAACCGCCGAGTTTGCTGCGCTGCCTCGCCCTTGGCAGAGAATCTGCTTGTCCTGAGCGATAGCGACGATGTCCTGCACAGTCAGGAAATAGGTGGCAAAGCCCAGCTCATCGATAAGCTGAAGCTCGTGTTCAAGCTGTTCAAGCACTTGGGGTGGGGGGCCTTGAGGCCACCTGGAGGTACACCCTTTCTCGGTGAGCACGCGCAACCAGCTCATGGGTGTGTGGCCATCGGGTACGACTTCACGAGGGTAGCGGTAGCTCAGTTGCCCTAAATCGAACTCGCAGCGTTCGGCGACTTCAAGAGTGCGATTGAGCCAGTCTGGTTGGTCTGCGAACAGCGCCATCATGTCGGGTATCGGGCGCAGGTGACGCTCTGCGTTGGGTTCCAGCAGGCGCCCGGCGGCATCCAGTGAAACCTTGTGCTGGATGCATCGCAGCACGTCTTGGAGGGGCTGGCGTTCTGGGCAATGGTGAAGCGCTCGACTGGTGGCTACGATGTGGCGGCCCAAGTGCCGGGACAGGTGTTTGGATTTGGCGTTGTGAAGGACATCTGTGGAGAGGCGCTGACGATGGGCTTCGATGTAGAGCCGGTCTCCCAATATGTCCGCTATCGTAGCGGCTGTTTTCGGGACCTCGGCCCATTCAGGCCCCATGAGAACGACGAGGCCGTCTTGGTAGGTGAGGAGGTCTTCTGGGTTCAGTGAGCGTTTGGAGGGGTTCTCGTTGGCACGTGTGAGGACCTCACAGAGGTTCGACCATCCTGTTTCACAAGCGGCATAGAGCACCAGATCAGCGGCACCCTGTATGGACACAATGGCGCCTGATAGCACATGAACATTGTGTTGTTCACCGGCTTTCCAGGCACGCACCAGCCCATACACGCCGTTTCGATCGCAGATGCCGAGGGCGCGAATTCCCAGCTTTGAGGCTTGGGCTACAAGCTCTTCGGGCAAGGAAGCGCCCTCGTGAAACGAGAATGCGCTCTGGCAGTGGATTTCTGCGTAGGACAAGGTGCCGATACCTGTACAGGTGTACAGTATATATCAGCGGCAGTCCTGGAGGGTCAGGGAGCTCCAAAACCTGTGCTGGAGTCCTTATCGGTGCCGTCGGTAACGTCCATCTCGATCATCATTCCCAACTCGCCGTGTTCCAGAATGTGGCAGTGCACCATCCAGACGCCGGGGTTTTCAAATTCGCTATAGAGAACGATTTCCTGTTCACCGGCAATCAAGACCGTGTCCTTAAGCCCGGGCTCTTTGGGGTCTTCGCCATCACGGGAGAGAATCTGAAAAAACTGGCCGTGTAGGTGGAAGGGGTGCTCAAACAGGGATTCGTTACGCAGAATGACGTGGGTGGGGGTGTTGCCGATTACGTGGATGTGTTCATGATTTTCTTCGTGGTGAACATCCCCGTTGATGGTCCACTGGTCGCGACGAGCACCTACTTCCAGGTCTAGTATGAGCTCGATTTCTTGTTCGGCTTCTCGAATCTCTGGGAGGGGACCGCCTGACCAGTCCGGAGCCTGGGTGGTAGAAGGTTCGCCTTCTACGATGGCCTCGAACAATGGGTAGGTGTCGAATCGTCCTTGATCGTTGGGGAGCTGGAGCTGGAGTTGAACCGCCTCTGCGTCCGCATCAACGATCACCTCGATATCGTAGCGCTGGCCCACAGGTAGCTGGACTCGAGAAGACTCGTAAGGCTCGGGCAGCAGTCCACCGTCGGTGCCCACGATACGCATGCTTGCACCGTCCACGGAGAACCACATGGTTCGAGCGCTTGCTGTGTTGACCAGTCGCCAGCGTTCTACTGCACCGGGTCGGATGGTGTCGGTCAACAACTCGAGTTGACCATTGATCACAAGTCTGTTGCCATAACGACCAATGCGACCGTCTGGCCTTGTCAAGGTGTAGCGGGAGATGGAGTTGTCGTCGTTGAGACGCATGTCATCGAGGGCGAAGTAGCGTTCCTGGTCCACTTTGGGAGGGTCTTTTTCGTGGACGGTGAGTAGGCCGTAGAGGCCGCGATCCAGCTGTTCGTAGGTCCGCATGTGTGGGTGGTACCAATACGAACCGGCGTCTTCTACTGCGAACTCGTAGATGAACGTTTCACCAGGCTCAACGGGGTCTTGAACTGCGGGTACGCCGTCCATGGCGTTTTCGATACGCAGCCCGTGCCAGTGGATTGTGGTGGCCTCGTCGAGTTGGTTTTCAAACACCACGCGCAGGGTGTCTCCGACTCTGGCTTGGAGAAGAGGGCCGGGGAGTTGACCGTTGTAGGCCAGGACCTCGGTTTTTTCGCCATCGGCAAGCTGGATTTCCACCATGCTTGCCTCCAGGTGGTACTCCACCACATCCTCGGCGGGATCGTGATCGATGGCGGGTTGTGTGCCCCAAACCTCAGGCATTGGAATGGGAGCCGTTTCTTCTTGGAGTTCGGGCGCGCAGGCGAGCAGAGACATCAGGAGAAGCATTTTGAAACCTTGGGGTGTGGGACCTTGGTTGCGCTGACGCGGCGCGTGTAATTGGTTGGGGGTGTATTCTCCTTGTTCAAAGTGGTGAATTACTTGTCTGGAACTATTCGAACCAGCCGTGTAGCCACCAGCTTCCGTATTTTCGGTCCTGGAAAATCCAGGGGTGTCTGCCGTCCTCCAGTCCAAGGCGCATGTAGTCTCGTGCATAGGGCTGAATGGACCACCAGCCTCCTTCGATTCGTTCGCGCAGGCTGTAGTTCCGTACGTTCGACCATCGGCCTTCTACCTCGACAGCACAGGGCGACTGGTTTGTGTCGAGTCGAACCTGAATGGGGCGAGGGGTGCGCAACAGCAAGGAGGGTTGGCGGGTCGCACAGGGCATGTGGGTGTGCTTGGACTCGTTTCCATAGGGAGCGGCCTCCCAGGTGGATTCAGGTCGATGTTCATTAGCCGGGTGTGGTGTGAAGCAACTCTTCTGTCCCAATGCATCTTCAAGTCGAGCCAGGAGATCGGGCAAGGGCTCGGTAGGTTGACGGCGATCCAGGAGGCTGGCCTGGTGGGGGCGGTGGGGGCTGGACTCCATGACCTCAAGTTCCACGGCGGTGATCGCAGCGGGTAGCTCCAGGTGTTCGAGGCGTTTCTCTACAAGGTGCCAGAGTGCAGTGGGTTCTCGTTGGGCTCGACCCAGTCGTATGGGCATTCGTTGCTCGGGTGCATCTTCGAGAAGGAATCTGAGGCTGAGTCGGGTTGCGGCGAGCTCACGGGATTGCAGGTCTTGGCAGATTTGCTCCAGCAAGCGAACCAAGATGGGCTGTAGTGCTATCCGGTTGCAGGTAGCTACAGGGAGATTGGAGCGAGCGGAGATGGAAGTAGGTGCCAGTCTCGGTGACAGGGGGCGAGGGTTGCGGGGAATCGTGGCGCGACAGGTGGCCTGAACCCGAAGCCCTTCGGTTCCGAAACGATTTGCCACAGAAGCCGTGGGCAGTTGTGCCAGGTCTCCTGCGGTATGAATGCCCAGACTCAGGAGCCGTTGTTGTAATGCGGGTGAGGCCCCCAGGTGCACTAGCGGTACTGGACTCAGAGCGTTCTCCAGCGAGCCTGGGCTGATGATTGCGTGTTGATTCCCATGAATGGCCAGTGCTCGGGCTGCGTGTGCAGACCCGAACGGAGCGGCATCGACGATGACGATCTTGGAGACATGTCCCAGCCCACCCAGCAACTGAACCGCATGTTTCATGCAGGCGGGCTCTCCTCCTTTTAGAGGTGCTGTAGAGCCGATTTCCACGCCAATGGAGTCTTGGGAGAAGCTTTGAACTGTGGGAGAGAGGCTGTGGAGTTGTATCGATAGAGCGTTCAGGTCGGCTTCTTCTTCCGACAGACTTTCAAGGTGTTCAAGTTGTACACCTGGGATCAACGCCCGGCACTCGGTTGCGCTCATTCCCACGCGCAGGCCAACCTGGCTGGCTGCAGGAGTGAGGGCGGCGACGCGCAAGGCGCCATGACGTGGTGTGACTAGTACGACGCGTTCATGGGCGAGCCACCCACAGCGCTCCAATCGGAACGCTGGAAGCCAGGCTACCAGCAGGCGGGACGGAGTGTGCATACTGAACAGATGTTCAGTCTATCTGCAATTGTCCCGTGGCGTCACTAGGGTTTTCGATGGGGGGCCCAGATTACATCCACCAGGGGTTCGACCAGCGCCTGGGAAACGACCTCGTGGCCTGCTGGGGTCCAGTGGGGATCGAAGGTGTAGTAGAGGGTGTCCTGGGTTCTGGGTTCTCTGAGGGCAGGAGCGAGATCGATGACGGTCAACTCGTCTGGAGCGGACTTGGCCACAGTGTGGGCTGGGATATCGAGTCGAGCCAGCGAGGGGTCGAGGCCAAATGCGCGAAAGGTGGCGGGGGTCCGCTGGGTATCGATCACATAGGCTGGAGGGGCTAGTGCCACCATGCATTGAAGCTGCAAGCTCTGGCAGCGCTGCCAGAAACGCTCCAGTACCATTTCTGTTGCGGGGATGAGTCGCTCCAGGGAACCCTCGTCGGTAAAGGGTAGGATTTCGTCCCGATATTCCTGGATTCGGAAGTCGTCGGCCATGGAGCGAAGTGCCAGGTGGCGCTTGAGAAACGCATACATCGTGAAATGTCTGGCGAGCTTGCTCTGAAAGGCTCTTTCTTGAGGGGTGAGCTCAACTGGGGGTGGGGACTCGCTGGGGAGTTCTCCCATCAGCCGTTGGGGAAGGCGTGCGTTGTCTCGCAGATCATTGCCTGTGTAGAAGGTCAGCAAGATTGCATCTGGCTCCACTTTTTGGAGCAGGCGGTCCATCCATCCGATGGCTTGTTGGGTGCCATAGCCATCTACACCGGCGTTGTAGACCGTGACTCTTCTGCCAAGTCGTTCCCGTAAGAGCGGCTCCAGCAGCTCTGTGAAGGTCTCTTCTTGTTGGACTTGGGTGGCTAGGGTGAACGAGTCTCCAATGGCCAGTACTCGCAGTTCATCCTCTGATTTTCGCTGAATCTCCGAGCCACGAATGCCTAGTGAGTTGGTTTGGACTCGCGTGGTGTACTCGATGGCTTGAATTTCCACATCCGCATTGGGAGCAGGTCTGGAGATGAGCGTTTCGTCTCGCAGATACAGGCTCGGATCAAAAAAGCCGAGGGTGGCATCCAGCACGAACTCTCCACCCTGGGGCCCTAGTACACGAAACCCTACTTCCGCAAACAGCAGGGAACTGGCCAGCGTGATGATAGCCAGCAAGACCTTGTTGGAGAGTTCGATCAGAGTGCGCATGAGGTTGCCATGGTATCCGGATCAGGGGGCTGCTTGGAGTGTGCGCCAGCAGAGGTCTGTGGGGCAGCGCTCTTCTCCAAGCGTGAAGCCGTCCCGATGGCTACCGAGTGTGTCCGGGAGGCTGGAGCTGCCTCCGGGAAGCTTCAGCAGTCCCTTGGCGCCCGCTTCTGCGGCTGTGGAGAGCCAGTGTCCGACGGCGTTGGGGTCCAGGTCTCCTTGATAGACCGCGATGTTGCGATTCAGCGTAAGTGCTACGAGCTCATGGTCTTGTGGGGGGCGCGTGCCCAAAGGAGGCCAGAGTGCGATTGGCGAGTCGGGGAGTTCCTCGGCGATTGAGGGACCCGCGAGTGTGGAAGTTGGCAGTGGCCAATGTACTGGGGCGATGAGCAGCCCATCGAAGGCCAGTGCCGCGATTACAGCCACAAGACCCACGTTGCCCAGCCGGCTGACGATGACTCCGAGGCCAAGCACGAGAGCCAGCACGGTGCCGGAGGCAAACCGGTGCGTGGCGGCGAGTTGGCCGATGCCCGGAATGCCATCCACAATCGCCCATGGCATGGGAAGGCCTCCGAGCTTTTCTCCGAACAGCCTTGCTTCTGGTCCCATTGCGCAGAGCGTGCATGTGGCTGCTGCCAGTGCGAGTGCGCGGCCGAGGGGTTTGTGTCGAAGAGTCCAGATTCCGAATAGTCCGAGCCCGATAAGAACCCACCCTAGGTAGGACACCTGGTGGGGCGTGCTCCAGGGAAAGTCCACCAAAGAGGCGGATTTTGGTTGGGTGTTGATTTGCGATAACCGCAGACCGATTCCGGGCATTTCGAGCGTGTCGGTGAACCACACGGCGCGGGGCCATACCAGGTCGGAGATTCCAGCACTGGCCCAGTGACCTTGTTCGGGCGGGCTGCTACTTGCCCCGCCCTCAGCTGCAGAACCTTGGGCTGCACCCAGGTAGTAGGGTACGGACACAGCCGCGATCGTGATGGCCATCGCCAGGGTTTTTACCAGCGCTTTCCAGGAACGAAATGCGGCAGTGGAAAGCAGCAATATGCCTGCTGCGAGTGCTTGGTAGGGTGAGGAGAACACGGCGAGCAGTAGACCCATGGCTGCGCAACTCCAACCCAGCCGCCCCCCTTTGAGGCCGCCGTATGCGCAGAGTGCGAGAAACCCAAGGGCCAGATTTTCCACCTGTCCGATTCCCTGAACGTGAATGCTCAGTGGTGCCAGGATGGCTGCGGCCGAGGCGGCGAGTGCACCACGGTGTTCGAGGCCCAGTTGGCGTGCGACCCATCCGACCAGCACCCCTTGGACAACGAGGCCAAGCGTGGTGGCGAGCTGGAGTGCGCCCATGGCTCCGAGCGGTCCGACCCAGGGCACAGCCAGCAGAAGCAGTGGGAGGCCGACCACGCGCACAGGCAGTCCTTCAGGCCACCCTAAAGAGAGAAGGGTGTCCATGGGCCCGCCCTGGGCGAGTTGATTCGCCAACAGCGCATGCAGGGGAGCGTTGGGGTCGGTGGGGTGTAGGCCGGGGCTCAGCCCCATTGGCCACCGGACCACTACACTGAGCAAAATGCACAGGGCCAGGAGCTGAAGCCCCTCGTTCAATGCGCTGCCTGAGCGGTGGGTTGGGGCGCGAGAGTTCGCGTGCATAGCAGTAGCCTACCAGCCGTTGTGGGAGAATCGAGGACATGCAGAGTGACCACGAGTCCCGGGCGCTGGTGTTGCTGGGTGTAGGCGCGGCGATTCCGCTCTTGCGTGTCCTGCCTCGGCCGACCGAGTTGCTGCCGGGCAGCGCGTTGGGCGATGTCTACAAACACGCTTGGTCCTATTGGCATCTTCTCGCGCAGGTCGAGGCTGGTGGATGGCCGTGGACTGACTTCTTGAATGCGCCTGGTGGGGGGCGTTTGCTGGACGTCATGCTGGCTCCAGCCCTGGTGATGGCGCCGATTTGTGCAGTGCTGGGTACCATTGCCACCGCCAATCTGTTCGTGTGGGTCTCGTTGTTTGGGGTGGCAGTGGCAACCTGGGCGTTGGCCAGGGAGCTTACGGAAAGCCGGGCTGGGGCCCTTATTGCGGGTTTATTGGCCACCTGGGCGCCGTATCTCGCGGGCTATCCACTCTTTAGTGGTGTGCACGAGCGCCTGGCCATCTGGATTTCTCCGCTTGTGGTTCTTGCGTCCATCCGCGTGGCTCGCTCGGGTTCGGTGCGCTGGGGGGCGGCTGCTTGTGCGGCCATGGCCATGGTGGGCCTCAGCTGTGCGGTCTACGGGCTCTGGTCTCTTCTGCTGTTTGGCGGGGTGTCGGCAGTGTTGTTGGGCCCCGCTCAGACACGGGCTTTGAGGGCTCGCCGGCTGGCCGGGCTTGGTGTTGGGTTTCTGGTTGTGTTGGGCGCTGCATTTCTTCTGGCCCGTGGTATCACCCATGACTCCTGGTCGTTGTCCCCTCAGCCTGGTCGAATGAGCTTGGGCTTGGGGGTGGGGCCGCAGGCCATGGATGTTGCAACGCTTGGGGAGATGTTCTGGCCGTGGACGGCTGCGAGCCAGCAGCCAGTCGACAGTGGCGATGTGCTGCTTCAAATCACGTACCTCGGTTGGGTG
>JAYZDK010000187.1:0-13927 GCA_036337845.1 Myxococcota bacterium | reverse complement strand
CCATCAAGATGCCGGGCACTCCGAATGCCACGTGCGGGCCATATTTGGCCAGGAGCCAGGGGGTGAGCAGGGTCGAGGCAAATGCGCCAAGGTTGATTGAGAAGTAGAACCACCCAAATACCTTCTCAAGTAAGTGGGAGTTGCTCTTTCCAAACTGGTCTCCCACGTGTGCGGAGACACAGGGTTTGATTCCACCGGAGCCCAAGGAGATCAGCGCCAGGCCAATGGCAAGCCCCATTCGGGTTTCATCGAGTGCTAACGCCAGGTGGCCTGCGCAGTACACCAGGGAGAGCATCAGGATGGTCTTGTACTTGCCCAGGAAGGCGTCTGCGATAATCGCGCCTAGGAGCGGCGTGAAATACACCGCGGACGTAAACAAGTGGTAGTAGCCTTTGGCCTCGTCATCGCTCATGAAGTCGGCATTGCCGCCTGAGTCCATCAGGTACTTGGTCATGAAGATGATGAGGATGCCCTTCATGCCGTAGAAGGAAAAGCGCTCGGCAGCCTCGTTTGTGACGATGTAGGGGATGCCTTTGGGCATCTCTGTGCTGGAGACAGGAGCTGATAGGTACTGTTTATCGGCCATGATTGGCTCCGGTTTGTGGGCGGAAACGGTGCTTCTGCGGTTTATATGTCCGCAAGCTATCTCGTCTCAGGGGATCTGGTTAGGGAGAGCAACCCTCGGAGGCAACATGTCCTGGAATCCGAGTTCCTGGAAAACCAAGCCGATTGTTCAGCAACCGGAGTACAAAGACCCAGCCGCATTGGCTGCAGCACTGGAACAGGTGACTGCGTTGCCGCCCTTGGTTCACTCGGGTGAGATTGAAGCGTTGAAGGCGCAGCTGGCGGAGGTGGCTCGTGGAGAGCGGTTTTTGCTGCAAGGTGGGGATTGTGCGGAACGCTTCATTGACTGTGCTCAGGGGCCGATAGAGAACAAGCTTAGGATCTTGCTTCAGATGAGCCTGGTGCTGACTTGGGGGGCTCGTATGCCCGTGGTTCGGGTAGGCCGCCTGGCTGGCCAAAATGCCAAGCCACGCTCCAGAGCGACCGAGGTGGTCGATGGGGTGGAGGTGCATAGTTATCGCGGGGATATCATCAACGGTCATGATCCTTCGGACCGGGAACCGGACCCCCGGCGACTGATTCAGGCCACGTTTCATTCGGCCGCAACACTGAACTACGTCAGAGCGCTCTTGGACGGTGGATTTGCGGATTTGCGGCACCCGGAGCACTGGGACTTGGGGTTTGTTCGAAGTCCGGAGCATCGAGGAAGCTACGAGGACCTTGTGGGACGACTGCTGGATGCGCTGGAGTTCATGCGGGCGACCGGAGTTGAGCGAGACCATGCACTCCGTACGGTGGAACTCTACACGTCTCATGAGGGACTGTTTCTTCCCTATGAGCAAGCGCATACGGTTGGCGACGGGGGGCGGTACCACAACCTCGGCACTCACATGTTGTGGATTGGGGATCGCACCCGACAGCTCGATGGTGCGCATGTAGAGTATTTTCGAGGCATCTCAAACCCGATTGGGTTGAAGGTGGGCCCCACCCTACAACCAGAAAACCTCGTCAGTTTGCTGGAGCAGTTGGACCCGGACCAAGAGCCCGGACGAATCACCTTGATCACGCGTTTCGGACACCAGGAGATTGCTGGGCACCTACCGCCGTTGATCGAAGCAGTACAGAAGAGCGGACGTCTTGTGGTCTGGTCTTGTGACCCCATGCATGGAAATACCACTACGGCGACCGGCGGTTTCAAGACGCGAGACTTCTCCCATATTCTCTCGGAGATCCGAGCGGCTTTTGAGATACACGAATCTCTTGGAAGTGTGTTGGGGGGCGTCCACCTGGAGCTCACCGGCGAGGATGTGACGGAGTGTATTGGAGGGGCGCAGGGAATCGCTCCTGAGGATCTGTCTCGGAGCTATGAAACCTTCTGTGACCCGAGATTGAACTATGCACAGAGTCTCGAGGTGGCCCTTCTGATTGCACGGCGGCTTTCCCAGGCTCGAGCTTAAATTAGAGATACCCTGACGGAACTGGGGTCCATTGATTGACGAGCCCCGGTGCTCTGGCCCATCATGAGTGCAGTCTCAGGAAACGGAGGTTGCCATGAACCAGTGCAAGAGTTGTGGGCGTCATCATCATCAAGAGGAAAACAGTTGTCCCTTTTGTGGAAGGGATTCCCGGCTTGGGAAGCTGGCCACCAAAATGACATTGGTATTCACCCCGATGATGCTGGGGGCTTGCTATGGCGTTCCCCCCACAGACTGGGACACGGGACTGCCGGATGCGGATGCGGACGGCTACATGCTGGATGAAGACTGTGACGACGAGGATGCCAGTGTGCACCCAGATGCGCCCGAGGTTTGTGACGACGGCATCGATAACGACTGTGATGGCGAGGTGGATGAGCCCGAGGACTGTGAGGCTCTTTGAACACGCTTGGTCGTGGGCGAGCTATTCAGGTCAAGACTGTTCGGAGTAGCCCATCCGACGCACACCACAGATCATCAAGATGAGCACCAGCAAGTTCAAGGGGTTGGACCGAGATTGAGCTGTGCAGCCACATGTAGATGGGTTCTTTTCGTGGGGAACTGAGCTCTCGGTGTCCGAGTCTGAAGTGTCGATTGGATGGGGTTCTGTGGGGGCTGTGTCTTCTTGGTCCGTGTCGGCGGTATCTGTTGGGAGTGCCTCGATTCCGTCACAACGTCGGCCTTGGTCGATGCCGTCGTGAGGACGGGGGCTTCCGGGCTGTAGCAGGTCATCGAGGTAGGGGTGGAAGAGGTAGTTGTAGAAGCCGGGCTCTTCTGCGCAGGGGTCATTGAACACCAGCGCGTGGATGGATGGAGGGTCGAGCAACCAATCGCCTCGTTCTCCGACGGTGTCGAGTGCAAACACATCTTTGGATACCAAGTAGCCCCAAGGGGGAGTGCCTGCGCCTCCTCCTTCATCACCGGCCATGCGGGATCCCAGCCCGCTGACGGACGTGGGGTTCAGAGGCAGGTTGTTTGTGAGGTCTGCATCGGTGTTGCGGGTAGGTATCCAGGTAAAGGGGTCTTCCCAGAGAGGTGGGCTCGCATTGTCCTGGCGAAGGCTGGTGCGAAACGGCCAGAGAGTCTCGTAGCCCCACACCAACTCATACTCGGCCTCCACCAGGCCAATGGAAGTGTCTGGCTCGCTCAGAGTGTTGGGCTCTCCGGGCTCCAGTGCTCGATAGATCACCAGGTCCTCGGTGGGGGCGGGGTTACAGATGATCGGGTTGAGTAGCGGCAGTCCACCGGGAAAGCTGCATAGAGCGGGGCCATGTCCTTTGGGTTCGATGAATACCCGTGGATGTTCCCCCTCAAGATCCAGTCCGCCGGCGGAGAGGTTGAAACCGGAAGCCGCAGAGAGGGTGTCGCTCCAGGCCATCAGTTGTCCGTGCGCTTGGGTGAGAACCGCTGAGATCTCTCGGGTTCCGTCGGCCTTCTTCTGGACGATTACCCAGACCTGCTCCATGTCGTTTTCGTGATCAATGACGCCGGTGGTGTTCCAATCGATCGGATGAAAAATGGAGTAGAGCAGGTAGAGGTGGGTTTCGGTTTCGACGACATCGTAGAGAATGGAGCCGGTCAGGGGGTATTGCCCAGCGTCGGCATTCTCGGCGTTGTCGAAGGGGTCGTAGTTTCCATCGAAGTCGATGGCAGCGATAAGGTCTCGCCGTCGGTTGGCCGGATTGTTGAGGAGTCCATCCGCGAGGTCCTGGTAGAACACCGGCGCCCAGCGGGCTGCATCCTCTGCGGGAGGGGCGGCCCACGCCGCCGACAAGAGTATTGACAGCACGATGGCTTCTCCTCGAAGGGGCGTTGCGGCAGAGAGCGGATTCTCTCTGTCCGCGGCAGCGGTCTACAGGAAAAACCGCTGCCCATTGGGTGTTGGACTTAGCGGATTGTACCCAGGTATTTCAGGAATGGGCTGTCTGTTCCCATGATGATTTGACTGTTGGCGTCCAGGGCATCTGGATAGAGTTCCATGGATTTGAGAAATCCATAGAACTCAGGGTTTCGATTGTAGGCCTCGGCGTAGATGTCTGCAGCCTTTGCATCGGCACGTCCTTTGACTTCTTTGGCCTGACGGTAGGCCTCAGACGTGATCACCTTGAGTTGGCGCTCGCGTTCGCCGTTGATGCGGGCTGCTTCACCCTGGCCCTCGGAACGATACTCCTCGGCGATTCGGTTTCGTTCGGAGATCATACGTGTATAGACCTCTTGTCGCACGGCCTCTTGGTAGTTGATTCGTTTGAACCGGAAGTCGTGCACCTCGATGCCCAGGTCCTTGAGAGCTTCTCGAGCCGCTTCCTGCACTTGTTCGGCTAGGAGGTCTCGCCCGCTCTCGATATTTTCGCTGATGACCTCCTCGCTTACTTCGTGGGTTTCTTCAGTCTCTTCGTCGGTTGAAGTTTCAGCGGAATCCTGGTTGGGAGGCTCGTTCTCTTCTGCTGAGGTTGGGGCCTCATTCGGTATCTCTTCGTCCGTTGGTTGGAGGTTGAGCGTTCTGTTCGAGGTGCGAACCAGTTCAATGAGGTTGTGTTTTGCGATGGTGTTGCGTGTTTCACCATCCAGGATGTCGTCCAGCCGAGACTGGGCGCCTCGCTCGTCACGGAGTCGCTGGAAGAAGAGCAGCGGATCTTTGATCTGCCAGCGGGCGGTGGTATCCACCCAGATGAAGCGCTTGTCGCGGGTTGGAATCTGGTTGGGGGCGCCATCCCACTCGAGAAAGCGCTTCTCAAATCGGTTTACACGCTGAATGAATGGAATCTTGTAGTGAAGGCCGGGCTTTACATAGGGCTTGCCCACTGGCTTTCCGAACTGTGTGAGGATGATCTGGTCGGTTTCGGAAACAATGAACAGAGCCTCGGTCAGCACGAGGAAACCAATGAGCAGAAACGGTACGAACAGTACTTTTGTCGCTTTCATTATTGTCCTCTCGGGTTCAGGGAGAGCAGGGGCAGGACTCCATCGATGTCGTTGTCGACAATCACTTTCCCGCGGGTCTTGGGAAAGACATCAGCCATGGTTTCCAAGTAGATGCGCTTACGGGTGACCTCGGGGGCCCGTTCGTAGGCTTCCAGCAGGGCCTTGAAGGCCATGGCGTCTCCTTGTGAGCGGTTCACACGGTCCGTCGCGTAACCTTCGGCTTCTTCTAGCATCTGCTTGGCCTCGCCTCGGGCTCGTGGCACCACCTTGTTGTAGGCGGTCAATGCTTCGTTGATGAGCCGTTCTTTCTCCTGTTGTGCCTGGTTGACCTCGTTGAAGGAGGGCTTCACCGGGTCCGGAGGGTTGACGTTTTGGAGAACGATTTGCTCGACCTTGATACCGGTTTCATATTCCGTGCACAGCTCTTGGAGGCGTTGCTTTACCTCTGAGGCTACAGCTTGTCTTCCGATGGTCAGCACCTCGTTGACCGTCTTGTCTCCGACTACTTGTCGCATCACGGCCTCGTTGAGGTCCCGGAAGGTGTCTCGGACGTTCCGGACTTTGAACAGGTACTGATAGGGGTCGCTGACCCGGTATTGGGCGATCCATTCGACGACCGCGACGTTGAGGTCTCCGGTGAGCATTAGAGACTCGTCGAGATAGTTTCCTTTCTCATAGGCCGTTCGTATGTTCGACTCACGGGTGCGGAAGCCAAACTCTTCTTTGAGTTGGCGTTGGATCGGTACCTTGATCACTTCTTCGACCGGTGCGGGTGCTTTCATGCGAAGCCCGGGTTCCGTGACGCGGTTGTATTCGCCAAATCGGAGGATCACTCCAACTTCCTCGGGTTCCACCGTGTAGAAGAGGCTGTTGAGGACCGCTAGCCCTCCGAGGACTGCAAGCACACTGAATATGGTTTTCAGCGGAGGACCGCCGTCTCCAGTGCGACCCAACATTTCAAGTTGGTCGCGGATAGAACCACCTTTGTCTGACATGGAAGAACTCCTTTGGTGCTGCTGTGCGAAAACGAGCCCTTCACATAGCCATGGATCTCGGTATTGCCGAGGTTTATCCGCTTCGAATGGGTTCTCGAGTCAGTTCGAGGAAGGGGATTTGGGCTCGACACTTGCGAGTCGCTGTCGTACCAGGCTGCGCCAGACCTTCCAGGGCAGAGTCTTGTGAGCGAATATTTGTAGACGTGTTTGTCGTCCGGTCGGCAGTCGAAGCGGGGGGTCCACAGCTTCCAACGCAAATCGGATGGCTTCAACCACCCCATCGACAGGTTCGGCATTATCAAAGACCTGGTCTTGGAGTGATTGGAGTCGAAGAGTCAACTCGGCGTAGGGGCCGGTTCCACAGCGAGTCCCCATGGTTCGTGACTTCACAAACCCACTGACGGTGGGGCCGGGTTCTACCAGAATCACTCGCGCCCCCTGGGTTTCCAGCTCAAAAGACAAGCCCTCCGCCCAGCCTTCCAGTGCGAATTTCGAAGCGTTGTAGATTGAAGAGCCGGGCGCACCGCGTCGGCCAGCGACGGAGCCGATGATCACCAGCCGCCCCTTTCTCTGGCGCAGGTGTCCCAATGCGGCCCGAGCACAGGCCAATACGCCGTAGAAGTTCACTTCCATCAGGTCACGAATCTGGTGATCATCGAGGTCTTCAAAGCAACCAAAGAGACCGTATCCGGCGTTGGCCACCAAGGCGTCGAGTTGCCCGTGGCGCTTGATGACCTCTGAGATGCATGCGTCGATCTCTTCAGGCTTGCGCACATCGAGATGGAGGATCTCCACTCCAGCGTCCTCGAGGGCTTTTCGTTCCACGTCATTGCGAAGCGTTCCCACAACAGTCCAGCCTGTGCGGGCGAGTTCTACGGCTGCGGCTTTGCCGATGCCTCGGCTGCAGCCAGTGATGAGAACTACGCGATTCTTCATGCGGTGAAGGTATGGGCCTTGGAGGCTCTCCGCAATCGGGTGGGGCTGCTGGGTTGAACTCAGTGGTTTTGAGGGGGCTCCGCTGTGGCCAGAGTACAGGCAGAGACCCCTGGTCCAACCCAGGCTCGTTCGGTCAGGGAGATGACGAAACCGGGTTCCTGCATGCAGAGTCTCTCCAAGGTGTCTCCTGCAAGAGAACGAACCTCTGCGACTGCCTGACCGCGACTGACTTCAGTTCCCGGAGAAACCAGGTGGTGCACAATCCCCGCTACAGAGGCTCTGGGTCCAGCGCCTCGTTTCCAGGGGCCTCCCTGGATCTGGGTGTCGTGTGGTTCGGGTTTGTGATTCAAGAGTCCTTGTGCGGTCAGGATGCCGAGCACTGCCTGTTCGACCACTTTGACTGCTTGGGCTTGGATATACAGCCTGGGCCCACACTCAATCGTGATTGCTGGAATGCGCAGGTTGTTTGTGATGGCTCCCGCCAGGGAGTGCTGAAGACCATAGTGGGTGTATTGGTCGTCTGGATACTCGCGGAGAACGGTGAGTCCCGAGGCTTCCGCGAGAGATTCACATGTTTGCTCAAGCTGCTGCCGTTCGAGGCCTTCTAGTGCTATGGCCCGGTCTGTAATCGCGTAGGGTATCGAGATTGGGGAGTCTGCATGGAGGTCGATTACGACGTCGGGCTTTCGGCTTGCGAGGTCTTCCCAGATAATATGCGCCATGCGCTCTACGGGAGAACCCTGTGCCTGACCAGGGAAGAGTCGGTTCAAGTCCTGTCCGTCTGGCGGTACTTTCCGGGTGCGTGCCGCCAGCCCGTCTGGATTGAGAGAAGGGTAGAGGTGGATACGCCCACACTGGATGCTGGATGCCAAGGTCTGGCTCAGGGAATGAATGGCGCCGAGGCCTGTGACTTCGTCTCCGTGAATGTTTGCGGTAATGACGACTGTTGGGCCGGGCTGATTTGCATCCACAGTCAGGATGGGAATCTCTCGAGGAGGGCCTCCTGAAAACGAAGGGATAGACAGACGATCGCGGCTTAGGGTCATGTGGCCTGACTAACCCGACGACGACTTGTTGTGGGAGACTCTCCAGACGCCAAATTTGAGATATCGACCTTCTGGGAAATTGGTGTCCGAGGGAAAATCCGATGCCTGCCCGCCCTCGTGGAGTAACTGAAGGGTGCAGCCGGATTTTCGGGCGCCGTTGCGTACCAAGGCATGGAAGTCTTTGGGGCTGAGTTCACCGAGGTTGGTAGAGGCTACGAGCCAGCCACCGTCTCGCAAGACGCGAGTGGATGAAGAGACTAGGCCGGGAAGGGACTTCTTTACGCTCATGGGGCCTTCCGGGCCATGGGAGAAGCTGGGTGGGTCCAATACGACGATGTCGAACACCTCTCCGGTTCTACGGAGGCGGTCGAGAACCTTTCTGACATCGCCGGCCATAAAGAGGTGGTTGGCTGGGTCGATTCCATTGGCTTGGAAATTGGCTTCTGCGCGGTCCAGGAAATTCGAGGAGAGGTCTACAGTCACTGTTTCCGAGGCCCCATGGGCCGCCGCCACCACGGAGAAGAAGCCGGTGTATCCGAACAGGTTCAAGACCCGTCGGCCGTTCCAGTGAGGTTCAAGCCAGGCTCGGTTGTCACGCATGTCTGGGAAGATTCCAATGTCCTTTCCCGCGCCGGGGCGCACAAGACAAGCGATGGAGCGCTCTGTGACGCGCACGTCGCCCGGAGGTGCATGGCCTCTGAGTAGACGGTCTTCAAGTTGGTGGGTGTCCAGCTTGTCTCGAGGGTCTGGCCGCCAGGCCTGGAAGATGGCTCTGGGTTGAAGCCGGTCCTCAAGAAGCTCGCAGATGGGTTCCAGGAGGCAGGTAAGCGATGGAGAGTCCAGCGAGATCACGAGAAAGTGGGCGTAGGCGTCAATCCGGATACCGGGTAGGCCATCGTTTTCGGCGTTGACCCAGCGAAATGCCGTGGTCTGCTCATCGAGCAGATCGCGACGCAAGGCAATGGATTTGTCGAGGCGCTCGGCGAGCAGTTTCTTGTCGACCGCACCGTGGTCGCTCCGAAACCGGCGTACTGCAATCCAGCCATTGTCCCAAATGCCGGCGCCCAGATCTCGGCCATCCTCACTCCGAATCTGGACCGTGGTGCCAGGACGGCATTTTGAGGGCTGGTGCAGGACTTCCTTGGGGTACACCCAGCAAAAACCCTGGTCCAACCAACGTTGGGAATAGCCATCTACGACGACCGCATTGGTGCCTGAGGAATTCCTCTTCCGGGATTTACGGGAGCGTCCGGGATATTCTCGCGCCATGGATCGCCCTCGCTTCGACTCGTTTCATGCGGGACTGCACACCGACTTCTATCAGTTGGTGCTGTCGGCTGTTTATCATGCAGACGGACTTTGGGGGGAGGCAACATTTGACTTGTACCCCCGAAATGTCCCCGACGACTATGGCTATCTCGTGGCGGGTGGGGTCGTGGAGGCGACGGATGCAGCCCTGGACTTGAGCTTCTCAGATGAGGATGTGGAGTGGCTTCAATCCCAGGAAGCCTTCTCCAATATTGCGCGGGGATGGTGGGAATCACTGCGTCATTTTCGTTTTACTGGAGATATCTGGTCGGTGCCGGAGGGTACGGTTCTCTTTCAAAATGAGCCTATCTTGAGAGTTACAGCTCCCTTGGCTCAAGCGAGTCTTTTGGAGACTCGACTGGTACAAGCGGTCTCACACGGCACTGGGGTGGCGACCCGTGCATCGCGGGTAGCTCGAATCGCGGGAGAGCGGCGAGTCTATGAGTTTGGCAGCCGTATGCAGCCGGGTGCAGAGGCCGCATTGAGGGCGGCCCGTGCTGCTTTTGTGGGCGGCGTCGCGGGCACTTCCTGTTCACTGGCGGGCTCACTGTATGAAATCCCTGTCATGGGTACGCTCTCAGAGACCTATATGGCCGCCTATGATGATGACCCGGCTGCGCTGGAGGCCTTTCGGGTTCACTTTCCGAAAGTGGGTTTCGTGGCTCTTCCCTCGGGTGACCTTGTGGAGGGTGCTCGCGCTTTGGCGCCGTTCAAGGACGATATTCGAATCGTGCGAGTGGACCACGATGACCTGGGGAAGGTGCTTCCCGGGGTGCGGGAAGCATTGGATTCAGCAGGTTTGGCCCACGTCAAGATTCTGGGTAGTGGTTCGCTGGATGAGCAGCGTTTGTTTGATCTGGTGGAGTCCAATACGCCGGCGGACTTTTTTGGAGTCGGTCGGCACGTGGCAGTGGGTACTGGGGGGTCGAGGGTGTCGCTGGCCTATCGCCTTGCCGAGATCTACCGGGGGGGCTCGTGGGAATTTGTGAGACGCCCGGGCGCCTCGGCTTATCCAGGCCGCAAGCAGGTAGTGCGGGGCCCAAGGGGAGATGCGATTTGTTTGGAGAGCGAAGCGGCCGGGTTCGAGGAGCAGGGTGGAAGCCTGCTGCTTCAGCCGGTTGTGCTGCGGGGTGAGCGAGTTGCGGCTGTGGATGATGTGCAGGTATCGGCAGCACGTTGTGCGACTCAGCTCGATGCGCTTCCACCAGAGGTGTTGAGACACGTGTCGCCTGACCCCTGGCCGCTGCAGGTCAGTGATGGCTTGGCTGTGGCGGCTCGAGGTTGAGGACTAGTCCAACAAGTCGGGCTGTCGGAGCGCGATGACGGAGGTGCCCGTTACAATCAGGTCTCCCACGTTGGCCTTGAGGCTTCCGTCAATGCGTTGGAACTGACCGCTATCCCCGAGCAGCCAGGTCGGACACCGATCGTGAAGAGAGTTTACGGTGCAGTTGCCTTCACTCTCGACTTCGATACTGGCTTGTCGGCGGCCGGCGAGTGCACGGTCTAGAGTGAATCCGCTCTCACGTGCTCTGGCCGCTCTCCCACCGGTGCACCAGCGAATATTTTCTTGTCCACGCCTATCGGGCAGTGCGATTCCAGGATGGTTGGGCTCTCGGCCCAACTCCGTCTTCTCCCCAGACTTTACGCCTAAGCGCAATGGAGTGTCGGATAGCAGCACCCCTGCGTAAGACATCTCGGTAATGCTCTTGAACTGAATCGGTCCGCTGGGGGTGCGAATGTCTGCGTGGTCGTTCAGCGGAATGGTGGTTCCCGATGGGAGCATTTTTCCATTGACCTCAATACCTGCGGCAAGGGCCTGGCATTGGACTCCCGAAGGTGCAATGTCGATTCGCATCACAGCTTGTGGGGAGCGATTGACCCATCTTCCATCAGGAAGCAGATCGTATGTGTAGCCACCCACCACATTCGCCATGGGCACGGAAGGCAGCGCCAGGCCAGCCATGACCAGTTCCAACTCTGCGGGCTCCGATGTGTCCAGGATGATGGTGTGGGTCCCTACAGGTTTCTTGACCTCTTCCTTTGTGGCAGCGATAGCGGTGGCCAATGCGTCGGGTGTGCCAATTACCAGGCCTCGGCCATCCCCTTGCCAAGAGTGACGGTCACTGGGGGGCAGCGCATAGACGGCCAGCCACAGTTTTCCGGGATCCAGTACGGGCAGGGCGTCGACTGCGCGATTCAATTCTGCCGAGCCCGGCTCAAACCCCTCGAACAAGATGTACGGGTCCGGGGGAAGCGTGGGAGCAGTTTCTCCAGCTTTGACGATGCTGAGAGTTCCCTTTTTCACGGCTCTGGCCACTGGGCTTGGTAGCCAGCAATGGGAGAGCGGCACCGCTCGGTACAGGGGTACGTCTCCGGGAATGCCTTTGAGGGTAAAGCTGCCGACTTGCTCCCAGGGAATCTCGGAGCTGTTCATGCAGAGTCGCGTGCTCTCGGAGAACCAGACCTGACCCGCGGGAGTCTTGGAGTTGATCCGTGCGGAGAGGTTCACCATGTCCCCAAATGCGTCCCCCTCGATCTCTTCGATGTCGCCCGTGGCGCAACTGACACGAATCTTCATGCCTCCACCGCGCAGGCCTCCCTCTACAGCTTCCAACGACATTCGAAGCGCATCGGTAGCGCAGTCGAACAGAGCCATGTAGGAGTCTCCGAGGTTCTTGACGACACGGCCGCCATGGCTCTCGATAAGGCCCATAACGACGCGTTCATGCTCGGAGAGCAGTTCTCTGAGGCTCTCCCGATCGGAGCGCGAAACAGTGTCTGTGTAGCCCGCAAGGTCGGTGAAGACGACGGTGCGTGTTTTAGATGCCACGGTCATTTCTCCCGCGCACGGACTATACCAGGGGCGGAGGGCAAGTGGGTGCGTTACCCGCTTCGGACTTGGAGGTACGGCATGATCACGCGATGTCGCTTTGCGCCATCCCCGACGGGTCGTCTACACGTGGGGGGGGCGCGAACCGCTTTGTTCAACCTCCTTTTTGCTCGGCATAGCAAGGGCCGGATGGTCTTGCGGATTGAAGACACAGACCGTGTGCGTTCTACGTTGGCCTCGGAGGAGGGCATCTCAGAGGATCTTCGTTGGTTGGGGCTTTTGTGGGATGAGGGCCCGGCGCTAGGGGGCCCTGGTGCTCCCTATCGACAGTCAGAACGGCTTGAAATCTATCGGGCGCAGATGCAGTTGCTGCTTGAGCAGGGCCTCTTGTATGAGGCTTGGGAAACCCCCGAAGAGCTGACAGCGATGCGCCAAGAAGCCCAGGCTGCGAAGCAGTCGTTCCACTATCGAGGGGGTAAAGCGAGCGATGAAGCGGTCGCTGCCTATCGCGCAGAAGGTCGAAAGCCGGTTCTGCGGTTTCAGACCAGTGGGGCGGATGTCGAGTTTTCTGACGCCATCTTGGGTGACATCAAAGTTCCCGGTGAAGATGTGGACGACTTTGTGGTGTGTAAAGCCGATGGGTTTCCCACCTACCACTTTGCTGTCGTGGTCGATGACCACGAGATGCAGGTCAGTCATGTTCTTCGAGCGCAGGAACATTTGATGAACACAGCCAAACATTTGCTTCTCTACAGGGCGTTTGGTTGGGAGATGCCCGTGCATGCGCACATGCCGCTGATTTTTTCCATGGCGGGCTCCAAGATGTCGAAGCGTGACAAGGCCAAGGCGGCTCGCGCTGCGGTGCGTGAGGCGGGCTTGGATGCAGCGGGACTCGCTGAGGCCACCGGTATCGATGCGGATGAGGTCCAACGGTTTCTGAAGAAGAAGACAGATGATGTCGGACTTGCGGAGCAGATCGCTTTGGCGGTGGACGCGGACCTGCCAGAGATCGATGTCATCGACTTTCGGCGGGCAGGCTACCTACCGGAAGCGCTGGTCAACTTCCTGGCTCTGTTGGGTTGGAGTCCGGGTGATGACCGGGAGATCATGACCTTTGAGGAAATGAGTGAAGCGTTCACGTTGAATCGTGTGGGGCGAACTGCGGCCCGTTTCGATCGGGAGAAGCTTCGTTGGATGAATGGGATGTATATCCGGGCAGCATCGGAAGAGCGGATCGTCTCCGGGCTGCGGGATTATTTTCAGTTTGTGCAGAGTCCCCTTGCAGACCTGGATGACGAAGCCTTGGGCCGCGTCGTAGTGCTCTATAAAGAGCGAGCGCAGACGTTGGAGGATTTCTGTACTCAGTCTTTGTTCTTTTTCGAGGCTCCCACGGCTTGGGGGCCGGCCAAAGCCATTCGAAAGCATCTACTCAAGGGTGACGGGAGGCAGCGATTGTCGCGTAGCCTGGAGTGTCTCGCTGCCGTGGATTCTTGGGAAGAGGCTGTCATTGAGGCTGCGCTGGTTGAGCAGGCCGAGTCAGATTGTGAGGGTCGATTGGGCCCCGTGGCGCAGCCTATTCGTATTGCCTTGACGGGAACGACGGTGAGCCCGCCCATCTTTACGACGCTGGAGCTGTTGGGACAGGATGCGTCATTGAGTCGTATTCAGGCCTGCCTGGACCACCATGCAGACATGTCGCTCGAGACCACGCAGGGCGGTGCCTGAGAGGCTTGGTTCAAGCAGTGCGCCCGCCACAGGAGCTGCCGCTGCCCGCAGTACAGCCAAAGCAGTGTTGACCTGTTTGGATGGTGCGCCCGACCAGGTCTTCGATCCGAAGATCGTGGATCGAGG
>JAYZDK010000186.1:0-6705 GCA_036337845.1 Myxococcota bacterium | reverse complement strand
GGACGATCAACTCTCCAAGGCCATCGGTCGTCGGGGTCAGAACGTTCGCCTGGCTGCGCAGTTGACCGGTTGGCGTATTGATATCTATTCCGAGTCTCGTCATACCGAACTCAACGACCAAGCTGGTTCCGAACTCGGTCGAGTTGAGGGCGTGGATGAGGAGATGATTGAAAACCTGATTCGTCATGGCTTCCGATCCGTCAAGGAACTTACGGACGCAGAGCCGTTTGAGGTGTCCAGCATTCTTGGGTTGGATGGAGTGGGGGCAGCCGAAACGCTGATTTCTGCTGCGGATGTTGTCTTGGAGCAGCTCATTCTCGAAGAAGCTGAAGCTCGGAAGTCCCGAGAGGAAAGTGCGCTCTTGGAAGCCGAGGAGCTTCCGCCTGAGGCTGGTGAGGTTGTAGCTGCGCCCGATTCCATGGAGGAGTTGCCCCCTGAGGCGGGTGAGGAGCTTCCAGTGGAGGCGGCTGAGGTAGAGACGCCTGTGGCTGAAGAGGAAGTAGCTGGTGAAGCCGAGTCGCTTTCTGTAGAAGCGCCCCTCGCGGATGATGTCGGTGAGCTGGCTCCTGTTGAGGACGGCTCTCTGGAGCTTCCCCCGGAGGCATAGCAGACCTTGCGGACTTGTGTGGTCACACGAACGCAGGCAGAACCTTCGAGCTTTGTTCGACTGGTTCTGTCTCCGGATGGAGAGCTGTTGGTGGACTACCGCTGCCGCCTTCCTGGACGTGGGGCGTGGGTGCTACCCACTCGGGAAAACCTCCTGAAACTGGAGGCTGCACCGAAACTGCTCAGTCGCTCTTTTCGAACTGCGGTCGACACCCAGGGCGTGTTGTCCAAGGTGCAGGCTGCCAATCACCGTCATCTTTGCGATGCGTTGTCTTTGGCTGCGCGCACAGGGCGACTCATCAGTGGGCAGAACGCCACCTGGGAGTTCGTCGAATCCGGCCGGGCACAGGCTGTGGGGTTTGCCAGTGATGCTTCCACTAGATTGAAGGCAGATTTCGCGGCCCGTTTTCCTGAATTTTCGGTCTATGAATTGGATTTGGATCGCGAGGAATTAGGGGCTCGGATTGGTAAGGGCACACGTGCCATTTTTGCTTTGGGGGCGGGTCGGGCACTACAACCCTTGATGAATGAGTTGGGCAGAATGCAAGCCCTGCGTTAGATCCCGCCGTTGCTTGGAAAATTTGAGGTTCGCAATGGCGAAAAAGGACATACTCGACCGCCTCTCTCAGCCGTCGTCACCGACGGTGGTGCGTAAGCGCCGTGAGGAGGACGTGGCCACATCAACGGAAGCGGGTAAAACCCAGACCACTCGCGTGGGCACGAAAGTAATTCGGCGTCGGCGCAAGCGTGGAGGAGATACCGATGCGGCAGCTTCGCCGCCGGCAGGACTTCCGACCATGGCTTCCCCGAGCACTGAGGAAGCTCCCGCAGAAACCGTAGAGGCTGCTCCGCCCCCAGTGGAGTCGGAGGCTGAGGCCCCTGTGGAGGCGCCGGCTGCAGAGGAAACCGTGGAGTCTGCTCCCGAGAGCACCGAGGAAGCGCCGGTTGCCGAGACTGTTGCTGTTGAACCAGCGGAGCCGGCTGAGGCCAGTGCGCCCGTTGAGAGTGAGCCGAAGGCGGAGGCTGCGGCTGATGCGCCAGAAACGGTGAGCGTTGAGCAAGCAGCTCCAGTGGAGGCGGAAACGGCTCCCAGTGAGGCCGTTGTTTCAGAGGGGGCGGATAAGCGTCGTAAGATGCCTGACTTGCCAGCTCTTGGAAGCGCTGTCATCAGCTTGCCCCCGGGCTATGACCCGGCCAATCCGCGCAAGGCTGCAGAAAAGCCGGCCGAAGAAACTTCGACCAGCCCGTGGCGTTCTGGAAAGCCGGGCACTCGAGGCGCTGGCGAGGCTGGCGCCGAAAAAGATGAAGGCCGAGGTGGCAAGCCTCGTCGGCCGAAGCGTCGTGGTCGTCGTCAGGCGCTCATGGATGATTTCCGTTTGCCCACCCACACTCGTAGAAAGCGGAACAAGCGCAGTGGTCCGAAGGCACCGTCGCCGCAACCGAAGGCGCAGAAGCGGAAGGTCCAGGTCGATGGAACAATCTCGGTGGGTGAACTGGCACATCAGCTTGGACTGAAGGCTCCCCACGTCATCAAGACCCTGATGGGCATGGGCCAGGAAGCCACCATCAACGAGCAGCTTGAGTTCGACACGGTGCAGCTTGTTGCTCAGGAATTTGAGTACGAAGCCGTGCAGGTTGGGTTCCAGGAAGAAGAGCACTTTATTGAGCACGAAGACGTGGATGATGCCCAGGTTTCAAGGGCGCCGGTTGTGACCGTCATGGGACACGTCGACCACGGAAAGACCACGCTGCTCGACACCATTCGAAAGGCCAGTGTCGCCAGTGGAGAGGCGGGGGGGATCACCCAGCATATTGGTGCATACCAAGTGGACCACAACGGCCAGTCGATCTCGTTTATCGACACGCCTGGCCACGAAGCCTTTACGGCAATGCGGGCACGGGGTGCGGGGGTCACCGATATCGTCATCTTGGTTGTGGCTGCCGATGATGGGGTCATGCCGCAGACGGTGGAGTCCATCAATCACGCTCGCGCCGCAGGGGTTCCGATCATTGTTGCCGTGAACAAGTGCGACAAGCCGGGTGTGACTCCGGACACCATTCGTCAGCGCCTGATGGAGCACGAGCTGGTGGCCGAGGAGTATGGTGGCGACACCATCATGTGTAATGTCTCGGCCCTTCAAGGGGACGGCATCGACTCGTTGTTGGAGTCTGTTCTCCTGGTGGCAGAGCTCCAAGAGTACAAGGCGAACCCTGATCGCCATGCTGAAGGTGTGGTCCTTGAGGCACGGCTTGAGAAGGGCCGCGGTGCTGTGGCGACCTTGTTGGTTCAGAAGGGAACGTTGTCTGCTGGCGACTCCCTTGTCCTGGGGGCCGTTGCCGGTCGTGTTCGGGCGATGTCGAATCACCTGGGTGAGCCTGTGAAGGCTGCGGGCCCCTCAATGCCTGTGGAGATCATTGGGCTTGAGGGTGTGCCTGTTGCGGGAGATGACTTCACGGTGGTGAAGAATGCTGCCGCGGCTCGTTCGCTTGCTGAGCACCGCCACGGAATCGATCGTCAACAAGGCATGAGTCATCGCCAGAAGGTGACCTTGGAAGATTTGTTTTCCATGTCTGAAGAAGGGGAGACTGTCGATCTGAACCTCGTCATCAAGGCGGATGTCCAAGGTTCTGTGGAGGCTCTCAAGGCTTCTTTGGAAGGCGTCGATGTGGAAGGCGTGAATGTGAAGGTTCTGCACTCCGGTGTTGGGGGAATCACGGAGTCGGATGTCACATTGGCTACGGCCTACAACGCCATCATTCTTGGATTCAACGTGCGCCCCGACAGCAAGGCTCGCCTGGCGGGTGATTCTGCAGGTGTGGACATTCGGACCTACAAGGTCATTTACGAGGCCCTCGATGAGGTGAAAGCTGCCGCACTGGGGATGCTTGAGCCTACGTTCAAGGAACAGCACGAGTCCTCCATCGAGGTCCGCAAGACTTTCACTATTCCCAAGATTGGCACCATCGCCGGTTGCATGGTCATTGAAGGCAAGGTTGTCCGTGGACACACCGCTCGCCTGGTTCGTGACGGTATTGTCATCTGGGAGGGCAAGCTCAGCTCGCTTCGCCGGTTCAAGGACGACGTGCGGGATGTGGAGAAGGGATACGAGTGCGGTATCGGACTCGAGAACTATGCCGACATCAAGGAAGGAGATACGGTGGAGACCTTTACCCTTCAGGAAGTCAGCGCCACGGCCTGACTGCGGGTGTAGAGCGAACCCATGCCGACGCAGCTCTCGTCTGTAACTGTGGGGTGCCTCCTACTGGACTTCCGGCTGAGACAGGCCCGGTCCCTCAAAGACAAGCGCAGCATCGTTTCCCGGCTCAAGGAACGGATTCGGTCTCGATACAATGCTTCGGTGGCGGAAGTGGATGCACAGGATGATTTACGTCGACTTGTGGTTTCCTGTGTGATGGTGGGTTCGGATTCCAGGCAGTTGCAATCTACGCTCGACAAGATGCGCAACTACGTGGAGACTCTGTACCTGGCGGAGTTGGTCAGGGCGGACACGCGAGTGGAAGTCATCTGATTCCTCCCAGTCATCCTGTTGGATGCGTTGACGTGTCAACCCTTTTTGTCCATTTCTGGTTATACTTGTCATATGCGTGAGCCCCTGCGTATTTCGGCTGGCCGACAGTACTGGTTGAGCCCGCCTCAGATCCTCGCGCTGGGGATCATTACGGTGTCTCTTGTGATGCTGGCTTTCTTTCTCGGCCTGATGCTGGGGCGGTCGGGAGCTTCCTCGGGTGCTGAGGTCATGGCTGATGTGAGTACCAGTGGCCTGGTGGACGCGGATGTGCAGGATGACACGATTACCGAACTGCTCTCCAAGGTTGAACAGGCGGCCTCTAGACGCTCGGCTCATGCGGCGGAATTCAGCTTTCCAGAGGAGCTTGTGGCGTCACGCCCGAAGCTCCAGGTGCCCCAGTCGGAGAAAGTAGAGTTGGAGGCAGTAGTGGTCGTCGCGCCGGATCCTGGTCCGGCCCCGTCTCCTGTGCCCGAAGGTGAGGTGGAGCCGGAGCGCCCCCTTGCGCCCACCAAAGGCTGGGCGATTCAAGTGGCGAGTTACACCACGATTGAGGAAGCGGACGGGCGCGTCAACCAGTTGGTCGGGGACGGGCACGAGGCGTGGCACGTACAGGCTTTTGTCAAGGGAATGAACCGGTTCAGGGTTCGAGTGGGACCGTTTACATCGGAGAGTGAAGCGCTGGAGGCCCGGGGTTCACTGCGTGATGAATTGCCGGAACAAGATTTGATGGTGACCCGCAATGAATGAGGTTGTTTCTCAAGAAAAACGTTCTGGCTTATGCTTGGCCATTGACTTGCGGAACCTTGCCGAGGGAAGATCAAGATAGTGCAGAGTTGTTTGGCGGACTTGAATTGTTTCCGAAAGCTGTTGGTATGTGTGCTGACGGTAGGGGCTTGTTCGTCTTTCGCTCAGGCGGAAACACTTCCGGAAGGGACGTTCTCGGTCTCCGGTGAAGTGGAGACCTCGGATAGTTCGGAATCTCGGGTCTACATCATTCAGGCGGGCGATACGCTCTGGGATATTTCCAGTGCGTTCTGGGAGAAAGCTCGCGAGTGGCCCAGGATGTGGTCTTACAACGCCTACATCACCAACCCTCACTGGATTTATCCAGGCAATACCATTGTGTTTACGCCAGGTACGTTGCTGGAACCTCCCACCATGGACCTTGAAGACTCTTCCGCGGGTGGGGATGGGTACATTGTTCCGGCCAGCCAGTTCGAGACCGTGGCGGCGGAGTGTGGGCCCGACCTTCGATTTACGGACACCATGGAGGCGGCGCTCTACATCAGTCCTGGGTTCCTGGCGGACCGTGGAGATGTGGACTTTATCGGAAAGGTGTATGGGGCCAAGTCGGGAATGATCTCCTTGGGCGAAGGCGACCTTGTGTACCTCCGCATGGATGATGAGAATCCAGTTGAGTGCGGGGATGTACTGGCGGTGGTGCGGCGTGGAAAGCGTGTCCGCCATCCGGAAATCCGACGGCTTCGCTATGGACGCATGTTTCACGTAGCAGCTGAGGTACGGGTGCTTCATACCGAGGGTGGAATGGCCACTGCGGTGATTCGACGGTCCTACGTGGAGATGAATCGCGGGGACCGACTCACTGCGCTGTACCCGGTGTCTGTGACGCTGCCGGTGTCCAAGCCGAAGGGCGAGCTGGATGGGATGGTGGTTGAACGGCTGAACCTGCTGGCGAGGCTTGCCTCCACAGGCGAAACCGTTTTTGTGGATCGCGGTCGTGCGGATGGCCTGCGGGTTGGCGATGCCTTCTATGTGATCCATCGCAGAGATGATGGAAAGGACATTCATGGGTATGACCCCAAGTTGCCCGCGCAGGTTGCGGGACGAGTGGTGATCACACGCGTGGACGAGTATCACTCCACTGCGGTTATCGTGGATTCCAGCGGTGTAATCCGCCGTGGCGATCATTTGGCGATGACTGTCGAATAGCCCTTGTCGCAAGCGAGCTTGCGTATAGCTTGTGAAGGCTGCGGTGATCCTCCTCAAGTCGAGGTTCGCCATGTCCAACTTGGTTCCCGGTTTTTGGGTAGCGCTTTCCAGGCATTCTGGTCGCGTGGATTTGCGCGAGGCGGTGAGCCGTCTTGGGGGTGCATCAGGGCTACCGCAGGCTTCATTGCACACGCTTAGAGAGGTGGGCTTTTCGCCACGGCTGCTTCAGGAAATCTCGACATCGAAACCAGTGGAATCGAGTCATTCTTGGTGTGTTTGGGGCGAGGAGCAGTATCCGAGCGCGTTGATGGATCTTCCGTTTCCTCCGCCTGTGATCTGGTGGCGGGGTAGCTTGGAGCGATTGTCTTCTCCGGCCGTCTCTATCGTAGGGGCGCGTCGTTGCACCCAGAATGGGAAAGACACTGCTTTCGCATTGGCACATGAGACGGTTCGTGCAGGTGCAGTTGTGGTATCGGGAGCAGCCCGGGGGATTGATACGTCTGCCCATCTTGGCGCTGAAGGAAATACCATTGCAGTGCTCGGCGGCCCGATCGGAGAGAACTGCTCGTTAGCGGCTGAGAAACTACAGAGCCGACTGGTGGGGGAGGGCGGTGTGGTG